>PHCO01000085.1 GCA_002842265.1 Betaproteobacteria bacterium HGW-Betaproteobacteria-18 | reverse complement strand
AGCGGGTCGCTGATTTGCAAGCCGGTGACATCGACCAGGTACTGGCCGTTGTCGGTCACCAGAGGAGAGTCATATCTGAGCCGTAACTGCGCATGTGCGCCCATGGCCGCAAACTGGCGCATCACGCGTTGTGCCGCCATCGGGATCACCTCCACCGGCAGCGGGTACTTGCCCAGCGTCTGCACCAGCTTGGATTCATCGGCGATGCAGACGAACTGGCGCGACTGGGCCGCCACGATTTTCTCGCGCGTGAGCGCCGCGCCGCCGCCTTTGATCATGTAGCCCTGGGGGTCGATCTCGTCCGCGCCGTCGATGTACACCGCCAGTTCGGCCACGTCGTTGGCATCGAAGACCCGGATGCCCAGCGCCTGCAGCCGCTCGGTGCTGGCCACAGAGCTCGACACGGCGCCCTTGATCTGGTCCTTGATGCTGCCCAGCGCCTCAATGAATTTATTCACCGTGGAGCCAGTGCCCACACCCACTATCTCGCCCGGTACCACGTACTTGAGGGCAGCCTGGCCCACCAGGGTTTTGAGTTCATCTTGAGAAAGTGTGGCCATCGTGGAATCCTTGAGGTGGTTGATCGGGGAAAATACCTGAAATTTGATGGAATTATCCAATGGCTCTTGTCCCCTACGCCCTCGCCCGCCCGTTTTTATTCAGCCTGGACCCCGAAACGGCCCATGAATTGACGCTGCAATCACTGGCGCATACCCAGGGCAGCGCCTTGAAATGGGCCTACGGCAGCCAGCGGGTCAACAACCCCATCACACTGGCCGGTCTGAAATTTCCGAACCGCGTGGGCATGGCCGCCGGGCTGGACAAAAACGCCCGCTGCATCGACGGCCTGGGTGCGATGGGCTTTGGTTTTGTCGAAGTCGGCACGGTCACGCCGCTGGCGCAAGCGGGCAACCCGAAGCCGCGCATGTTCCGCCTGCCGCAGGCGCGTGCGCTGATCAACCGGCTGGGCTTCAACAACGACGGGCTGGCGGCATTTATCGCCAACGTAAAACGATCCAGGCTGTACCAGCAGCGCCAATCCAGCTCGCCCGACGCGCAGCCCATGCTGCTGGGCTTGAACATTGGCAAAAATGCCGCCACGCCCATCGAGCGCGCCACCGACGACTACCTGACCTGTCTGGACGGGGTCTATCCGTATGCCGATTTCGTCACGGTCAATATCTCCAGCCCCAACACCAAAAACCTGCGCAGCCTGCAAAGCGATGAAGCGCTGGACGGCTTGCTAAGCGCCATCTCCGAGCGCCGGGAGTTGCTGGCGCAGCAGCATGGCAAACGCACGCCCATTTTTTTGAAAATTGCGCCCGACCTGGACACGGATCAGATCAACGTGATCGCCCAGACCCTGAAACGCTATGGGCTCGACAGTGCGGGACAAGTCAACAACGCCTGGGGCGTGGTGGCCACCAACACCACACTCAGCCGCGACGCCGTCAAGGGACTGGCGCATGCGCAGGAGGCGGGTGGCCTGTCAGGCGCGCCCATTCTGCAAATGAGCAACCAGGTGATCAGCCAGCTGCGAGGCGCTTTAGGCAAGCAGTTTCCCATCATCGGCGTCGGCGGCATCATGAGCGCCGAAGATGCGGTGAGCAAAATCAGGGCCGGCGCCGATGTGGTGCAGATTTACACCGGCCTGATTTACCAGGGGCCGGGCTTGGTCAGGCAGGCGGCGGCTTTGATCAAAAAGACTTTTTAATTGGGGTCAGATTCCAATTAATTCAAAATATTTTTCTACGACAAGAAATTAATTGGAATCTGACCCCCATTATTTTGCGACCAGGTTCCCAATGGCCAGGCAACTGGTCAAACCGGGTGATTCGATGCCGAACAGGTTGACCAGACCCGGCACGCCGTGCTCGCTTGGGCCCTGAATCACGAAGTCGCGCGCGGGCTCGCCCGGGCCGCTGATCTTGGGGCGGATGCCGGCGTAACCGGGCAGCAGCGCGCCGTCCGGCAAGCCCGGCCAATATTTGCGCACCTCGGCGTAAAAACCGTCGCCCCGCGCCGGGTCCACGGTCAGCTCATCCGGTGCATCGACCCACTGCACATCGGGTCCAAATTTGGCCTGATTGCCCAGGTCCAGCGTCAGGTGCACGCCCAGGCCGGCGGCTTGCGGCACCGGGTAAATCAAATGCGAGAACGGCGCCCGCGTGGCCAGCGTGAAATAGTTGCCCTTGGCGTAAAACGCAGTCGGCACGTGCTGCGGGTCGAGTCCGGCAAATTGAGCCGCCAATGCTGGCGCTTGCAAACCCGCCGCGTTGACCACGGTTCTGGCTTGCAGTCGGGTGCCGTCAGCGGCATGCAACTCGATCCCTGATGCCCCAATGAACGCTTTTTCCAGCGGTGAATTGAGCGCCAAAACGCCCCCGGCGTTTTCCAGATCGCCCAGCAGCGCCAGCATGAGGCCATGGCTATCGACAATGCCGGTGCTGGGCGACAGCAGCGCGGCCTGGCACACCAGTTGAGGTTCGATCTGGCGCGCCTCTTCGTCGCTCAGCAACCGCAAATCAGCCACGCCATTGCGCAGCGCCTGATCGGCGATGCCCTGCAACTGGGCCACTTGCGCTGAACTGGTCGCCACAATCAGCTTGCCGCAGCGCCGATGGTTGATGCCGCGCTCCTGGCAGTAGTCATACAGCAACGCCCGGCCCTGCACACACAAGCGGGCCTTGAGCGAACCCGGCGCATAGTAAATACCGGCGTGAATGACCTCGCTGTTGCGCGAACTGGTGCCCGTGCCAATGGCGTTGGCAGCTTCGAGCACCAGCACCTCGCGCCCTTGCAGCGCCAGGGCGCGCGCCACGGCCAGGCCGACCACACCGGCCCCCACCACCACACAATCCACTTGATCCATCTGTTTTCTCCCAGCCCGGTTCTACGGTTTTCAAAAAAAATCAGTTTAGCGAATATGCCCATAGCACCACGCGCATCGGTAAAATGCAGGGTTTCTACCAGTGCCCGACTGGGTGCTTTCACAACCCACCAAAGGACTTTGTCATGTCACTTTTTTCCGCTGTCGAAATGGCCCCGCGCGACCCGATTCTGGGTTTGAACGAACAATTCAACGCCGATACCAACCCCGCCAAGGTCAATCTGGGCGTGGGCGTGTACTTTGACGACAACGGCAAACTGCCTTTGCTGGGCTGTGTGCTGGCCGCAGAAAAAGCCATGATGGACGCCCCCAAGCCGCATGGCTACCTGCCCATCGACGGTATTGCCGCCTATGACGCCGCCGTCAAGGCGCTGGTCTTTGGCGCTGACAGCGAGCCTGTTACCTCCGGCCGCATTGCCACCATTCAGGCCCTCGGCGGCACCGGTGGCCTCAAAGTGGGCGCCGACTTTTTGAAATACCTCACCCCTGATGCCAAGGTACTGATCAGCGACCCCAGTTGGGAAAACCATCGCGCAATTTTCACCAACGCCGGCTTCACGGTTGAGTCTTACCGCTATTACGACGCTGCCACACGCAGCCTCAATTTCGAGGGCATGCTGGCCGACCTGAATGCCGCCGCTGCCGGCACCGTCGTGGTGCTGCACGCCTGCTGCCACAACCCCACCGGCTACGACATCACACCGGCCCAATGGGACCAGGTGATTGCGGTGGTCAAGGCCAAAAATCTGGTGCCGTTCCTGGACATGGCGTACCAGGGTTTTGGTTATGGCCTGACTGAGGACGGTGCCGTCATTGGCAAATTTGTCGCCGCCGGTCTGCTGTTTTTTGTTGCCACCAGTTTCAGCAAGAGCTTTAGCTTGTACGGTGAGCGTGTTGGCGCCCTGAGTGTGGTGTGTGAAAGCAAGGAAGAAATGAGCCGGGTGCTGAGCCAGCTCAAGATTGTGATCCGCACCAACTACAGCAACCCGCCCACCCATGGCGGCGCCATCGTCACCGCGGTGCTGAGCACCCCGGCGCTGCGCGCGCAGTGGGAAGCCGAACTCGGCGAGATGCGCGTGCGCATCAAGGCCATGCGGCAAAAGCTGGTCGATGGCCTCAAGGCCGCCGGCGTCAAGCAGGACATGAGTTTCATCACCCAGCAAATCGGCATGTTCAGCTACTCTGGCCTTTCCAAAGACCAGATGGTGCGCCTGCGCAATGAGTTTGGCGTCTATGGCACCGACACCGGGCGCATGTGCGTGGCCGCGTTGAACAGCAAGAATATCGACTACGTTTGCGCCAGCATTGCCAAAGTGATGTAAGCCCCACCTTCTTCAAGCGAATAGCTGCCTGGCCCCGATATGACGGGCAAAAGCAGCTATTTTTTTATCTTTATAGATTCGGCCCGATGATGTTTTAAGTTCCGTTCGGGCTGAGCCTGTCGAAGCCCTTCGACGCGCTCAGGGCGAACGGTTCATACTTCATCGGGCCATAGCAATAGTCCAGACTCTTCATGAAAACCATTAACCTCATCGGTGGCGGTCGAGTAGGTCAAACGCTGGGGCGGCTGATGGCCCAGGTGGGACAGTACCAGGTGCAAGACGTGCTGACGCGCAACGCTGCATCGGCGCAGCACGCCGTGGACTTCATCGGGACGGGGCGCGCCGTGCTGCATTGGCAGGACTTGCACCCGGCTGACCTTTGGCTGCTGGCGGTGCCCGACGGCCAGATCGCACCCGTGGCAGCGGCTTTGGCGCTACGCAACGACCTGCGCCCGGCGCTGGCTTTTCATGCCAGCGGGGCCTTGGGCGCCGACACGCTCCAGCCCTTGCGGGACAAAGGCTGGCGAGTCGCCAGTGCCCATTGCCTGCTCAGTTTTGCCAGCCCAAACACTGCGCTGGAGCAATTTGCCGGCACGCCCTGCGCACTTGAAGGCGATGTGCAGGCACTGGCAGAATTGCGCGCACTTTTGACCCGACTGGGTGCCCAATGCTTTGATTTAAACCCTGAAGACAAGCTGCTCTACCACGCCGGGGCCGTCTTTGCCACCAACTTTTTGCCGGTGTTGCAAGACCTGGCCGAGCAACTTTGGCAGCACAGTGGCATGCCGCCGCACTTGGTAAAGCACCTGCGCGCCACCCTGTTGCACAACGCGGTCAACAACATCGTCAAGCTGGGGCCGCAAGGCGCTTTGACCGGCCCGGCGGCCCGTGGCGACTCGACTTTGGTCTCCAAACAGGGCCAGGCAGTGCAGCAATGGAATGCCAGCGCCGGCAAAGCCTACCAAGTCTTGAGTGATTTGGCCCGGCAATTGGCAACACAGTCGCCTTCACCTCGCTGAAACCTGCCGCGTCCGCTACCCGCAAATCGCTCCCTATGCCCATTTATCATTGAAGAATGAAGCAACGATAGTTGACTAATCATCTTGGCTGGCTCAGACCTGTTATATTGCACTGCAACATTTTCTTGAAAGGTGACTTCACGTGCTCTACAAATTTTACGAAACCCAACGTTCGCTGATGGAGCCGTTTACTGATCTGGCGCAGTCTGCAGCCAAGGTCTATGGCAATCCTCTGTCAATGTTCGGGCAGCATCCCCTGTCGCAACGCATTTCAGCCGGTTACGACCTGCTGCACCGCCTGGGTAAAGATTATGAAAAGCCGGAGTTTGGCCTGCGCACCGTGGATGTGGATGGTGTTGAAGTCGCCATTCATGAACGCATCGAACTCAAAAACCCGTTTTGCGAGCTGCGCCGTTTCAAGCGCTTTACCGATGACGTTGACACGCTGACCAAACTCAAGGACCAGCCCGCCGTGCTGATCGTGGCACCGCTGTCGGGCCACTACGCCACGCTGTTGCGTGACACCGTCAAGACCATGCTGAAAGACCACAAGGTCTATATCACCGACTGGACCAATGCCCGCCTGGTGCCCCTGTCCGAGGGCAATTTCAGCCTGGACGATTACATCAATTACGTGCAGGAATTCATCCGCCATGTGCAAAACCGCTATGGCAACTGCCATGTGATGAGCGTCTGCCAGCCCACTGTGCCGGTGCTGGCTGCGGTGTCGCTGATGGCCAGCCGGGGCGAGCTCACGCCCTTGAGCATGGTCATGATGGGTGGCCCGATCGACGCGCGCCTGTCACCTACCGCGGTCAACAACCTGGCCATGAACAAGAGCATCGAGTGGTTTGAGCACAATGTGATTTACCGCGTGCCGACCCGCTTCCCGGGTGCCGGGCGCAAGGTCTATCCTGGCTTTTTGCAGCACTCCGGCTTTGTCGCCATGAACCCCAGCAACCATGCGCGCAGCCACTACGACTACTTCAAAGACCTGCTCAAAGGCGACGATGCCAGTGTCGAGGCCCACCGCAAGTTTTATGACGAGTACAACGCGGTGCTGGACATGGATGCGCAGTACTACCTGGACACCATCAAGGTGGTGTTCCAGGAGTTCAACCTGGTCAGCGGCAGCTGGGATGTCAAAGGCATCGACGGCAAGGTGGAACGCGTCCATCCCGAAGACATTCGCGACACGGCCTTGCTATCCATCGAGGGTGAGCTTGACGATATTTCTGGCTCCGGTCAAACCGCCGCCGTGCACACCATTTGCACCGGAGTGGACAAGGCCAACCAGCGCCACATCGAGGTTGAAGGGGCTGGCCACTATGGCATTTTTGCCGGACGGCGCTGGCGTGAAGTGGTCTATCCACAAGTCAAGGCCTTCATTCTGGCCTACCAGCCCAAACCGGTCGAAGAGACCCCGGTGATGGCAGCCAGTTCACCTGCTCCGGTGCTGACCAACCCGGAACCCGGGCAGCCAGAGCCAGCACCGGCTTTTGTTTTGCCCGAAGCGCCAACCACGGCTGAAATCAATGTGCTCAGAGCGGCCCCCAAACCGGTCAAAAAACCTGCGGTCAAAGCCAAATCGCGCAGCAAGGTTTCTGCGCCAGCGGCTGTCAGCAAGGCAGTTGTCAGCGTGGCTGAACTTGCCAAACCGGCACGCAAGCGGCCGACCCAGCGCCACGGATGAAGCCCGGCGCCGCCGAACTGCTGGCGGTGTTGCCGCAAACGCAGTGCACGCGCTGCGGTTATCCGGACTGCGCTGGCTACGCGCAGGCTTTGTTTGAGGGTAACGCGGACATCAACCAGTGTCCGCCTGGCGGTGCCGAAGGCGTGCAGCGCCTGGCCGCGCTGACCGGGCGTGCGCCCAAACCGCTCAACCCTGACAACGGCACCGAGGAACCACGCACTGTGGTTTTTATTGATGAGGCCTGGTGCATTGGTTGCACGCTGTGCATCAAGGCCTGCCCGGTCGATGCCATCATGGGCGCCAACAAGCTGATGCACACCGTGATCGAGCCCTATTGCACCGGCTGCGAACTGTGCCTGCCGGTGTGCCCTGTCGATTGCATCGAGATTGAAAATGTCAGCGGTGCAGCCACGGGCTGGGCCGCCTGGTCACCCGCGCTGGCTGAGCAGGCCCGTCGGCGTTATGAATTTCATGTCCTGAAGCAACAGCGTGAAGCGCTTGAAAATGATGAAAAGCTTGAAGCCAAAGCGGTGCTCAAGTTGTCAGACCTGGCCGCCCACTCGCAGCACACAGATACGGCTGTTTTGAACAAAAAACGCGCTGTGATCGAAGCAGCGCTGGCCCGCGCCCGGGCCAAACGGGGGCAATAACAAAAATGGCTTCGGCCGAGTGAATGCCTGACCGTTCGCCCTGAGCTTGGCCTGTCCTGAGCTTGGCGAAGGGTCGAAGGGTTTCGGCAGACGTTTTCAAGCCGCCAGTTTGGCAAACGCTGCCACCACCTCAGGCGGCGCCTGCACCATCTCGATCAGCACACCCTCGCCGGCAATCGGAAATTCGTCGTTGGCCTTGGGGTGCAAAAAGCAGATGTCAAAACCAGCGGCTCCCTTGCGGATGCCGCCGGGTGCAAAGCGGACGCCTTGCTTTGTTAACCATTCAACCGCTTTGGGCAGGTCGTCAATCCACAAGCCCACGTGGTTCAATGGTGTGGCGTGCACAGCGGGTTTTTTGTCAATGTCCATGGGTTGCATCAAATCGACTTCAACCTTGAACGGGCCGACCCCCATGGCGCAAATGTCTTCATCGACATTTTCTCGCTCGCTCTGAAACGTGCCGGTCAGCTGCAGCCCCAGCATCTCCACCCACAGCTTTTGCAGCCGCGTTTTACTGGTGCCGCCAATGGCAATTTGCTGGATGCCGAGCACCTTGAAGGGACGGGTTGCAGAGCTCATGATGACTTCTTTCTTTTCAATTTTCAGGTGTTCTTACCTGGTTTGGCTTGATAAACAACGCCCGGCAAGCCTGAGCCAATTGCGCAACCGTCAGATCCACCAATGGCAGCCGACTCATCACCTTGAGCGTTGGTTCAACGGCAAAGTCCTGTTTCAGCACCACCAAACGGCGCATCACTTCATACACCACCAGGCGTGGCAGCAGCAAATGCGTCTCATCCGAGAGGACTGGATGAAAGAAGTCTGCGTTGCTGCCATTGGCAATGTATTCCAGCCAACCACATGAATCAACGATATTCATGACCGTTCGCTCAACGGTACCCAAAATGGCTCAGGCAACGGATCGCAACCCCCGGGCCAAGTGGGGCCTTCCGGGTCGTTGGGGACATTGGTAGCCATACCAGGGCACATGCCGCGCAGCGCCGACATGGGAATCTCGGGCTGCAGCACGATGTGAAAGCCCTCAACCCGCATATCCACCCGCTGACCGGGCTGGATATTGAGTTGCTTGCGCACATCTTTAGGGATGACGACTTGAAATTTGGGTGAAACAGCAACACTTGTCATACAAATACCTTTCGTAAAACGAAATCAAATCGCAGCACAAACCAAGCATACAGCCGAATGCGTAGGTAAGACACTCGTCCTCGGCTGCTTCACCCTCGGATGGTGGCACGAACGTCGGCAAACACCTGCCAGAACACTGCCTCCTGCGTGGTGCAAAAGTTGATGCGCATCAGCGTGCTTGGTGCGTGGTTGGCGTAGAACAGCGCCCCAGGGGCCAGCAGGTAGCCCTTGTCAAGCATGCGTTGTGCCAAGGCATCGGTATCCACCCCGGTGTCAACCCAGCCAAACAAACCGGCCGGTGGCGTGGCAAATGTGCAGCCGTGCGCCAGGGCCAGTTTGACGCTGCGAGAACGCGCCTGATCCAGCCGGGCGCGTAGTTGCTGGGCGTGGCGGCGCAGTTGACCCTGGTCGATGCACCAGGCAAGGGCTTTCTCAAACAGCGCCGGCGTGGTCAGGGTGCCGAGCAGCTTGGTGTCTAGCAGCCGCTCAGACCACGCCGTTGGCGCGGCCAGAAAGCCCACGCGCCAGCCGGGGGCCAGAATTTTGGCAAACCCGCTCACGTAGATACTGCGCTGCAGACCGTCCAGTGCGCACAGCCGGGTAGCGTGGTCGGGTACCAGGTGGCTGTAGGTGTCGTCCTCCACCACATAAAAGTCATGCTGGTGCGCCAACTGCAACAGGCGGTGCGCGCTGCCTGCGCTCAGGCAATAGCCGGTGGGGTTGTGGAACACGCTAACACTTATGAACAACTTCGGGTGATGCAGTTCGCCGTATCGCGCCATCACAGTCAGGTCCGGCCCGTCCAAGCCGCGCGGCACGGGCAAAATGCGCATGCCCAACGCGTCCAGCCGGGCAAATTCGACCGCCCATCCAGGCTCTTCCACCATCACATAATCCCCGGCGCGCAACAAGGTGCGACTGATGATGTCCAGTGCATGGGTCGCCCCCACCGTGGTGATGATCTGCTGCGGTGTCGCCACAATGCCCAAGGCGCTCAAGCGGCTGGCCAGCGCCTGGCGCAAGCTGGCATCTCCAGCAGGCTCGCCATAGTGCAATGACAAGGCTTTGAGCTCTGCCCCGGTGCAAAAGCGCCGCACCGCAGCCGACATGAAGTTGCTCTGCAGCCACTCGGGTGGAAACGCGCCCATGCCGGGTTGGGGCTGACCGCTGCTGCTGTGAAACATGCCGCGAATCAGGGCAGCGGCATCCACCGGCACATGCGGCAGGTTTGGGGCCGCTGTGGCGCTTGCTGTTAGCTGGCTATTTGCTGGTAACTTAATAGTTGCTTGCGAAGCATCTACCAGAGCTAGCGCCTGGTTTCTTATATAAAACCCTCGGTTGCGCTGGGCTTCTACCAGCCCTTGCGCCAGCAAGCGGTCATACGCCGCCACCACGGTGCTGGGGCTCACGCCCTGCTGTTGCGCGCACTGGCGCACGGAAGGCAGGCGTGTTCCCGGAGCCAGCAAGCGGCTGTGAATGCGCTTGGCAAACCGCTCGGCCAACTGCTCAGCCAGAGATTGCGATGCGGCTTTGACCAGCATGAAAGCTCCTTATCACCACGAGGGCGGGTTTAATCTGTGCTGGATTGAACGACAACACAGTTTTATTATTTGTTCTTTAAAGTGTACTGCAAATGTGTTGCTTTTCAGACTAAAGTGCGTGTCATGAACCTCAACACACTTGGCTGCGGTGCTGATCGCCAACCCAGCCTGGATGACCAGCACATGAAAACAATTCACCCGTATCCCCTATGAATAAAGCGCAAGCAGCTACCAATAATAAAGCGACCAGCATGTCACCTCATCCACACGCCGTGCGCAACGGCCTGCTGCTGGGCACGCTTGGCGTGGTGATTTTTGCCCTGACGCTGCCATTGACCCGCCTGGCCGTGGGCACGCCCGAGGCGCCGCAAATGTCGGGCGTATTTGTCTCTGCCGGTCGCGCCACGGTGGCGGCGCTGTTGTCCATCGTATTTTTGTGGGTTACCCACGCCCCCATGCCCAAACGCACCGACTGGTTGCCCCTGTGCGTGGTCACGCTGGGCGTGGTGTTTGGGTTCCCCATGTTCTCGTCGGTGGCGATGCGCCATGTGGAGGCTGTTCACGCCAGCGTGATGCTCGGGGTTGTTCCTCTGGCCACGGCCTTGGTCGGCGCCTGGCTGCATCGTCAGCGGCCCTCTGCCGGGTTTTGGGTCTGCGCCGGTTTGGGCACGGCGCTGGTGGTGACCTTTGCCGTGTTGCGCTCGGGCCAAAGCGGCTTGACGCTGGCGGGTGCCGACATCTTGCTGCTGCTGGCCATGGCCTGCGCCGCAGTGGGTTATGGCGTGGGGGCTTTGTTGTCACAACGCCTGCGCGCCGACCATGTAATCTGCTGGGCGCTGGTCATCGGTTTACCGCTCAATATGCCTCTAGCCCTCGCAGAATATCCGCAAGCAACTATCAAATTTGAGGCATGGTTGGGGTTTTTTTACGTGGCGGTGTTCTCCCAATGGCTGGGCTTTTTTGCCTGGTACCGGGGCCTGGCGCTGGGCGGCACGGTGCGGGTGAGCCAGGTGCAATTGCTGCAACCGTTTTTGAGCATGTTGTTTGCCGTGCCGATTCTGGGTGAACGGCTGGACGCACTGACCATCGGCTTCGGCTTGGCCGTGATCGCCACAGTGGCCATCGGCCGCAAAATGCCAGTTCGCGATACCCACACCACAACACCCCCCCTTTTTGAGACAAAGACCACATCATCATGACCCACACCACCCCCAATTCCCCCTGGCAGTTGGCCCGCCGCGCCGCGCGCATGAACCCGTCGGTGATCCGCGAAATCCTCAAGGTGACCGAACGCCCCGGCATCATCAGTTTTGCCGGTGGCTTGCCTTCCAGCAAAACCTTCCCGGTGGCAGAGTTCGATGCCGCCTGCATCAAAGTGTTGCAGGAAGACCCGGCCGGTGCGCTGCAGTACGCCGCCAGTGAAGGCTTTGGCCCGCTGCGCGAGATGGTGGCCGCTATGCTGCCGTGGCACGTCGACCCCAACCAGGTGTTGATCACCACCGGCAGCCAACAAGGCTTGGATTTGGTGGCCAAGGTGCTGATTGATGCGGACAGCAAAATTCTGGTCGAGTCGCCCACTTATCTTGGTGCGGTGATGGCCTTCATCCCAATGGAGCCGAACGTGGTCAGCGTGGCGAGTGACGAGCATGGGGTGGTCATCGACGATCTGGCGCAAAAGGCCAACGATGCACGTTTCCTGTACGTGCTGCCCAACTTTCAGAACCCCACCGGCCGCACCATGAGTGAAAGCCGCCGCGCCGCACTCAGCGCACTCGCCACAGAACGCGGCCTGCCCTTGATTGAAGACAACCCCTACGGCGACCTGTGGTTTGATGCGCCGCCACCCGCGCCCTTGACCGCGCGCAATCCCGACGGCTGCATTTACCTGGGCTCGTTCTCCAAGGTGCTGGCACCGGGGCTTCGCCTGGGTTTTGTGGTGGCACCCAAAGCGGTTTACCCCAAACTGCTGCAAGCCAAGCAGGCTTCCGACCTGCACAGCCCCGGCTTTAACCAGCGCATGATTGCCGAGGTGATGAAAGACGGTTTTCTGGATCGCCACGTGCCCACCATCCGCGCGCTCTACAAATCGCAACGCGATGCCATGCTTGCCGCACTGGCCGAGCACTTTGGCCCGATGCCCGCAGCAGACAACAGCAACGCGGCCGAGTTGGATACGCGCCTGACCTGGAACTCACCCGCCGGTGGCATGTTCCTGTGGGCATGCCTGCCAAAAGGCATGAGCGCGGTGGATTTGTTGCCGTTTGCGGTGAAACAAGGCGTGGCCTTTGTGCCCGGTGCGCCGTTTTACGCCGACCATGGCGACGAGC
>PHCO01000084.1 GCA_002842265.1 Betaproteobacteria bacterium HGW-Betaproteobacteria-18 | reverse complement strand
TGGCAACTTCGCGAACGAAATCCCGTTCCGAAAAGATGCCCACCGGTTTTTTATGATCCATCACCAACAAAGCGCCAATTAAGGCTACCCATTGAGCGCCGATGTTCCCTATCCACCCTTTTGCCAGTTGGACGATAGGCGCGAGTCTCCAGTTATCGTCTGGAGTCGCATAGGTTGCCACCACCCAGGCAATGAAGAGGTATAGGGCGGTAACGACAATGAAGCTGGTCCAAATCGAGGTGGGTATGTCACGCTGGGGGTCTTTCATGTCCTCAGCCAGGAAGGCGGTCATTTCCCATCCCGTAAAGGCAAATAAAACCACGGGTATTGCCGCAATGATGCCGCTCCAGGAACCTTGCAGCGTTGCTTCCCCAGTCTGTGCGGCAGGCATCATGGCTGGTCCTGTCATCAGGTAGCCTGTACCTATACTCACCAGCCCCACCACGATTGCGATGGCAATGCCGGTCTGAATGGCTCCCGAGACTCTTAGTCCAATTACTCCCGCCAGGAATGCAATGCTCACCACCCCCAGTGCTGCTCCAGTTATTGAAAGGGTCCCCGCGTACTGCTGGAGATATCCGGCCCCGATCAGTGCGATGGCAGGAATTCCCAAAGTAAAGGTGCCCAGAACGACCATTTCGCATATCGTCGCGATTCTGTGACCCAGGCTGATCCGCACATAACCCACGACTCCACCCGCACTGGGATTGGTTTTGCCGAAGTAGGCAAATATCTCTAGGAGAGGCAGCATCAGTGCGGCGACCATCAACCATGGCAGGTACCCAAGTCGTCCGGCATGGGCGTAACTCAATCCCGGAAGAGCCAGCAGGCCAGCTCCCACTACGATGGTTACAGACATTGCCGTAGCCACCACCACTCCAATTTTTTTCTTTTCGTCGTTATCAGACATGTTCAGCCTCTGTTTCTTTGGATTGGACGCTACGCTCTGGAACCAAGCGTGTAGCAATCACGTACAAGCAACCATCCTCGCCTGCAGTTGATGCGTGCGGCGTATTCGCTGGAAGTAGTAGCCGATCCCCTGCTTTGCAGCGTATCGTTGCCCCGTCTAACTGAAAGTGGATTTCTCCTTGGACGATGTGCAGTGTTTCGTCGGTTTTGTGCTGGTGTAGTGTGTGGGTTCGAAATGGGGTGTCCACTTGTACTTCTACCGAGCCTGTTGGTGGGAGAAGACTTTGAATAGCGATGGGTAGCTTCACAAGGCTTGTCTTCTGGACGGTTGGCCTTTGGGCACTGCTATGGTGATGAAACGGGCAGCATTCTTCCTTTAGCTTGTTGTCATCCCCGAGGAAATATTGTTTCCATTCGCGATTGTCAGAGTCTCCGTATGCGCCCAAGTCGGGCGATGGTGGAATCGAGTCAAAGATATGGAGTCGCCGCCTGATTTCCCGTTTTATCTTGTCCGAGTTTGGGGCATTTGTTCCAATCACGCCATCGAACACCCATCGAGGCTGAAAGGTAATCATGAAAGTACTTGCGTAGCGGCTCATTCTCGCTTTGTGTGAAGGCGTGTTGCAGACGACGAATATTGGTTCCCCAGCGAATGAAAATTCCCAGTCCTTGTCATTGGAATTGCGTGGAATTGTTGCTGGCCATGGTCTGGCATCAAGCGCATGCAACTTGTTGAGGAGACTCCAGAAGATATCTTTGTACCTTTCTGTGCCTATGTCACGGCTTTCTGTAAAGAACACTACAAGCGATGTGTTCTTTCCAAAACTACGGGCGCTTGGCACGAAGGTCTGCAGTGTCGCGGCGAGTTGCTCTGCTGCGGTAGCAGACATCACATCATGCTCTATGAAAGCAAAGCGCAATTGGTCTGCGGCAAACCCTGCTACGCCAAGAGTGCAGGGAAACGCTTTTCCGGGGTCTGTAACGATCGCCTCAAAGTCGTGGAATACCTTGTATTTCCATGATTCCTGCGAGATAGTTTTTACGTCTTTTCGAGTGTGTAGTAGCATTAAAACTCCAATTTTTTCAAGGAGTTCTAATGCTATTGGTTGATCATATAGCCTTCGCTAACGGTACGTGCGTTGTCACTTATGTTTCGCAAGTAATGCCTTACGAAACATGACTTGCTACCAAAATTCAGCCATATGTGTTGACGATCGTATGAGTTAACACCCGTGCCACCTCTGGTTGTTTCAGAAGGAAATTGCGCATTGCGTGAACCTCATTGGCTTCACCGGCTTCTGTCCATATGAAAAGATCGGCACTCCCGGTTACTGACCATGCCTTGATGATGTGGTGTTTTTTACGGAATCGTGGAACTATCACGTCACATGCTCCGATAGGACTGAAAGCAACCTCGAAGAGTACTGGCAGCGCTTTCGACTTGAGTGTTATCCCGAAGCCTGTGATCTCACCGCTTGCAATGAGAGCTGATATACGGTTCTGTACCGCTACACGCGAGCGGTGTACCCTCTTGCCGATCTCCGTTGCCGACATGCGAGAGTCGCAACTCAGCATAGCGACGATTTGTTGATTTATTTCGTCCAAGTCAATTCCTGTTGATAGCGTTGAATCCGAGCTTATGAACTAATCCGTACGTCGGTGGGCAGCACAATGCTGCCAGCAGAGCTTGGGATGTGGGTCAGCGTCGATTTCTGGACATTTGACAGATGAGGCGCAGTGTTCAATGCCTGAAATGGCGCACGCCTGAATAGACCATGGCCACGCCGCGCTCATTGGCGGCATCGATCACTTCCTGGTCGCGCATCGAGCCGCCCGGCTGAATCACGCAGGTGGCGCCGGCATCCACCACCACATCAAGTCCGTCACGGAACGGGAAGAAGGCATCGCTGGCGACCGCGGTGCCCTTCAGGCTCAAGCCCGCATGCTCGGCCTTGATGCTGGCAATGCGCGCCGAATCGAGCCGGCTCATCTGGCCCGCACCGACACCCATGGTCATGCCGCCCTTGCAGAACACGATGGCGTTGCTCTTGACGAACTTGGCAATGGTCCAGGCAAACAGCAGGTCCTGCAATTGCTCTGGCGTGGGTTGCACTTTGGTGACCACCTTGAGGTCAACCAGCGTGAGGATGTGGTTGTCAGCCGTCTGCATCAGCAGGCCGGAGCCGACGCGCTTGATGTCCATGGCGTTGCGGCCGTTGTCCCAGTCGCTGCTGCCACCCGGTGGCAGGGCAATTTGCAGGATGCGCACATTGACCTTGGTCTTGAACACGGCCAGTGCTTCGGGCGTGAAGCTGGGCGCCATCAACACTTCAATGAACTGCTTGGACATTTGCAGCGCGGCGCGTTCATCGAGCGGGCAGTTGAGGGCGATGATGCCGCCAAAGGCCGAGGTGGGGTCGGTCTGGAAGGCCTTGCTGTAGGCCTCCAGCGAATCAACACCCACGGCCACGCCGCAGGGGTTGGCGTGCTTGACGATGACGCAGGCCGGCGTGTCGAAACTCTTGACACATTCCCAGGCTGCGTCGGCATCGGCGATGTTGTTGTAGCTGAGCTCCTTGCCCTGCAATTGCACCGCAGTCACCAACGAGCCCGGGGCCGGGTACAGGTCGCGGTAAAAGGCGGCGCTCTGATGCGGGTTTTCACCGTAGCGCAGATCTTGCAGCTTGATGAAGTTGGCGTTGGACTGGCCCGGAAACAGGCTGCGCACCGGCGTGCTGGCACTTTCCTCGAACGTGATCGATGACAAATAATTGCTGATGGCGCCGTCGTACTGGCTGATGCGGTTGAACGCCGCCACGCTCAGGGCAAACTTGGTCTTGAGCGTCAGGCCACCGTTATTCAACTCGGCCAGCACTTGCGCATACTGTGAGGCGTCGGTCAGCACCGCCACGTCTTTCCAGTTTTTGGCGGCGCTGCGCACCATGGCCGGGCCGCCGATGTCGATGTTCTCGATGGCGTCTTCGAGCGTACAACCGGCCTTGGCCACGGTGGCCTCGAACGGGTACAGGTTGACCACCAGCAGGTCGATGGTGTCGATGGCGTAGGCCTTGAGCGCCGCCATGTGCTCAGGCACGTCACGGCGCGCCAGCAGGCCGCCATGCACCTTGGGGTGCAGGGTTTTGACACGGCCGTCGAGCATCTCGGGGAAACCGGTGACTTCGGCCACCTCGGTTACGGGCAGGCCCTGGTCGGCCAGCAGTTTGGCGGTGCCGCCGGTGGACAACAGTTTGATGCCCAGCGCGTGCAGGGCCTGGGCAAATTCAACGATGCCGGTTTTGTCGGAGACAGAAATAAGAGCGTTCATGGGAATAAAAGTGAGTAAGTTGATAAAAGGTCCAAAAATTCGTCATTGCGAGCGCAGCGCGGCAATCCAGGATGCATGGATCGCCGCGGCCTATGGCCTCGCGATGACTTATCGGGCTAGGTAATCATCTTGTGCTCCAGCAATTTTTTGCGCAAGGTGTTGCGGTTCAGCCCGAGGTACTGGGCGGCTTTGGACTGGTTGTGGTCAGCGCGCTGCATGACCACTTCGAGCAGCGGTTTTTCCACCACCGCCAGCAGCATGTCGTACATGCCATTGGGCTCGCTATGGCCCAGATCGGTCAGGTAATTTTCCAGATTGCTGCGCACACAGTCTGCAATGTGCAAGGGTTTCATTGAAGGGTCTCCATGTTGTTATTGAATGCATTGTCCATCTCATGCGGCGCTGGTACCGGCTTGGGCAGGCGATCCACGCACACATTGAGTTCATCAAAAAAATCGGCCACGGCAGCCCACTGGGCCTGGCAATCTGTCAGCGTGTTCATGTGGGCGCGAAACGCCTCGCCTCCGGGCAACGCACGAACGTACCAGGCAATGTGCTTGCGCGCACTGAGCACGCCGATAAATTCGCCATACAGACTGTAATGGTCTTGCAAATGGGCCAGCAGCAGTTGCTTGACCTCGGCCACCAGCGGCGGCGCCAGGTGCTCGCCCGTAGCCAGAAAATGCGCGATTTCCCTAAAAATCCAGGGCCGGCCCTGTGCCGCGCGGCCGATCATCACCGCGTCAGCGCCTGTGGCTGCCAGCACGGCTCGGGCTTTTTCGGGGCTGTCGATGTCGCCATTGGCCACCACGGGAATGCGCAGCGCGGCTTTCACGGACGCAATGGTGTCGTACTCGGCGCTGCCGCGGTAGCCCTGCTCGCGGGTGCGGCCATGCACGGTGACCATCTGCACGCCGGCTGACTCGGCTGCCATGGCCAGTTGCACCGCGTTTTTGGAAGCCTGGCACCAGCCGGTGCGCATCTTGAGCGTGACCGGCACGCCCAGCGGGGCACAGGCCTGCACCACGGCCGACACAATGCTCAAAGCCAGCGCCTCGTCCTGCATCAGGGCCGAGCCGGCCCACTTGTTGCACACTTTTTTAGCCGGGCAACCCATGTTGATGTCGATGATCTGGGCGCCGCGGTCGATGTTGTAGCGCGCTGCGTCGGCCATCGTGGGCGCATCGGTGCCGGCAATTTGCACGGCAATGGGGCCGGGCTCGCCGTCGTGGTTGGCGCGCTGCGAGGTCTTGAGCGAACGCATCAAATCGGGCCGACTGGTCACCATTTCACTCACGGCGTAGCCCGCACCGAGGCGCTTGCACAACTGGCGAAACGGCCGGTCCGTCACGCCCGCCATGGGGGCGACAAAATAGCGGTTGGGCAAAACGTAGGGGCCGATGTTCATGCGAAAGCGTTCAAAGCAAATGGAAGTGCAAGAGAAAAAATAAGCAACACGGGGATTGGGGATAAGGGATTCTAGCTGCCCAAAATTTCAGCAACCGAAATCGCCACCGATCCTGGCATCTTGATTACAAAACCTATACTGCGTCACCCATGGAACTCTGGATCGAACACCTTCTCACCCTGCTGGCGCTGCCCAAATATGGGCTCAGCAGCGTGTTTGTGGTGGCGTTCGTGTCGGCTACCCTGCTGCCACTGGGCTCGGAGCCCGCGGTGTTCGGCCTGGTGGAACTCAATCCGTCACTGTTCTGGCCCGCCATTGCCGTGGCCACGGTCGGCAACACACTGGGCGGCGCCGTCACTTGGTGGATGGGGCTGGCGTCGCACAAAGTGGTGGACAAATACCAGCACTCCAAACACCACCTGCGCGCACTGGCCTGGCTGGAGCGGCTTGGCCCCAAGGCCTGCCTGCTGGCCTGGTTACCGGTGGTGGGCGACCCGCTGTGCGCCGTGGCGGGCTGGCTCAAGCTGCCATTCTGGCCCTGCCTGGGCTACATGGCCATTGGCAAATGCGCGCGCTACATCACCATGACGGCGGCGCTGATGGGGGCTTTTGGCGGCTAGAAAAAGCCAACCCGGATGACATCCGGGCTACGGGACCAGACAAGTTGTAGCCCGGATGCAGCGAAGCGCAATCCGGGAACGTGGTTGACGTCCAGCACTCATTACGAGCTGAACAGGAAGTTCATCACGTCGCCGTCCTTGACCACATAGTCTTTGCCTTCGGCGCGCATTTTGCCGGCATCCTTGGCTCCCTGCTCACCCTTGTAGGCAATGAAGTCGTCGTAGGCAATGGTCTGGGCGCGGATGTAGCCCTTCTCGAAATCAGTGTGGATCACGCCCGCCGCCTGCGGCCCGGTGTCGCCCTTGTGGATGGTCCAGGCGCGCACTTCCTTGACGCCTGCCGTGAAATAGGTCTGCAGGCCCAGCAGATCGTAGGCGGCGCGGATCAGGCGGTTCAGGCCCGGCTCATGCAGCCCCATTTCTTCCAGGAACATCAGCCGGTCTTCGTCGCTCATGTCGGCCATTTCGGCCTCCAGCTTGGCGCTAATCGCCACCACGGGTGCGTTTTGCGCGGTGGCATAGGCCGTCAGGCGGTCCAGAAACGGGTTGTTCTCAAAACCGTCTTCAGCCACGTTGGCAACAAACATGGCGGGCTTGGCCGTGATCAGAAAGAATTGTTTCAAAAGCGGCTGTTCTTCCTTGCTGAAGTCCAGCGAGCGCACAGGTATGGCTTCGTTCAGGGCCGCCTGGCAACGCTCCAGAATGCTCACCAGCTTGGCGGCTTCCTTGTCGCCGCCCGATTTGGCCGCTTTCTGGTAGCGCGCCAGCGCCTTGTCCACCGTGCTCAGGTCGGCCAGGCAGAGTTCGGTCTGGATCACTTCAATGTCAGAGATCGGGTCCACCTTGCCGGCCACGTGAATCACGTTGTCGTCTTCAAAGCAGCGCACCACGTTGATGGTGGCGTCGGTCTCGCGAATGTGCGCCAGAAACTTGTTGCCCAAGCCCTCACCGGTACTGGCACCCGCCACCAGACCGGCAATATCGACAAACTCGACAATGGCGCGCTGCACCCGCTCCGGGTGCACGATGGCCGACAAAGCGTCCAGCCGCGAGTCGGGCACTTCGACAATGCCAACATTGGGCTCAATGGTGCAAAAGGGGTAGTTTTCAGCCGCAATACCGGCCTTGGTCAGCGCGTTGAACAGGGTTGATTTACCGACGTTGGGCAAGCCCACGATGCCACATTTCATAACAAATCCTAAAACAAACTTTAATGAGGTCAGGCCGCGAAATAGGCGCGCCAAATGCCCTGAAAACCATCAAAAACAAGGGGGTGAGTGTATGCGATGCGGTTTTTTGGCGGCCCAGCGACGCGCCCGGGCGCGCTTCTACAATCCGCGGCATGACACATCATTTTGATATTTGCATTCGCGGCGGCGGCATTGTGGGGCACGCGCTGGCGCTTTTGCTGGCGCGCGACCGGCTGCGCATTGGCCTCTATGCCCCCCAACTGCCAGTCAGCGCCGAGCCCGACGTGCGGGCTTATGCGCTCAACGCCAAGTCCAAAGCCCTGCTCGAATCAGTGCGCTGCTGGCCCGACGACGCACACGCCACACCGGTGCTGGACATGCAGGTCAAGGGCGACGATGGTGGTGCCGTCAATTTTTCTGCCACCGAGCTGGCAGTGCCCGCCCTGACCTGGATTGTGGACGTGCCCACGCTGGAAGCCCAGTTGCGCGACGCAGTGCGCTTTCAGCCGCATATTGAACTGCTTGACGCGCCCCGCCCGGCCACCCTGACCGTGGTGTGCGAAGGCAAGGCCAGCCGCACGCGGGAGGAATTCGGCGTCGAATTCGCCGCCACGCGCTACCCGCAGCACGCCATTGCAGCACGGCTGCAGTGTGAAAAACCGCACGCCCAGGTGGCGCGCCAGTGGTTCACCCAGGGTGAAATCCTGGCCTTCTTGCCGCTCAACGGTGCGCAGGGCAACACCGTGGCCATGGTCTGGTCGGTGCGCGACGGCCGCACGCTGGAGTTGCTCGATGAAAGCGAAGACGCCTTTTGTGAACAGGTTGCGCACTTCAGCGAAGGCGTGTTGGGCAAGGTCACCCTGACCAGCCCGCGCAAAGCCTGGCCGCTGCAGTCGGCACAGGCCAGCCG
This sequence comes from Betaproteobacteria bacterium HGW-Betaproteobacteria-18, assembly GCA_002842265.1. GTDB lineage: Bacteria > Pseudomonadota > Gammaproteobacteria > Burkholderiales > Burkholderiaceae_C > Rhodoferax. The sequence goes on along the minus strand of PHCO01000084.1, from coordinate 4,289 downwards.
CTGGGTTGGCGTCACCAACGGCCAGGCCTGGGCGCTGGCAGGGGACGCGGCGCACACCGTGCATCCGCTGGCCGGCCAAGGCCTGAACCTGGGGCTGGGCGATGTGGCCGAACTCACCCACATCCTGCACAGCCGCGCTTACTGGCGGCCGGTGAGCGATGCCAAGCTGCTGCGCCAGTACGAGCGCGCACGAAAAACCGAGGTCACCGCCACCGACGCTGCCATGACGGCCTTGCAACAGTTGTTTGACAAGCCAGGCATTGGCTGGCAAAAGTTGCGTAATTTGGGGATGCAGGGCTTTGAGCATTTGGGACTCACCAAACACTGGGCGGCACGCCAGGCCATGGGCATCTGAGACGCCTGAAACGCAAATCAAAGAACTTATTTTCCTCAGGCCGGTCTGACCAGGCTTGATTCATTACTGGACACCCATGAAACGATTCCTCACTTCCCTGATCGCTTGCACCTTGCTGGCCGCCAGCAGCGCCTGGTCGCAAGAAGCCACCATCCGCAAAAATCTGGGCGAGCGCATTCCGCAACTGCAAAAGATCGACGAAGTAAGCAAAACGCCCATGCCCGGCCTGTTTGAAGTGCGCGTCAACGGCACCGACATTTATTACACCGATGCCGAAGCCAATTACCTGGTGCAGGGCAATTTGATAGACACCCGGCTCAAGCGCAACCTGACCGAAGAACGGGTGGACAAGCTCACCGCCATCAACTTTGAATCCCTGCCTTTCAAGGATGCCTTCACCATCGTGCGCGGCAACGGCAAACGCCAACTGGTGGTGTTCGAAGACCCCAACTGCAGCTACTGCAAGCGTTTTGAAAAAGACTTGCAAAAGATCAACAACGTGACGGTTCACTTGTTTTTGTACCCGATCCTGGGCGCCGACTCCACCGATAAATCCAAAAATATCTGGTGCGCCAAAGACAAGGCCAAGGCCTGGCTGGACTGGATGGTGCGCGATGTGCCGCCAGCCGCCGCCAGCTGCGACAGCGCGGCGATTGCCCGCAATGTGGAGCTGGGGCGCAAGTTCAAGATCACCGGCACCCCGACGCTGGTCTTTGCCGACGGCAGCCGCGTGCCCGGTGCCATTGGCGCCGACCAGGTTGAAAAACGCCTGAATTAATGCGCTCCTCGCTGGATTCCAACAGCATCGCCGCCATCGGCGACGTGAGTTACGTGGTCAGGGCACTGGACCTGCACGCCCATTTGTTTGCAGTCACGCTGACCATCACCCAGCCCACCGCCGACCAGGTGGTGAGTTTGCCGGTGTGGATTCCGGGCAGTTACCTGGTGCGCGAATTCTCCAAAAACCTGCAACACCTGCAAGCACGCCAGGGCAACAAACCAGTGGCCATCACCCAGCGCGACAAATGCAGCTGGCAAATCCACGCCAAGGCGGGCAATGCGCTGGTGCTCAGCTATGAGGTCTATGCCTTCGACAATTCGGTGCGCACTGCCTGGCTCGACACCCAGCGCGGGTTTTTCAACGGCACCAGCCTGTGCCTGCGCGTGCACGGCCAGGAAGACGCGCCGCACCAGCTGACGCTGGCTGACGAGGGCCTGCCCAAGGACTGGCAGGCCGCCACCGCGCTGACCGCGAAACGCATCTCAAAACGCGGTTTTGGCGACTACCTGGCTGCCAGCTACGACGAACTGGTGGACAGCCCGGTCGAACTCGGCGCCTTTTGGTGTGGCGAGTTTGTGGCCGCAGGCATCCCGCACCGCTTCATCGTTTCGGGGGCACCGTCCAGCTTTGACGGCGCGCGCCTGCTGGCCGATACCCAGGCCATTTGCGAGGCAGAAATCCGCTTTTGGCATGGTCGCAAAAAACCGCAGGCGCCTCATCGACACTACCTTTTCATGCTCAACGCCGTGCATGACGGCTATGGTGGGCTGGAGCACCGCAACGCCACCGCACTGATTTGCAAACGCGCCGATTTGCCGCGCCTGGGGCAAGCCGCGACAGGCCAGCCATCGGACGGTTACACCACCCTGCTCGGCCTGATCAGCCATGAGTACTTTCACACCTGGAACGTCAAGCGCCTGCGCCCGGCAGAATTTGCCCGCTACGACTACGCACAGGAGAACTACACCGAACTGCTGTGGTTTTTTGAAGGGTTTACCAGTTATTTTGATGACCTGCTGCTGCGCCGCGCCAAGCTGATTGACAACGCGCACTACCTCAAGCTACTGACTAAGTCCATCAACCAGGTGCTGCAAACACCCGGGCGCCAGGTGCAAAGCGTGGCGCAAGCCAGCTTTGACGCCTGGGTCAAGTACTACCGGCAGGATGAAAACACGGCCAACGCCACGGTGAGTTACTACACCAAGGGTTCTCTGGTGGCCTTGTGCCTGGACTTGAGCTTGCGTCAAAGTGACAAAACCAGCCTGGATGCGGTGATGCGTGCGCTGTGGCAGCGCTGCGACGGCGGCGCGATGCAAGAAGATGACCTGCTGGCGGTGCTGTCTGACTTGTCAGGCCAATCGTTTGCGGCTCAATTGCAGCAGTGGGCGCATGGCACCCATGACTTGCCACTCAAAAAACTGCTTGAATCACATGGCATTGGCTATGAAGAAGAAAGCGCCTCATGCAATGATCAGCTGGGATTGCAGGTGAATGAGCAGCAAGGCATCCAGATCAAACGGGTGCTGCGCGGCAGCGCCGCCGAACTGGCTGGCTTTGCCGCAGGTGACGAGTGGTTGGGCGTGGAAATTGGGCCAACCAAAACAAACCAGCGCTGGCGACTGAACAAGCTCGACGATTTGAGCCTTTACCTCGGCACGGCCACGACCTGCCAGGCACTCATTGCCCGTGACCAGCGCCTGCTGACGCTGCCGTTGAATTTGCCAAGCACGGTGCGCAGTGTCAAACTCGCGGTGAAAGACCCAAAACGCGTCAATGCCTGGCTCGACAACAAAGTATCCGCTTGATTTCCAAATTTTTTTCTTACAGGAGACCCCATGACCTACGAACTCATCACCGTCCGCACCGCAGCCGACAAGGTGGGCATCATCACCCTGAACCGTCCCAAACAGCTCAATGCGCTCAACGACCAGCTCATGACCGAGCTGGGCGCTGCCCTGCATGCCATGGATGCAGACACTGCCATCCACTGCATGATCATCACCGGCAGTGAAAAAGCCTTTGCCGCCGGCGCCGACATTGGCGGCATGGCCAATTTCACCTTTGCCGACGTTTACAAAGACGATTTCATCACCCGCAACTGGGAAAAAATTCGCGCCGTGCGCAAACCCGTGATCGCCGCGGTGAGTGGTTTTGCACTGGGCGGCGGCTGCGAGCTGGCCATGATGTGCGACTTCATCATCGCCGCCGACAACGCCCGCTTTGGCCAGCCCGAGATCAAGCTGGGCATCATCCCCGGCGCCGGTGGCACGCAGCGCCTGCCGCGCGCGGTGGGCAAAGCCAAGGCCATGGACCTGGCGCTGACCGGGCGCATGATGGATGCCAATGAAGCCGAACGCGCCGGCCTGGTGAGCCGCGTGGTGCCGCTGGACAAGCTGATGGACGAGGCGCTGGGTGCGGCCCTGCTGATCAGCGAGTTCTCGCAAGTGGCCGTGATGGCCGTGAAGGAATCGGTCAACCGCTCTTTTGAAGGCACCTTGAACGACGGCATCATGTTCGAGCGCCGCCTGTTTCACGCCTTGTTTGCCACCTCGGATCAAAAAGAAGGCATGGACGCGTTTGTCAACAAACGCAAGGCCGTTTTTACGCACAAATGAACTGCAGCTTGCGCAAAAACACGGTCGGCAAATCGCTATAATCTCGCCCTGTCGGTGGTATAGCTCAGTTGGTTAGAGCGCAGCATTCATAATGCTGATGTCGGTGGTTCAAGTCCACCTACCACCACCATATCGCAAAAGCCCAACTGATATCAGTTGGGCTTTTTTTTGCCTGAAAACTCAATGGTGACGCGAATTTACGTGAATTACGTCTTCATTTTTGGTAATTTCGGAGCCACTTTTCATGACACCGGCATCCAGCATGCTCTTCCAGTAAAACGTACGACTCAGCCCCACCAAAAACGCAGATGGTTATTCGTCAAAAATAACCTGCAAGCGCCCTTTCGCATCTAAAAAAGAACGCGCCGAAAAGGGGGCCTCACCCGGGCCTGTCGCGCGAATCCTGTCCAGCAGGATCGGGACATCATCCAGGAGAGGGAACTTGTCCACATCCCCGAGCGGGATCCAGGCCAGATCGCCTTCCTCGCTCGGGACCAACTCCCCTGCGCCTGCCTGGCCGCTAAAGATCAACAGTCCA
>PHCO01000083.1 GCA_002842265.1 Betaproteobacteria bacterium HGW-Betaproteobacteria-18 | reverse complement strand
CTCCGTTCGCCCTGAGCCACCATCCGTTCGCCCTGAGCTTGTCGAAGGGCTGACTTGGGCTTCGACAAGCTCAGCCCGAACGGAACGGGAAGATTTGGCCAGCATCTTGATGCGATCCCAATCACCAGCAATTAATGCTTCTTTCTTGGCGCGTGACCAACCCTTAATCTGCTGCTCAAAAGCAATCGCACCTTCTCGTGCTTCAAACTCGCCTTGCCACACCAGTTCCACAGGCTTTCTAGTTGAGGTGTAGCCGATTTGACCTTCTTGATGCTGCTGCAAGCGGCTATCCATGCTGTCAGTTTGACCGCAATAGTAGGAATCATCAGCGCAACGAAGAAGATAGACGTAAAAAGGCTTCATGACAATGGCTTCCCTTTTTGCATATCTTTTAAGCTGATATGTTTTTGACTTTTTGAGTCAAACATCTTCTGATAGGTTTCAACATCCCATTGCCAAACTTCTTGAATGTCAAAAAACTCGTTGTACAAAACATAAATCAAAATGTCCCATTCAAAATTAGTGGTGACATTGCCTGCATTTGTAACCTTGGAACCCTTCTTGCCGCTCGGTCGATTGTGTTTAACCTGATACCGAGTTGATTCCCAGCAAAAATCAAAGCCTTTTTGGACTGCGGTAGTACCGACCATCGCTTTCGAAAATGTCTCTGGCGTATGGCCGACAAGCATTGCTGCATCAAACTCAGAAAGTGCATCACCCACCCGCGGAAGCACGCTGTAACTACGTTCCCATTGCAACGCGATTTCAACCAACTGTTGCCGCAATGGGTGACTAATGTAACCATGCATCATGGACAAATAGGCCCTTCGACAAGCTCAGGGCGAACGGGAAATGACCTAAGGCGAGCTGAATTAGAGATCACCCAATGGCCTTTTTGATCTGCTTGAGCACATCTTTGGCGCTGGCTGGGATCGGCGTGCCGGGGCCGTAGATGCCTTTCACACCTGCGTCATACAGCATCTGGTAGTCCTGCCGCGGCACCACGCCACCGACAAAGACGATGATGTCATCGGCGCCCTGCTTCTTGAGCTCGGCAATGATGGCCGGCACCAGGGTTTTGTGGCCGGCGGCCAGCGTGCTCACACCCACCGCGTGCACGTCGTTTTCAATCGCCTGGCGCGCGCATTCCTCGGGGGTCTGGAACAGCGGGCCCATGTCCACATCAAAGCCGAGGTCGGCAAAGGCCGTGGCCACCACTTTGGCACCGCGGTCGTGGCCGTCCTGGCCCAACTTGCTGATCATCACGCGCGGGCGACGGCCATGGGCGGTGGCGAAGTCGGCAATTTCTGCCTTGAGTGCGTTCCAGTAATCCATGGTGTCTCCAGCAGTGGCATCGGTATCGTAAGCCGCGGCATAAACGCCAGTCACTTTTTGCGTGTCGGCGCGGTGGCGGCCAAAGGATTTTTCCATGGCATCGCTGATTTCACCCACCGTGGCACGGGCGCGCACCGCCTTGATGGACAAATCCAGCAGATTGCCATTGCCGCTGGCGGCAGCCGCTTCAATCGCCTGGAGCGCCTGCCGCACCTGGGCTGCATCGCGCTGCTGTCTGATGGCATTGAGGCGGGCAATTTGCGAGTCGCGCACCGCCACGTTATCGATGTCTCGGGCTTCAATGGCGTCTTCGGTTTTGAGCTTGTATTTATTCACGCCCACGATCACGTCCTTGCCACTGTCGATGCGGGCCTGTTTTTCTGCCGCAGCCGCTTCGATCTTGAGCTTGGCCCAGCCGCTGTCCACCGCCTTGGTCATGCCACCCATGGCTTCCACCTCTTCGATGATGGCCCAGGCCGCGTCCATCATGTCCTGGGTGAGTTTTTCCATCATGTAGCTGCCGGCCCAGGGGTCGATCACGTTGGTGATGTGGGTTTCTTCCTGGATGATGAGCTGGGTATTGCGGGCAATGCGCGCGCTGAATTCGGTCGGCAGGGCAATGGCCTCGTCAAACGAATTGGTATGCAGGCTCTGCGTGCCGCCAAACACCGCGGCCATGGCTTCGATGGTGGTGCGCACCACGTTGTTGTACGGGTCCTGCTCGGTCAGGCTCCAGCCACTGGTCTGGCAGTGCGTGCGCAGCATGAGCGATTTGGGGTTTTTGGCGTTGAAGCCCTTCATGATGCGGCACCACAGCAGGCGCGCCGCGCGCATCTTGGCCACTTCCAGGTAGAAGTTCATGCCGATGGCCCAGAAAAAGCTCAGTCGGCCAGCGAAGTCATCGACATCCATGCCCTTGGCGATGGCGGTCTTGACATATTCCTTGCCGTCGGCCAGGGTAAACGCCAGCTCCAGCGCCTGGTTGGCGCCAGCTTCCTGCATGTGGTAACCACTGATGGAAATCGAGTTGAATTTCGGCATGTGCCTGGCCGTGTACTCGATGATGTCGCCGATGATGCGCATGCTGGGCTCGGGCGGGTAGATGTAGGTGTTACGCACCATGAACTCTTTGAGGATGTCGTTCTGAATCGTGCCACTGAGCTTGTCTTGCGAAACGCCCTGCTCTTCGGCCGCCACCACATAGCCGGCCAGCACCGGCAGCACGGCGCCGTTCATGGTCATCGACACGCTCACTTTGTCCAGCGGAATCTGGTCGAACAAAATTTTCATGTCTTCGACCGAATCGATGGCCACACCGGCCTTGCCGACGTCACCGGTCACCCGCGGATGATCGGAGTCGTAGCCGCGATGCGTGGCCAGATCAAACGCGACCGACACGCCCTGCCCGCCAGCGGCCAGCGCCTTGCGGTAGAACGCGTTGGATTCCTCAGCAGTGGAAAAACCCGCGTACTGGCGAATCGTCCAGGGCCGCACCGCGTACATGGTGGCCTGCGGGCCGCGCAGGTAGGGCTCGAAGCCTGGCAGCGTGTTGGCGTAGGACAGGTTTTGCGTGTCTTCTGCGGTGTACAAGGGCTTGACCGAAATGCCATCGGGCGTCAGCCAGTTGAGCGCGTTGACATCGCCCCCTGGCGCAGATTTGGCGGCAGCTTTGGCCCAGGCATCCAAATTGGCGGGCTGAAATTCAGGGATGTTTTGGGTCATGGTGGAAAGCAGTTTAAAGTTGGATCGTCAGCGCCATCCACTGTGACAGCGATGCGCATTCAGAGCAAGCGAGTTTACGTTATTTATAATTATTGATGCAAAAAATTCCTTCCAGCTTACAATTTACACCATGGCAGAACTTTCATTAGCCCCCCGCGCACTCTACGAAGAAGTTGCTGAGTTATTGCGTCAGCGCATTTTCAGTCGTGAACTGGCGCCTGGCAGCTGGATTGACGAACTAAAAATTGCCCATGACTATGGCATCAGCCGAACCCCGATGCGTGAAGCGCTCAAGGTACTGGCCACCGAAGGGCTGGTGACCATGAAAGTGCGCCGGGGTGCCTACGTGACCGAAGTCTCGGAGCGCGACCTGGCCGATGTCTATCACCTGCTGAGCCTGCTCGAATCCGATGCAGCAGGCGTGGTAGCGCATACAGCCAATGAGGCTCAGGTGGTTGAGTTGCTGGCGCTGCACCAGGAGCTGGAAAACACCGTCAAACCTGAACAAGTGGACCGCGCACGCTTTTTTGAAATCAACGAGCGTTTTCACATGCGTTTGCTGGAAATTGCCGACAACCGCTGGCGCAACCAGATGGTGGCCGACCTGCGCAAGGTCATGAAGCTCAACCGCCACAACTCGCTGCTCAAATCCGGGCGCATCCAGGAGTCGCTGGACGAACACCGCGCCATCATGGCCGCCCTCACGGCACGTGACGCCCGGCTTTGCACGCAACGCATGCAGGAGCATTTCAACAATGGGTTGGAAGCTGCCATTTGATGCTGCCAACCCCGTGCCACCCATCGTCATGACCGTGCCTGAATCAGACCCCTTCATGCAGCAGGCGCTGGCCCTGGCCGCGCAAAGCCTGCTGATCACTTCTCCCAACCCGCGCGTTGGCTGCGTCATCACCACCCCGGACGGACAAGTTCTGGGCCAGGGCCATACCCAGCGCGCCGGCGCGGCCCATGCCGAGATCATGGCACTGCGCGATGCCGCCGCCCGCGGCCACAGCGTGGTGGGCGCCACGGCTTATGTCACGCTGGAGCCCTGCTCGCACCAGGGCCGCACCGGGCCATGCTGTGATGCGCTGATTGCCGCTGGCATCAAAAAAGTGGTCGCCGCCATCGGGGACCCCAACCCCCTGGTCACCGGCCAGGGCTTTTCAAGCTTGCGCGCCGCCGGTATTGACATTGAAGTGGGTCCTGATGGCGCCGAATCACGCGAACTCAATATCGGTTTTTTCAGCCGCATGGTGCGCCAAACCCCCTGGGTGCGCATGAAGCTGGCGGCCTCGCTCGACGGCAAAACCGCGCTCGACAACGGCGTCAGCCAGTGGATTACCTCCCCTGCCGCCCGCGCCGACGGCCACGCCTGGCGCGCCCGTGCCTGCGCCGTGCTCACCGGCATTGGCACGGTGCTGGCCGACAACCCCAAGCTCGACGTGCGGCTGGTGGAGACGCCGCGACAACCCGCCCTGGTGGTGGTCGATAGCCGCCTGGAAACGCCGCTCGACGCGGCACTGTTCATCACGGGCCGGGCGCTCCTGATCTACGCTGCCGTGCCCAATGCCGCCAAACAGGCCGCGCTGGAGGCGCGCGGTGCCACCGTGGTGCTGCTGCCGGGCGCCAACGGCAAGGTCGATCTGGCCGCCATGCTGCGCGACCTGGCGCGCCGCGAAATCAACGAGCTGCACGTGGAAGCCGGTGAAAAACTCAACGGCTCGCTGATTCGCGAGGGTCTGGTCGATGAGTTTGTGGTTTATCTGGCTCCCAAACTGATTGGCCAGGGGCGCGGCATGGCACACTTTGGGCCGCTGCAATATCTGGCGCAAGCCCTGCCACTGGAGTTCAAGTCCACGGCCATGCTGGGACCAGACCTGCGTGTGGTGGCCCGCGTCAGCGGCCGCGACATTTTTTAAGAGACCGGGCAGCGGCCCTGCACAACCCATCAAAAAAACATGTTTACAGGCATCATCACCGGCACCGGGCGCATCAGCGCCGTGTACCCCCTGGGCAGCTCTGACGCCCACGGCAAGCGCCTGACCATCACTTGCCCCCCCGGCTATCTCGACGACGTGGGCCTGGGCGACAGCATTGCGCTCAACGGTGCCTGCATGACCGTGACCACACTCAACGCAACCCAGCACCAGTTCACCATCGACATCTCGGCCGAGTCGCTCGACAAGACCGCCGGCCTTGACCAGTTGGGCGCCATCAACCTGGAAAAAGCCCTGCGCGCCCACGACCGCTTGGGCGGCCACATTGTCTCGGGCCATGTCGATGGCATCGGCCGTGTCACCTACTTTGCGCAGGTCGGCGAAAGCTGGCAACTGCAGGTGTTGGCACCAACCGCCCTGGCCAAATACCTGGCCTACAAAGGCTCCATCACCGTCAACGGCGTCAGCCTGACCGTGAACCAGATCCAGGACAGTGCCGAAGGTTGCGAAATGCGCATCAACCTGATCCCGCACACCGTGCAAAACACCGCGCTGGGCACGCTGCAAGCTGGCTCACGCGTCAACCTGGAGATTGACCTGATCGCGCGCTATGTCGAGCGGATGCTGAGCCCCTGAGCACTTGCCCAAGCGTTCAAAACCAGCTCAGACACAGTTCGACAGGTAACCCGTTGAACGGCACCATGCTGGGGTCTTGCCCGTCTTGCCCGTCTTGCAGGCGCCGCCATCGTCCCAATGCGTGTATTTCACGCAAACATAAAATAATCACGCATTCATGTAAAAATGCAGTGACAAAAGGCCCGAACACAGCCGATCGCAGGGTGTTTTCCTAAGGGTTTCTACCATCTTTTTCGTCCGGGTGATGTGGCACAAAATCTGCTTAACCATTGCTTGTCATCTATCGTGGACTTGAATGTGAGTCCGTTTTACAACCCTGTTCCTGAAGGTAAACATGAAGACATCAAACTACTTGAGTTGGCTGACCATGCCAATTCTTGCTATTTCTGCCATGAGCGTGCAGGCAGCAGATATCCGGGTTGGTTTTGGGCTGGATGCCTTGACGCTTGACCCGGGCAACCATCGCTCCCGCGAGACCGAAACCATTGTTCGCAACATGTACGACGGACTCGTCACCCGCGACGCCAAAATGAAAGTGGTGCCCGAGTTGGTGTCATCCTGGAAACAGATCGACCCCACCAACTACGAATTCAAGCTCAAGCAGGGGGTCAAGTTCCACTCCGGCGATGAGATGACCGCTGAAGACGTCAAGTTCACTTTTGACCGCATCATCAAGAAAGACATGATCGACGGCAAAAGCAGTCCGCGCGCCGGCCTGCTCGGCCCCATGAAAGAAGTGACTGCGGTTGACAAATACACCGTGCGCTTCACGCTGGCATCACCCTGGGCCATCCTGCCGTCGATGCTGCCTTTTCAGGAGGTGGTGTCCAAGTCCTTTGTGCAAAAAGTCGGCGACAAGGGCATGGCGACCCAGGTCAACGGCACCGGGCCGTTCAAATTGGTTGACTGGCGCCGCGGGGACTCCATCACGATGGAGCGTTTTGCCGGCTACTACGGCGGCTCAGCCGAGATTCCACCAGTCGGCCCAGCCAAGGCTGACCGCGTGATTTTCAAGATCATCCCCGAGAACGCATCGCGCGTCGCTGCGCTGCTGGCCGGTGACGTTGACATTGCCACAGAACTGCCGGCGCACATGATCAAGCAGATCGAGAGCAGCAAAAACGCCGTGGTGATGAAGGTGCGTGGCACACGGACATTCTTTGTGTCGCTCAACAACACCAAGCCGCCCTTCAACAACCCGCTGGTGCGCCAGGCCGCCAACCATGCGCTTGACAAAAAATTGCTGATTGCGCGCATCCTGCAAAACACCGCCACACCCATCAATGGCGTGCTGTCGCCCGATGCCTTTGGCTTTGATCCGAGCCTGAAAACCTACGACTACAACCTGGCGCAGGCCAAACAGTTGCTGACGCAGGCGGGTTATCCCAATGGCATCGATGTCACGCTGGATGTGGAAGGCTCGTTTGCCGAAACCGCCCAGGCCATTGGCTCGCTGTTGACCAAGGCCGGCATCCGCACCAAGGTGGTGGTGGGCGAAGGCACGGTGCTCAGAACCAAGTGGCTGCAAGACAAGAACAAGACCGGCGACATGTGGTACACGTCATGGGGCAATGGTTCGCTGGACCCGGAAGATATTTTTGCCCCCACCCTCAAAACCAATGACCGAGGCAATTCCGCTGGCTACTCCAGTGGCGTGGTGGATGGTTTGCTGAGCGCAGCCAGCACAGAGACCGATGCCACCAAGCGTGCCGACCTGTTTGTGAAAGCCCAAAAACAGGTCAACGCCGATGCACCCTGGATCTTCCTGTGGGTGCCTGAGGATGTGTATGGGGTTTCCAAACGCCTCAAAGGCTGGCAACCCAGCGCTGATTCGCGCGTCAACCTGCATCGCGCCTACATCCAGTAAACCCGAAGTCGCGTCGTTTTCCTGACTTGACCAGGCGCAACGCAAAGCGCCTGGTCAGGGAGGTCGCTGGCTTTTTCACCTGGAGATTCCCTTGAATTTAGGCAAATTGTTGGAACGCGTGTTTCAGCTCATTCCCGTCATGCTGGGGGTGTCGGCCATCGTCTTCCTGATGATGCTGGTCACACCCGGCGACCCGGTGGACATCATGCTGGGCGAACAGCAGGCCACCACCGAGCAGCGTGACGCGCTGCGCAAGGACATGGGGCTGGATCTGCCGGCGGCGCAGCGCTTTGTGCACTTCCTGAAAAATGCCGCAACCGGCAACTTCGGCTATTCCTACTTTCATCGCCGTCCGGTCAGCGAGGTGATTCTGGAGCGCCTGCCGGCCACGGTGGAACTGACGGTCGCGGCGCTCGTGATTGCCCTGCTGGTGGCGATACCGCTGGGGGTGCTGGCAGCCGTCAGAAAAAACACCTGGATGGACCGGCTCGCCACCCTGGGCTCCTTGCTGGGTATTTCCATGCCCGGCTTCTGGTTTGGCTTGCTGCTGATGCTGGTATTTGGTGTCTGGATGCACTGGCTGCCTATTTCCGGGCGCAGCGACATCGCCAGCCAGGTTCCCATCGTGACGCATTTTCTGACCATTGACGCGCTGCTGGCGCTCAACTTTGAGGTGTTTGCTTCGGCCGTGTCGCATCTGGTGTTGCCGGCCCTGACCCTGGGCTTGCCGATGGCCGCCGTGCTGACTCGCGTCACCCGCACCTCCATGCTCGAGGTGTTGCGCCAGGATTACGTGACGTTTGCCCATGCCAAGGGGCTGACCACCCGGCGGGTGTTGTTTGTCCATGCGCTGCGCAACGCCCTGATTCCGACCGTGACCATGGCGGCGCTGGAAGTGGGCTCGTTGCTGGGTGGCAGCATGATTGTGGAAACCATTTTTGGCTGGCCAGGTCTGGGCCGGGTGGTGGTGGAAAGCATCTTTACCCGCAACTACCCATTGATCCAGGCGGCCATTCTGCTCTATGCCCTGACCTATGTAGTGATCAACTTCCTGGCAGATTTGCTCTATACCGTGCTGAATCCACGGGTTCGTTTATGACATCGGCACCAATGGCCTTGACGGCAAACTCATCTCCAACGACAAAAGCCGAATCGCCGCTGCGCCTGAGTTGGCGACGGTTCACCCAAAACCGTTTTGCCATGGCGGCCAGCGCCGTGGTGCTGCTGTTTCTTTTGATGGCGATCTTTGCGCCATGGATTGCCCCGCAAGACCCCAACGACAGCGATTTGCTGCGCCGCCTGCAGGCCCCGGTCTGGATGGAGGGCGGCGAGTGGGCTTACCCGCTGGGCTGCGATGCCCTGGGGCGTGACCTGCTGTCGCGCATTATTTATGGCTCGCGGGTGTCGATCTTCATCGGCTGTGCCGTGATCTTTATCGCCACCGCCATCGGCGTGGTGGCGGGGCTGTTGTCGGGCTATTTACGCGGCTGGGTCGATACCATGATCTCCCGCGTGGTGGACATCCTGCTGGCGTTTCCCTACCTGCTGTTCGCCATCGGTTTGATGGCCATGATGGGGCCGGGTCTGCAGAACATCATCCTGGCGCTGGCCTACAAGGAGTGGGTGATCCCCTGCCGCCTGGTGCGCGGCGAGACCATGGCCCTGCGCGAGGTCGAATACATCGAGGCGGCGCGCGCGGTGGGCGCCTCCAAGCTGTACATCATGGCGCGCGAGATACTGCCGAATATTTTGTCCTCGGTGATCGTGGTCTCGACGCTGCGCATGGCCCATGTGATCATCCTGGAGGCGAGTCTGTCTTTCCTGGGCATTGGCGTGCAGCCGCCCACGGCCTCCTGGGGTTCTTTGGTGGCGGACGGCCGCTCATTCATTTGGGATGCCTGGTGGATATCGACTTTCTCCGGTGTGGCCATCCTGTTGCTGGTGCTGGCCATCAATGTGGCCAGCCAGGGCCTGCGCGATGCCTTCGATCCGCGCTTGCATGAATAAGTTGTGAGCCAGGCCAGCACATGAACACCATGACCACAGAAACAAAACAGCGCCCCATTCTGAGCATCAGGGGCTTGAGTACCCAGTTTTCGACCCCCAGCGGTTTGCTCAAGGCGGTGCAGGACGTCAGCCTGGATGTGATGCCCGGCGAGTGTGTCGGCATCGTGGGCGAGTCCGGCTCGGGCAAGAGCGTGAGCTTTGCCAGCGTGATGGGCCTGATCAAGCCGCCAGGCGAGATTGCCGCGGGCCAAGTGATATTTGACGGCACCGATCTGCGCAAGCTGTCGCCCGAGGCCATGCGCCGCATCCGCGGCAAACAGATTGCCATGACCATGCAGGATGCGCTCACTGCACTCAATCCGGCCATGACCATCGAGCAGCAATTGCTGGAGGTGATCCTGGCGCACGACGAGGACATCGCGGGGCTGTCCTGGTGGCAGCAAAAGCGCCAGGGCCGCTCACGCGCCGTTGAGATGCTGGCGCTGGTCGGGATTCCATCAGCCGAGTCGCGCCTGAAAGACTACCCGCACCAGTTTTCGGGTGGCATGCGCCAGCGCATCATGATTGCGATTGCGCTGGCCTGCAAGCCGCGCTTGCTGATTGCCGACGAGCCGACCACCGCGCTCGATGTGACGATCCAGGCCCAGGTGCTGGAACTGATTGCGTCCCTGCGCCGCAAACTCGGCATGAGCATGGTGCTGATCACGCATGATCTGGGCGTGGTCGCCGAGCAATGCGACCGTGTCGTGGTGATGTATGCCGGCCAGGTGGTCGAGTCGGGCCTGACGGCCACGGTGATTGGCGCGCCCAAACACCCTTACACGCGGGGCTTGCTGCAAGCCACGCCGCGGGTCGAGGACTTGTCCGCCCCGGTGCGTCCGATACCCGGCACGGTGCCCAATTTGATCAACTTCCCGGCGCAATGCCATTTTTACTCGCGCTGCACACAGCGTACCGATGCCTGCCTGGCAGCGATTGCCCTGACGCGCCATGCCGATGCCCATGACGTGCGTTGCATCCAGATTGAAGAGAGCTAAAGCCATGAACGCCCCCTTGTTACGTGTTGAGGCTCTGGTCAAACACTTCGAGCGCCCGCGCAGCCTGGCCCAGCGCCTCACCGGAGAAAACCGCAGCGTGGTGCACGCCCTCAACGGTGTCACGCTGGAGGTGCAGCGCGGCGAAACCCTGGGACTGATCGGAGAATCGGGCTGTGGCAAGTCCACGCTGGGCCGCGCCATCTTGCGCCTGGTCGAACCCAGCAGCGGGCGCACGGTGTTCGATGGGCAGGACCTGTCGGCCATGAACGCCGGCCAGATGATGCGCATGCGCGCGCGCCTGCAAATCATTTTCCAGGACCCCTACGCCTCGCTGAACCCGCGCAAGTCGATTCGGGAAATCGTCTTGCTGCCCTTGCAGTTGCACGGCAGCGACAGCGCCGATGAAAACAACGCCCAGGTCGAGCAAATTTTGCAGCGCGTCGGCTTCCGGCCCGATCAGTTCGACCGTTACCCGCACCAGTTCTCGGGCGGCCAGCGCCAGCGCATCGGCATCGCCCGTGCCCTGGTGTCGCGCCCGGCGCTGGTGGTGTGCGACGAGCCGGTGTCGGCGCTGGACGTGTCAATCAAGGCGCAGATTCTGGAATTGCTGGGTGAACTCAAGGCCGAATTCAACCTGACCTATATTTTTGTCTCGCACGACATTGCGGCAGTGGGCCATCTGGCCGATCGCATCGCCGTGATGTACCTGGGCGAAATTGTGGAAATCGGCCGCACCCTGGACATCATCGCCCGGCCACAGCATCCTTACACGCAGGCGCTGCTGTCTGCGGTGCCGCGCCTGGTACCCGCCACAGAGCGCACCCGCACCGTGTTGAGCGGTGATTTGCCCTCGCCCCTGAACCCGCCCAGCGGCTGCAAATTTCACACCCGATGCCCGGTGGCCCTGCCCGAGTGCAGCGGCCAGTCCCAACGCCTGAAACCCCTGAATGCGGAGGCCATGCACAGTGTGGCCTGCCTGAGGAGCGACACCCGTGAATGAAGCACTGGCGTTGATCACATTGGCAGGGTCAGCACTGTCGCGCGGGCAGCAACAAGCCTTGCGCAGGCCTGACCTGGTGCCGCGGGTGCGCGCTGCCATTTCGGCGCGGCTGGCGTCCGTCCAGCCCATGCTGAAGCAGCCGTCAGTCGCCAACTATCTGAAACAGCAAAAGGAATTTCTGGCCGACCAGGATCGTCCGGGCTTTGACGAGTCATTGGGCATTGCCACCGGCTATGGCCTGACGCATGACGAGGTACTGGCTTACCTGCATGCCAACATTCTGGCGGACATATCGGCAACGGCTCCCGCAGAGCGCGATGGCTGTACCTCCTGGGCGCACTGCCTGGGCGCTGGCGGCGCCCTGGTGGTGAAAAACCGGGACTACCGCGGCGAGCACGGCATCCTGCAACAGGTCTTTTTGCACTGCGACCCCGCTGCCGGTGCGCGCGCGCAGCTGTGTGTTGGCAGCCTGGGCAGCCCGGGCGCCTTTTCCAGCGGCATGAACGCCGCCGGGCTGGCCGTGGTGGACACGCAAATCGGCACCCGCGATCACGGTGTCGGCTGGCTGCGCTATTTTTTGATGACGGCCCTGTTGCGCGAGTGTGCTGATGTTGACGAGGCTTTGGCATTCATCGCCGCAGTGCCGCACGCGGGTGGCGGCTCGCTGGTGCTGGGTGATGCCTGCGGCACCACGGCCTGTGTCGAACTGGGGCATGCACAAGCGCCCGTCATCACGCGCTCGATGACATCGGTGGCGCGAACCAACCATTACCTGGACGCGCGCATGGCCAGTCACATGCTGTCACCGACGGATGACCTGAGCGACTCATCGCCGCTGCGGCTGGCGCAAGTTCAGTCCTGGCTGGCGCAGCAACGCGGTGACATGGACTTGGCAAAAGCGCAGGCCCTGATGTCGAGCCACCAGGATCAGGGCAGCATCTGCCTGCATGCACCGGCGAGCAGCCAGACGCAGTCACGCACCTTGTCATCTGTGGCGTATGACACCCATGCCCAGACCTTGCACATCTCCAACGGCAATCCCTGCAACTCGGTTTGGGCACGCTTCGCATTGCGCGAACTCGCGCTGGCAACAGAGGCCATGAATGGACATGAATAGCCAAAAAACACAACTCATCGGTGCGCACGCAAGCATGGTG
>PHCO01000362.1 GCA_002842265.1 Betaproteobacteria bacterium HGW-Betaproteobacteria-18 | reverse complement strand
CCGACGTGCGGGGGCACGGGCCAGCCGATCTTGCCGCCTGGCGCTGACAGCATCATCTGCGAGTGCGGCGGACTCGGCTGGATTCCTGCTGGCTCCGAGCTCGGCCCGGTGTAGCTCGGTGCGTCGTGAGCGGTCTAACCCGAACTGGCAGACCGACGAGACCGCTGGGCATGTGGACACAGGTTGGCTGGGCAGGCGATCTCGCGGTTGAAGTTCAAATCGTCAGGAGGCGAAGGAGCGATTGTGTCGGCTTTGATTCCGCCCGAAACTTTTCACTCCGAACGGCTATTGCTGCGCCGCCCAGAAATGCGCGATGCGCCGGCCATGTTCGATGGTTGGGCTCAGGACATCGAGGCGCTCCGGTACCTTTCGTGGCAACCGCACGGAAGCGTCGCCCAAGCCGAATCGCATATTGCCAGGTGCGAGGCAGCGTGGCTCGACGGGAGTGCCTATATCCACTTCCTGGTGGAACGCACGACCAATCGGGTGGTGGGCTCCCTGGCAAGCCGAGTGGACGAGCATGGGGTGAACTTTGGCTACGTGCTGCGCCAGGATGGTTGGGGGCGCGGGTTCATGGCCGAGGCGTTGCGGCCGGTGTCTACCTGGTGGCTAGAGCAGGGCGGTGCGCATCGCACCTGGGCTACGTGCCACACGGCGAACGTGCAGTCCGTGAGGGTGCTCGAGAAGGCGGGCTTCACCCTGGAAGGCACTCTCCGTCGCTGGGGGTCGAACCCCAACGTATCTCCGGACCCCTGTGATCACTTCTGCTATAGCCGCGTGCGCGGCGCCTCCTGACCAGCGTTTCCTGCGGTCGGGGCCACGTACCTCGGCCCGCGCGCTGTATATTCTTTGGAGTACGCACGGGCCTCGGCGGGCTCCGACGCAGAAATGCACGACGCTAGACGTACACGCCTCGACGGGCGGGAGCTCCCATGCGATGTTCAACCTGTGGGGCCGATCACGAGTGGACCGAGCTTGAGCCCATTTACCGGCACCCCGATGCGTTCTTGGAGATTCCGGAGGCCGAGCGCGGGTATCGCGCCCACTGCTCGAACGACGACTGTCGCATTCGTGATGCAGCGGACACCGAGCGCCGGTACTTTCTCCGCGCGCTCATGCCTGTCCCCGTGCGGGGAGCGCCGCGCGAGTGCTGCTGGGGACTCTGGGTCGAAGTGTCCGCTGCGACGTTTGATCGTGTGGGCGCGCTCTGGGATGCACCCGACCAGGCAGCGGAGCCGTCGTTTGTGGCGACGGTGGCCAATGCGGTCCGAGGATACCCACCCACCCTTGGGTTGCCAGGCGGGCTCCAGCTGACAGGACCCACAACCCCACCGCAATTCCTGTTTGAGGCCGGCGTCGATCACCCACTGGCTGAGGAGCAGCGGTCGGGAGTGTATCCAGAGCGAATCTTGGAATGGCTGCACGATCACTAGGGAGGCTCTGCACAAACCGACAGGATCGTGCGATATTCCAATCGTTCGCCACTTCGTGTTTCCCGCCACGTCGAGCCCGTCATGAGTCAGCAGACCACCTTCGCCTGCGACACCTGGGCCACCAAGG
>PHCO01000361.1 GCA_002842265.1 Betaproteobacteria bacterium HGW-Betaproteobacteria-18 | reverse complement strand
CCGCCGGTCACCAGATACTTCGCCATTCTTTACTCCTGAGTGGATATATTCAGCCATCCAAAAGCGCGGGTGAGGTGTGGGTTATGCAACCATAAAAAACCTCTCGAACGTCTGCTCATGAGCAAGCGGCGGACAGGGCTCGAAATTACAACAAGGTAGCACCGCAACCTTGACTTATCCAACGATAACGCTTCATCTCGTCCGTACCCATTACGCTATTCTAAATCGGAGATGATCTTAATGCTCGCCCCTATTTTTCGCTGCTTGCTCGCATCGCTTACCGTTGCGATATTTCTTTCAGGCACCCACGCCTACGCCGCCCCCCCACCGTCTCAAGAGGCACCCGAGCCGAAATCCTTAATGGACGGGGCATTCGCCGCTCACGTTTGGAACATGAAGCCCAAGGCCAAAGAAACAACGTCTGCGTTGCATGCTCGTGCACGCACAGAAATTCGAAAACTGATGGCCAATGGCGATCCCGATCAGCTCAAGAAGAATGCCGAGCATTGGCGCCTGCTCACATACCTGCACGATTATCCGTGGAAGAAGCTGCCCACGCGTTGGCAAGCTTGGTATTTGCAAGAGATGCCCAACCCTCGATTGACGGATGAACAGTCGTCGTCGGCCCTCACCAAGCTGGAGAAAACACCTATTTATAAAATGGAACCTAAAGAGGTGGACCTGTATCTGGGGAACCTTTGCAAAACCCAACCATCACTGCGTGAACGAGTGGTTCACATCGCGCGAAAAAATCTGGGACAACCCTATGACATGTATCTCCTCGGCGAATTCCCCTACGAGATCCATGACGACCAACCCCTGTTTGATCTGACCCATGGCGACTGCGTCGTTTTCTCCGAGCATACTTATGCCATGGCGCTCTCCTGCAACTGGACGGCTTTCTTCGCAAATCTGCAGAAGCTTCGCTATAAGAATGGCGAGATCGGTCTTGTGACACGCAACCATTTCACCGAGGCGGACTGGATCGTGAACAATCGCTGGTTGCTGACTGACATGACAACAAAACTGGACGCAACCACCGTGACGCATTATCGCGAAAAGATCGATCGTTCATCGTTTTTCGCAAAATTCGGAGTTGGACAAGGCATCCCTGTTCAGACCCTCGAAGACGAATACATCCCCGCAGAAGCCATTGCCAGTGTGGCCGGGAAGCTGAAAGACGGAGACTTCGTCAATATCGTGCGGGGGGTTGGCGATGGCGGCGTTTGGGTTGGACACGTTGGTCTCATCGCCCACGGGAAAGATGGCGAAGTTCATTTTATCCACTCGACCTCACCGAAATCTGTAGAGGTTCCCCTGCTCAAGTACGTGAACGACAACATCAAAAAGAATGTCGAACGTCGTCGCAAAGGCAATGCAGAATTCAAAGGGATGAAGTTCCTGACACTGAACGAAGACCTCCTGAAGAGCGGTCAAACTCCAGCCTCTTCACATTGATGGCTTTCAAATTTTGCGTCGTATGGTCGTTCGCACTTTTTCCCAAAAATTGAAATGCAGATAATTTAGCTTTTCGATTTGTTTTGACGGGAACAAATCCAGA
>PHCO01000082.1 GCA_002842265.1 Betaproteobacteria bacterium HGW-Betaproteobacteria-18 | reverse complement strand
CCGGCAAGAACATTTTCAGCAACGAAGACGGTACGCCGTCCGAGGCCTTCATGCACTACATCGGTGGCTTGCAGCGCTACATTCCGGCGGCCATGGTGCTCGTCGCGCCCTATGTGAACAGTTACCGTCGCCTGTCGCGCAACACCGCCGCCCCGATCAACATCGAGTGGGGCTATGACAACCGCACCGTGGGCATTCGCTCGCCGATTTCGTCGCCGGAAGCGCGCCGGGTCGAGAACCGCGTGATCGGCGCCGATGCCAATCCCTATGTGGCGCTGGCCATGACCATGGCCTGCGGTTACCTGGGGCTCAAGAACAAGATCAAGCCCAAGGCCGAGATGAAGGGCGACGCCTATCTGTCGCCGTACTCGCTGCCGCGCAGCTTGGGCGAAGCGCTGGACTGGCTGCGTCGCGAGTCCGACCTGCACGAGGTGCTGGGCAAGGAATTCATCACCGTCTATTCGGAAATCAAGGAGCTTGAGTTCGACGAGTTCATGAAAGTGATTTCGCCCTGGGAGCGCGAGCACCTGCTGTTGCACGTGTGACGCCCCAGTTACGTATTTTTTTGCCGCAAGGACGACCCCCAATGAACGCACCGATCACCTCTTCACACTCCTTGTCCACCTCCGAGATTCAGGCACTGGACAGTGCCCATTTCATTCACCCGTTCACCGACCATGGCGATCTGGCCACGCGCGGCGCGCGCGTGATCGTCAAGTCCGAAGGCATCTACATCTGGGATTCCGAGGGTGAAAAAATGCTCGACGCGATGAGCGGCCTGTGGTGCGTCAACGTGGGCTATGGCCGCAAGGAACTGGCGCAGGCTGCCTATGACCAGATGATGACGCTGCCGTTTTACAACAGCTTTTTTCAGACCACCAACGTGCCGGCGGTCAAGCTGGCCACGCGCCTGGCCGCGCTGGCACCCAAGGTGGGCGACCGCACGTTCGAGCATGTGTTCTATTCCAGCAGCGGCTCCGAGAGCAACGATTCCAACGTGCGCATGGTGCGCCGCTACTGGGACCTGCTCGGGCAACCGCAGCGCAAGGTCATCATCAGCCGCCACAATGCCTACCACGGCAGCACCATGGCCGGGGCTTCGCTGGGCGGCATGAGCGGCATGCACGCGCAGGGCGATTTGCCGATCCCCAACATCACCCACATCGAGCAACCCTACTTTTTTGAAAATGGCTTGCCGGGCGAAAGCGCCGATGCGTTTGGCTTGCGCGCCGCTGGCTGGCTGGAAGAAAAAATTCTTGCGCTGGGTGCCGACAAGGTGGCCGCCTTCATTGCCGAGCCGATCCAGGGCGCCGGCGGCGTGATCATTCCGCCGACCAGCTACTGGCCTGAAATCCAGCGCATCGTCGATAAATACGGCATCCTGCTGATCAGCGACGAGGTGATTTGCGCCTTTGGCCGCCTCGGCCACTGGTTCGCCTACGAAAAATTTGGCTACAAGCCCGACCTGGTCACCTTCGCCAAGGCGGTCACCAGCGGCTACATCCCGCTGGGCGGCGTCATGGTGGGCAACCGCGTGGCCAAGGTGCTGATCGAGCGGGGCGGCGAGTTCAACCACGGCTACACCTACAGCGGCCACCCGGTGGCGTGCGCCGTGGCGCTGGCCAACCTCGACATCATGGAAAGCGAACAACTGCCGCAACGCGTCAAAGACGATATTGGCCCTTATCTTGCCAAATGCTTTGAGAGCATCGCTGAACACCCGCTGGTGGGTGTTGCCGAAACCTGCGGTTTCACTGCGGGCTTGGTGCTGGTCAAAAACAAGTCTGCCCGGGAACATTTTGCCGAAGAGTTGGGCGTGGGCATGATGTGTCGGCGCCATTGTTTCCAGAATGGGCTGATCATGCGCGCGGTGGGTGACCGCATGATCATTGCACCGCCTTTGATCATGACGCATGCCGACATCGATGACATGATGTGCCTGATTCGCCTGGCTTTGGACTTGACGCAACAGGAATTGACCCAAAAAGGTTTGATTTAAGCGCCAGCCTCAAAGATTTTGCTGGTCTGGTTTTTGCCAGGCTTAAACTAGCGTTCCCTTCACCGTTTTCTCTTATTCGGAGTGTTTTCATGATGAAAAAATACCTTTGGTCGTTTGCGCTCTCCGCCATCGTTTTTGCAGGTTGTGGCAAAAAAGAGGAGCCGCCCGCGCCCGCTCCGGCCCCGGTGGCAAGTGCCCCGGCACCCGCGCCAGTCAACGCCGAAGAAAAGGTGCTCAACATTTACAACTGGCCCGACTACGTTCCCGAGGGCATGATTGCCACGTTCGAGAAAGAAACCGGCATCAAGGTGAATTACGACACCTTCGAGACCAATGAAGCCTTGCACGCCAAGCTGGTGGCTGGCAATTCGGGATACGACATCGTGGTGCCCGGCTCGGTGTTTGCCAAGCCGCAAATCGAAGGTGGCCTGTTGCAGCCGCTGGACAAGACCAAGATCAAGAACCTGAGCAACCTCGACCTCGCCATCATGGCCACCCTGGCTGCCAAGACCGACCCCGACAACAAGCACCTGGTGCCCTGGGCCTGGGGATTCACCACGGTGGGCATCAACAAGACCAAAGTGGCCAAGGCCCTCGGCAAAATGCCCATGCCGGAAAACGCCTGGGACCTGGTGTTCAAACCCGAATACACCAGCAAGCTCAAATCCTGTGGCATTGCTTACCTGGATTCGCCCACCGAGATCATTCCTGTGGCCCTGCACTACATTGGCAAAGACGCCTACTCCAACGATCCGGCAGACTACAAGCTGGCCACTGAGATGCTGGCCAAAGTGCGCAAGGATGTTCGTATCTTCAGCTCGACCATGATCGACGATATCGCCGGTGGCAAGGCCTGTGTGGCCATTGGCTGGTCGGGCGACATCAATATTGCCGCTGCGCGCGCCAAGGAGAACAAGTCCAAGGACGAGATCGAGTCCATGTTGCCCAGCACCGGCGCATTGATCTTTTTCGACACCATGGCCATCACCAAGGATGCCAAGCATCCCAACAATGCCCACGCCTTCATTGACTTCTATCTGCGTGCCGAAAATGCCGCGCGCATGAGCAACGAAATGAACTACCCCACGGCCAACAAGGCGGGCATACCGCTGGTCAAACCGGAGATCGCCGCCAACAAGACGATATTTGTCGATGCTGATTATTTTGCCAAGATGATTCCACCGAGCAGCTTCAGCAACGAAGCCCGTGAAGCCATGGCCAATGCCTACAACAGCTTCAAAAAAGGCAAGTAAAGCCTGGAATTGATGAAAGCCAGAGGGCTGTTTGTACGCGCGGTATGAACAGCCCTTTTTTGTGTCTCAAATGATGCGCTGAAAACAAAGGGTTGAGCATGGCTGATGTGGGTTCCAAAAAAGACTATCTCGTGACCGAGAAGCTGGTCAAGCGCTTTGATGAAGCCGTGGCGGTCGATGAAGTCAACCTGTCGATCAACAAAGGTGAAATTTTTGCTTTATTGGGCAGTTCGGGTTGCGGCAAATCCACCTTGTTGCGCATGCTGGCGGGTTTTGAGACGCCCACATCGGGGCGCATTCTGCTGGGCGGCCAGGATGTGGCCAGGCTGGCACCGCATGAACGCCCGTTCAACATGATGTTCCAGTCCTATGCGCTGTTCCCGCACCTCGACATTTGGGAAAACATTGCCTTTGGATTGAAGCGTGAAGGCTTGCCCAAAAATGACATCAAGCAGCGCGTCGGTGAAATGCTGGACCTGGTGCAATTGGCGCCGTACGCCAAACGCAAGCCGCATCAGTTATCGGGCGGCCAGCAGCAGCGGGTGGCGCTGGCGCGCAGTCTGGCCAAAAAGCCCAAGGTGCTGTTGCTCGACGAGCCCCTGGGCGCACTGGACAAAAAACTGCGCGAGCAAACCCAGTTTGAATTGGTCAACATCATTGAAAAAGTGGGTGTGACCTGTGTCATGGTGACGCACGACCAGGAGGAAGCCATGACCATGGCCGGCCGTATTGCGGTCATGAGCAAGGGCAGGGTGTTGCAGGTCGGCTCGCCTGAGGAGGTGTATGA
Source organism: Betaproteobacteria bacterium HGW-Betaproteobacteria-18 (assembly GCA_002842265.1). GTDB lineage: Bacteria > Pseudomonadota > Gammaproteobacteria > Burkholderiales > Burkholderiaceae_C > Rhodoferax. Next base: position 8,782 of record PHCO01000082.1, on the reverse strand, counting down.
GCACCCGGCCAACCGTTTTGTGGCGGACTTCATCGGCAACGTCAACCTGTTCGATGGCAAGCTCAGTCTGGATCAGCCTGACCGGTGTGCCGTCAAGACCGAGATTGGCGAGATTCATGTGGGGCACGGCATCAGTGGTGCGCTGCACATGCCTGTGGCCATTGCCGTGCGGCCTGAAAAAATCGAGATCAGTAGAGAAAAACCAGACGTTGACCACAACCTTTTCAGAGGCAAAGTCAAGGAGATTGCCTATTTTGGCGCGCACAACACTTTCATCGTCACAGCCTCGGACGGCACCAAGGTCAAGATCACCGAAGCCAACACTTCGCGCCACGACCTGAGCAACATCACCTGGGAGGACGATGTGTTCTTCTGGTGGCACGATGGCGCCGGCATCGTGCTGCGCGATTGAGGTGTTGTCATGGCCAATTTGAGTTACACGATGCCCGGCAAACGCTTTGTGATCAGCGTGCCCTTTGTCTGGCTGATCCTGTTTTTTATGTTCCCGTTTTTGATTCTGCTCTACATCAGCTTTGTCGATATGGGCAACGACATTTCGCCGTTCAAGCCCATTTGGGATTCCAGCACCGGCCTGCTCAAACTCAAATACGAAAACTACTGGTCGATTTTTCGCGCCGGCGAGGGTGGGGCGCTTTTTCAGACCATCTACATCGAGGCCTACGTGCGCTCGCTCTGGTACGCCCTGTGCACGGCGCTGCTGTGCCTGGTGATCGGCTACCCGTTTTCGTATTTCATCGCCCGTTCCAAGCCGAGCGTGCGCCCGGCCTTGTTGATGATGGTGATGTTGCCGTTCTGGACCTCCTTTTTGCTGCGGGTCTATGCTTGGAAAGGCATCCTGGCCGATCAGGGCGTGCTGAACCAGATGTTCATGGGACTGGGTCTGATCAACGAGCCGCTGCAGATGCTCTACACCGACGTGTCGATGCTGGTCGGCATGACCTATGTCTATTTGCCCTTCATGGTGCTGCCCTTGTATGCGAACCTGGTCAAGATGGACTTCCGCCTGCTGGAAGCGGCCTACGACCTTGGCGCCTCACCGTTCAAGGCGTTCTGGCTGGTCACCGTGCCGCTGTCCAAGGCCGGCATCATCGCCGGTTTCATGCTGGTGTTCATTCCGTCGGTGGGTGAATTTGTGATCCCGTCGCTGCTCGGCGGCCCCGAGAACATCATGATCGGCCGCGTGGTCTGGGACGAAATGTTCAGCAGCAACAACTGGCCGCGCGCCACGGCGCTGGCAGTGGTGATGATTGGCCTGATCGTGGTGCCGCTGGCCATTTATTACCATTACACCGGCGATGCGGCCGAACCCAAAGCATGAGGCCTGCGTCATGAAGTATTTTCTGAATCGGTACTTTGGCAAGTTGTGGCTGGGACTCACTTTTCTGTTTCTGTACCTGCCCTTGTTTTTCATGATCGTGTTCTCGTTCAACAGCACGCGCCAGGATGCGGTGTTTACCGGTTTCTCGCTGCGCTGGTACGAGGCGCTCACGCGTGACAGCAAAATCGTCGATGGTTTCTGGCTGTCGATCCAGGTGGCTACCGCTGCCGGCGTTGCCTCGGCGGTGCTGGCCACCTTTGCCGCTTTTGTGCTGGTGCGCTACCGTCGTTTTGCCGGGCGCACGCTGTTCTCGGGCATGGTCAATGCCCCGCTGGTGATGCCCGAGGTGGTGATTGGCTTGTCTTTGCTGCTGCTGATGGTGGGCATTCAAAACGCCTTTGGCTGGCCGCAGCGCGGCATGCTCACGATTGTGCTGGGTCATACCCTGCTGGGCATGGCGTATGGCATGGTGGTGATCCAGTCGCGCCTGCTGGAGATGGATCGGGCCATCGAAGAAGCCGCCATGGACCTCGGCGCCAAACCGTTTCAGGTGTTTTTTTTGATCACCATGCCCAATATTGTGCAAGCCATTTTTGCCGCCTATCTGCTGGCCTTCACGCTGTCGTTCGACGATGTGGTGATTGCCGAATTCTTGTCCGGCCCCGGGGTCAACACCCTGCCGCAAGTGATCTTTGGTTATGCCCGGCGCGGCATCAATCCGACCATTTATGCAGCGGCCACGCTGCTGATTGTGTCGGTGACTCTGGTGGTGGTGGGCTACAGCGTCTGGGTGGCGCGCCAGACGCGTCGCCGCGAGCGCGAGATTGCTGCGGCCACCCGGGCTGAACTGGCGGCTTTGCAGGCCCGGTAAATTCATTCTATTTTCCCGAGGCTTTGCCCCTTGGCGTAAAGCGCTCGTATCTTTGAGGATTTTGAAATGGTTGGACAACTTTATGATGGCCGGGCGGTGATCAATGGCACACGCGTTCACGCCCGGGACGGTCAAACTTTTGACTGTATTTCGCCAGTGGATGGCCGCTTGCTCACCACCGTGGCGCGTTGCGGCCAGGCCGATGTGGATGCGGCGGTGGCAGCGGCACGGGCGGCATTTGAAGACCGTCGCTGGTCTGGCCTGGCGCCGGCCGTGCGCAAGCGGATCATGATCAAGTTTGCCGACCAGTTGCTGGCGCATGCTGACGCGTTGGCTTTGATGGAAACACTCGACATGGGCAAGCCAATCCAGTATGCGCGTGGCCTGGATGTCAGCAGTGCGGCCAACTGCATCCGCTGGTACGGCGAGGCGGTGGACAAAATCTACGACGAAATCGCACCCACCGCCAGCACCGCGCTGGCGCTGATCCAGCGCGAACCGATGGGCGTGGTGGGCGTCATCGTGCCCTGGAACTACCCCATGATCATGGCCGCCTGGAAAATTGCACCGGCGTTGGCCGCTGGTAATTCTGTAGTGCTCAAACCCAGCGAAAAGTCCCCGTTGACGGCGCTGCGCCTGGCCGAACTGGCGCTGGAGGCGGGTATTCCGCCCGGTGTTTTCAATGTGGTGCCGGGTTATGGCCCGGAGGCGGGCTCGCCGCTGGCCTTGCACATGGACGTCGATTGCATTGCCTTTACCGGCTCGACCCGGGTTGGCAAACAGATTCATGTGATGGCCGGGCAAAGTAACCTCAAACGTGCCTGGACCGAGCTCGGCGGCAAGTCGCCCAACATCGTGTTTGCCGATTGCCCTGATCTCGACAAGGCCGTGCAGGCGGCGGTGGGCAGTATCTTCTTCAACCAGGGGGAAAGCTGCAACGCGCCTTCGCGCCTGTTCGTCGAGGCCCGCATCCAGGAGCAGTTCCTTGAAAAGGCACTGGCTTTGGTGCCAGGCTACGCACCCGGCAATCCGCTGGAGCCAGGCACCGTGATGGGGGCCATCGTCGATCAAACCCAGATGAAATCGGTGTTGCGCTACATCGACCTGGGCAAGCAGGAAGGCGCGGCCTTGCTGGCCGGTGGTGAGCAGGCGCTGGTCGATAGCGGTGGCTGCTACGTACAACCCACCGTTTTCGCCGGCGTCACGCCTGACATGACGATTGCCCGCGAAGAGATTTTCGGCCCGGTGTTGTCGGTGCTGTCGTTCACCGATACCTTGGAGGTGGTGCGCCAGGCCAACCAAAGCATCTATGGCCTGCAGGCGGCGGTGTGGACGCGTGACATCAACAAGGCCCACGGCGTGGCGCGCGCGCTGCGTGCCGGCACGGTGCATGTCAACCAGTACGACGAAGACGACATCACGGTGCCGTTTGGTGGCTACAAACAAAGCGGGGTTGGGCGCGACAAGTCGCTGCACGCGTTTGACAAGTACACCGAAACCAAAACCACATGGATCCGCATCGACAGTCCGGTGTGACCCCATTGAGCCCATCGTTACATTGAGCCAGCACCATCATGCCGCAAACCGACCCCATTCAAGCCGCGATCGACGATCTGTCTTCGCAAGGAATTCACAGCATCCTGACCCAGTTTTGCGATCTGCATGGCGTTGCCAAGGGCAAACTGGTGCCGCTTGACGACTTGAAAGAATGGGTTGAAACCGGCGCCGGCTTTGCCGGGCCCAGCATCTGGGGCACCGGTCTGGGGCGATTTGGTGCGCGCAGTGAATACTATGGCCGGGTGCAAATCGAGTCGTTGCGGGCCTTGCCGTGGCTGCCCGGCGTGGCCCATGCGGTGTGCGATGGTTACGCGGGCGGCGAGGCTCTGGCCACCTGCTCACGCCAACTGCTCAAGCACCAACTGAGTCGCCTCAAGGAACGGGGTTGGACTTTGTGGATCGGCATTGAACCCGAGTTCTTTTTGTTGCGCCAGGATAACCAAGGCAACTGGCAGGGTGCCGACCCCCAGGATCACTTGAGCAAACCTTCATACGATCTCAAGGCCATGCACCGCAACCATGCGTTTCTGGATGACATGCGCCAGACGCTCACGCAACTGGGCTTCAGGCTGCAGCAAATGGACCACGAAGATGCCCGTGGTCAATATGAAATCAATTACCGCTTTGATGAAGCACTGGCGGCTGCCGATCGGTTCATGTTGTTCAAAATGGCAGCGCATGCCGTGGCGCAAAAGCACGGCTGTGTTTTCAGTTGCATGCCCAAACCCTTTACCTCCATGCCGGGCAGCGGTTTGCACTTTCACATGAGTTTGACCGATGCACAGGGTCGGGCTGTGTTTCAGGATAGCAACGATGCCCTGCAACTCAGTGGCACGGCTTACAGTTTTGTCGCCGGCTTGTTACAGCATGCCGGTGCCTTGAGTGCGCTTTGCGCTCCCACCGTCAACAGTTACAAACGGCTGGCGTGCAGCAACAGCGCCTCGGGTACCACCTGGGCACCGGTGTGGAAAGCCTATGGCGACAACAACCGCACCTGCCTGGTGCGCAGCGTGGCCGGGCGCCTGGAGTGGCGCTTGCCAGACCCATCGTGCAATGTGTATGCCGCCATTGCCGCCACCCTGGCTGCGGGGCTGGATGGCATTGATCAGGGCCTGATCCCGGCGCCACCCTGCTCAGAAGACTTGTATGAACGATTCGCCAGCGGCCAGACCATGCCCGGGCGTTTGCCGCGTGACCTGGGTGCCGCGCTGGACGCGCTGGCGAGCGACACAACACTGATAGACGCTGTGGGCCAGAACTTCTGCCAGCAGTTTCTGGCGATCAAAAAGCAGGAGTGGGACAGTTTTAGCCAGTCGGTGAGCGACTGGGAGCTCGGGCATTACGCAGATATGTATTAATTTCGCAATGCGGAAATTTGATTTCGCATGGCGCAATGCAAACAGATGATTTTCACAGATTGATGCGTAAAATTGAAAAATATTGTTTTGTATAGCAAAATATTAAACATAAGTTATTGATTTTATTGGTATAAATAAAAGTCTTCTATAAGACATAAGATATTTTCAAAGTCTTCTATAAGACCTAGAATAAACATCAAGACATCGACTGCTTAACGCGACAGATGCCCCTCATTTTCATCAACTTAGGAGTGTCCCCATGCCACAAGCTCTCACCGAACAATTAAGCCGTGAACAACAAATTGCCGCCCTCGAAAAAGACTGGGCCACCAACCCACGCTGGAAAGGCATCAAGCGCGGTTACAGCGCTGCGGACGTGGTGCGTTTGCGTGGCTCGTTCCCGATCGAGCACACCCTGGCTCGCCGTGGCGCTGAAAAGCTGTGGAATTTGTTGCACACCGAAGACTATGTCAATTGCCTGGGTGCCCTGACCGGCGGCCAAGCCATGCAGCAGGTTAAAGCCGGTGTCAAGGCGATTTACCTGTCGGGCTGGCAAGTCGCTGCTGACAACAACACGTCGGCTTCCATGTACCCTGACCAATCCCTGTACGCTGTCGATTCTGTGCCAAAAATGGTGGAGCGCATCAACAACACCTTCCGCCGTGCCGATGAAATCCAGCATTCCAAGGGCGTTGATGCTGGCGACAAGGGTTACATCGACATGTTTGCCCCGATCGTGGCCGATGCCGAAGCCGGTTTTGGCGGCGTGCTCAACGGCTTTGAATTGATGAAGAACATGATCAAGAACGGTGCCGCTGGCGTGCATTGGGAAGACCAACTGGCATCGGCCAAGAAATGTGGTCACATGGGCGGCAAGGTGCTGGTGCCCACCGCTGAAGCCATTCAAAAGTTGATTGCGGCCCGCATGGCCGCTGACGTGTGTGGCGTGCCGACGCTGGTGATCGCCCGTACTGACGCTGAAGCCGCCGACCTGCTGACCAGCGACTACGACGAAAACGACAAACCCTTCCTCACCGGTGAGCGCACCGCAGAAGGTTTCTACAAATCCCGCAAGGGTCTGGACCAGGCCATCAGCCGCGCCGTGGCTTACGCTGACTATGCTGACCTGGTGTGGTGCGAAACCGGTACGCCTGACCTTGAATTTGCGCGCAAATTCGCCGAAGCCGTGCGTGCCAAACATCCTGGCAAGTTGTTGGCTTACAACTGCTCACCTTCTTTCAACTGGAAGAAAAACCTGGACGATGCGACCATTGCCAAATTCCAGAAAGAACTCGGCGCCATGGGTTACAAGTACCAGTTCATCACCCTGGCAGGCATCCACTCCATGTGGTACAACATGTTCGACCTGGCGCAAGACTATGTCAAGCGCGGCATGACGGCTTACATCGAGAAAGTGCAAGAGCCTGAGTTTGCAGCGCGTGAGCGCGGCTACACCTTTGTGTCACACCAGCAGGAAGTGGGCACCGGTTATTTTGACGAAGTGACTACCGTGATCCAGGGCGGCAAGTCCAACGTGACGGCGCTTACCGGTTCTACCGAAGAAGAGCAGTTCCACTAAAAACAGGACCTGAGGAGTCAAAGGCTGGCGCTCCCTTTTTGGGGGCGGCCAGCCTTTTTTGGTTGTGGTGAGTACGGTTAAAATCAGGCTGCACAAACGCGGAGCTTTCCGCGTTTTTTATTCCTCATATCCTTCATTGCCATGGTTCAAATCACGCTCCCGGATGGTTCTCAACGCGACTACGATGCCTCGGTCACGGTGGCCGATGTGGCGGCGTCCATTGGCGCCGGTCTGGCCAAAGCCGCACTGGCGGGCAAGGTGGATGGCCAGGTGGTCGATGCCAGCTTTGTGATTGACAAGGACAGTACCCTGGCCATCATCACCGCCAAGGATGCAGAGGGCCTGGCGGTGATTCGGCATTCCACCGCGCACTTGCTGGCCTATGCCGTCAAAGAGCTTTTTCCCAAAGCCCAGGTCACGATTGGCCCGGTCATTGAAAACGGATTTTTTTACGACTTCGCTTTCGAGCGTCCCTTCACGCTGGAAGACCTGGCGGTCATTGAAAAGCGCATGGCTGCGTTGGCGGCCAAAGACGAGCCGGTGCTGCGCCGGGTCTTGCCGCGCGACGAGGCGGTGGCTTATTTCAAGGGTTTGGGTGAGCACTACAAGGCCGAAATCATTGCCAGCATTCCGGCCAACGAGGATGTGAGCCTGTACCGCGAAGGCACTTTCGAAGACCTGTGCCGCGGCCCGCACGTGCCCAGCACCGGCAAGCTCAAGCACTTCAAACTGATGAAAGTGGCGGGGGCTTACTGGCGCGGTGACCACAAAAATGAAATGCTGCAGCGCATTTACGGCACCGCCTGGGCCACCAAGGACGAGTTGCAGCAGCATTTGACAATGCTCGAAGAAGCCGAAAAGCGCGACCACCGCAAGCTGGGCCGCGAGCTGGACCTGTTTCATGTGGACGATCACGCCCCGGGCATGGTTTTTTGGCACCCCAAAGGCTGGGCCATCTGGCAGGCGGTGGAGCAATACATGCGTCAGGTCTATCGTGACAACGGCTATCAGGAGGTCAAGGCGCCGCAATTGCTGGACAAAACTTTGTGGGAGAAAACGGGGCACTGGGACAAGTACCGCGACAACATGTTCACCACCGAGTCCGAAAAGCGTGACTATGCTTTGAAGCCCATGAACTGCCCGGGCCACATCCTGATCTTCAAGCAGGGCTTGAAAAGCTACCGTGATTTGCCCCTGCGCTATGGCGAGTTTGGTCAATGCCACCGCAACGAAGCCACGGGCGGTTTGCACGGCATCATGCGGGTGCGCGGCTTTACCCAGGACGATGGCCACATTTTTTGCACCGAAGACCAGATACTGTCAGAGTGCGTGGCCTACACCACGCTGCTGCAAAAGGTTTACCTGGATTTTGGCTTCAAGAACATCATTTACAAAATTGCCACCCGCCCAGAGCAGCGCATTGGCTCCGACGAAATATGGGACAAAGCCGAACACGCGCTGATTGAAAGCCTGCGCGCTTCTGGCTGCGAGTTTGAGCTGTCACCTGGCGAGGGTGCTTTTTATGGCCCCAAGGTGGAATACACCCTGAAAGACGCCATTGGCCGTCACTGGCAGTGCGGCACCATCCAGGTCGATTTCTCCATGCCCGAGCGACTCGATGCCGATTACGTGGGCGAAGACAGCGCGCGTCATCGCCCGGTCATGCTGCACCGTGCCATCGTCGGCAGCCTGGAGCGTTTCATCGGAATTTTGATCGAAGAGACGGCGGGTGCCCTGCCAACCTGGTTGGCACCGGTGCAAGTCAAGGTGCTCAATATCACCGACGCACAGGCCGAATATGCCCGTGATGTCGTCAAAACGCTGCTAAATCAAGGCTTTAGGGTAGAGGCCGATCTTCGCAATGAAAAAATCACGTATAAAATACGGGAGCATTCAATGCAGAAGGTGCCGTATCTGATCGTAATTGGCGACAAAGAGATGGCCTCCGGTGCTGTTGCAGTGCGAGCCCGAGGTGGACAAGACCTTGGCGTGATGTCTGTTGCCGAGTTTGTTCAAAAAATTTCGGCTGACGTGACGCATAAATCAATGGTTTGATTTTTGAAATTGTTCATGGGGGC
>PHCO01000360.1 GCA_002842265.1 Betaproteobacteria bacterium HGW-Betaproteobacteria-18 | reverse complement strand
AGGAATGGGTGTTGCAGGTGGCAAGCATGGATCAGGATGACATGCGACGGCGCCTGATTCGAAATTACGACTGGCACGGCCACTTTTCGCACTGCCTGGACGGAATCCAGGAGATCAAGAACATCGGCGGGGGTGGAATTGACGGATGCCGGTCGCACAAGGAAGTGCGCGCCATCGTTTTGGGTCTGCTGCGGGAGATTGAGCGACTGAAGACGAGCAACCCCACTTCGACGGCATGAAGCAGACTGCAAGCTCGACGCCCCAGCGGATTTCCCATCAGCTCTGGAGGGATCTGCGCTCCTGGCTGCTGGAGAACGATCCGGATGCACAGCGCATGCTGACCTGGTCAGACGATGGCCGGGGAATGCCTGCGAATCCAGATGCACTGGCAGGGGAGATCATCTGGATCATCCTTTGCGCAGGCAGGTCTGCCCAGGCCGCTCGCACCATCGAAAAGAAGGTCTGGAACGCCATCAGAGCGGGCCAGCCTGTTGTAGAAGCGTTCGGGTACCGAGCCAAGGCCGCGGCGATCGACCGGGCCTGGAGAGAGCGTGAATCCGACTTCGCGGCCCTGATGAGCATTGAAGCACAGGACCCTGAGAGGTTGGTGGCCTGGTGCAAGACCATCCCGTTTGTCGGTGACGATACGCAGTTCCAACTGGCCAAGAACCTCGGTGCCGATCTGTGCAAGCCAGACATCTGGCTTTGCCGTCTTGCCGGGTTCCCAGACAAGCCACGCAAGCCCGTGAAAGTACGTTTCCCGGCCTGCATGGCGCTGTGCCGTCACCTTGCAGAGGCCACCAGCGACAAGCTGGCCGCCGTGGACAGCCTGCTCTGGCTGGCCTGCAACAAAGGGGTGCTGCAGGTCAGTGCAGAGGCCGGCGAGATCCGCATGGGCGAGGCGCTGGCGAAGCGCTCGATCTTCGCAACTGATCCCCAATAGGCTGCAGAATGTCTGCATCTTCGTCTGGCACCTGCTCGTGGAAAGGTAGCTTCATGAGGGTGGTCGGCAGAATGATAGAGTCGTGATTGCAACACATGGAGGAAATAATGAAAATTCCCGAGTTTGTCAAAAGTTTTTCCTGGGACAATTGGATCGCTTTTGGTGCTGCAGTCATGTCCCTGATTGCACTCGGCGTGTCTGTGCAAACGGCATCAACACAGTCCTATCTGGACCGTATTGATGCAAGGATATCTCATTGCACATCAGTCGCAGGTGTTTATGCGACTCAGAGCTGGGCCTATGGTGCAGGCAGGGAAGAGCCTGATCCAAACTTAGAGAAATATTCCCGTATTGCGATGGCAATTGGACGTGCAGCGCAACTATGCCGGAACCAGAATGACGCGATATTCTTTAATGGCAAACTTGAGAATTGTATTGAAAAATTTGTGGACAAGCCGTCTGAGCATAAGGTCATCGAAAAGGGTCTTGACAATAAAGACTACGAAAATCTTGTATGTTGAATAATTGGCCATCTCATGCCAGATTAATTAAAACATCGACACCTTGCCGGTATGTTCGCATCCTCGCTGACCTTTCAAAAGACTGAAATATGAAGAGCACTCCGACGAATCCAGGT
>PHCO01000359.1 GCA_002842265.1 Betaproteobacteria bacterium HGW-Betaproteobacteria-18 | reverse complement strand
ACCTGGAGATGAGTATCTCCCGCCCGGGTTCCAAAATGGTTTCGATCCCCTCCCAATAGTCGCTGATAATGGGGGCCGCACAGCCCGCCGCCTCGAAGAGCCGGACACTCGGCGAATAACCGGCCCGGACCATCTCGGAACGGGTTATATTGAGCGTGAACCGCTGCGCGCTGTAAAAATCCCGATGCTCGGCAGGGTTCAGATGACTGATCCGCAGGACATTTTGGGGCCACACCGTCCCTTCGGGATAGAGGGGGCCGGCGGCGATGAATCGACCCGCCCTCCAGGAGACCGCCGGCTTCAGGAAGAGCTCCTCCAGAGCCGGCTGACGGTCCTGACTGTAGGTGCCCATGTAGCCGAGATCCCAGACCTGCTCGCAGGGCTTGGGGGCATAGCGTTGCGGATCGAAGGAACAATAGAACGGAATCGGAACTTTTGCCCCGTAACGCTGCGCCAGCTTCTCCAGAATCGGTCCGCCGGTGAAGGATAGATACAGGTCGAAACGGGGAATCAACTCCTTCGTCAGATAAAGAGCCTCTGAAGATTCAAGCCGGGACAGTGTGACAGGCGTATCAATGTCGTAGAAGCCGGTCAGGCCGGTCGAGGTGCGGATCACCCACTCGGCTACCTCAACGCCCTCGGGAACATAGGAACCGATCATGACGAAATCCGCTTCCCGAACCTCCCTTTCGAAGCGCTTCTTCAGGTCTTCAAGGCTGGTATAAAGCCTGGCATACTCCTGCGGAGCGGGAAGGTCTCTGTTGGCCGCGTACCAGGGCTCATCCCGTTCCAGAAAAGTGACCTGGTGCCCTCTGCGTAAAAGCTCCCGGACAAGCCCCCGGTAAGTCGTGGCATGTCCATTTCCCCAGGAAGAGGTAATCGACAATCCCAAGATGATGATCTTCAACGACGGCCGTTGCACGCTTCCTCCTTTCATTCGGTCCAGAGGCCTTCCAGTTGTGCGGCGCGGCGGGAATAGGTATGCTCGACCAGAATTCTGTTCATGGCGCGGGTCCCGATTCGCCGGGCCTCCTCAGGTTTCAGATGGTGCAGAATATCCGCCACCTCGCTTCCGCTCCGGGCGACCAGAACCTCCCTGCCCGGTTCGAGAAACATTTCGATTCCCTCCCAGCTGTCTGTAATGATACACGCCCCCGCGCCGGCCGCCTCGAAGACGCGGGTGGCGGGGCAAAAGCCGTATCGGGCCATGCTGTCGCGGCTGATATTAAGGACCGCCCTTAAGGAGGAGTTGAACGCATTGTGATCCGTCGTAAAGACATGACCCAGGTTGATGACGTTTTCCGGAAGAGGAGCATCCCCCCAGCCATTGCCTCCCAGGAGAAACCTGAGTCGGGGATGGACCGAAGCGGGACCGAAAAAGAATTCATGCACCCGCTCTTCCCTGTCCGGAAGCCTGTTTCCCAAAAAGCCGAGGTCGCCGTCAAAGCGCGTCTCCGCGTGAACCGGGTAATGCGTCGAGGGGTCCAAGGCGTTGTAAACCGGTACGCACCGCCTCGCCCCAAAGCGCGCATAGGCTGCCGTGACCGGCTCTCCGCCGCCGTAGGTAAGAATGAGATCGTAG
>PHCO01000081.1:12983-15025 GCA_002842265.1 Betaproteobacteria bacterium HGW-Betaproteobacteria-18 | reverse complement strand
TCGACATCGGCCCCAGCGCCGGCAAACGCGGCGGGCGTTTGGTGGCCGAAGGTGCGGTAGCGGATATTCAGGGTGCCGCCGATTCACAAACGGGTCGCTATTTGCTGCACGCGATGAAACACCCGCTGAAGCCCCGACGCGCAGTGAATTTGGGGTCGGATCCCAATTTCGCCCCACAGTCCTTGAAAACTGCCAAAGCCTTATTGAAATTGGGCTCAGACCCCAATTTCACGGAACAGGCAGAACAGCGCTGGATCAGCGTCAACGGTGCCACGATGCACAACCTGCAAAACGTCACGGCCAGCATTCCCTTGAGCCGCCTGGTCGCTGTCACAGGTGTCAGCGGTTCGGGCAAGTCCACCCTGGCGCGTGATGTGTTGCTGGCCAATGTGCACGCCGCCGTGCAAAAGCGCAGCACCAAAGCGGGTCGCGATGCGCTGGCGGCGGGCGACACCATTCCCTGGGTCGGTTGCGACGACGTGACCGGCTTTGAGGCGGTGGACCGCGTGCTGGAAGTCGATCAAACCCCCATTGGGAAAACGCCGCGTTCATGCCCGGCCACCTACATCGGTTTTTGGGACACCATCCGCAAATTATTCGCCGAGACGCTGGAGGCCAAGGCGCGCGGCTACGCGGCCAACCGCTTCAGCTTCAACACCGGCGAGGGTCGTTGCCCGGGCTGCGAAGGGCAGGGCATTCGCACCATCGCCATGAGCTTTTTGCCGGACGTGAAGGTGCTGTGCGAAACCTGCAAGGGTGCGCGTTTCAACCCGGAGACGCAGGCCGTGACCTGGCGTGGCAAGAACATCGGCGACGTGTTGCAGATGGAAGTGGACGAAGCTGTCGATTTTTTTGCCGCCATGCCGTCCATAGCGCACCCGCTGCAGCTGCTGAAAGACGTGGGACTGGGCTACTTGACGCTGGGCCAGCCGTCACCCACTTTGAGCGGTGGCGAGGCGCAGCGCATCAAACTGGTGACCGAGCTCAGCAAGGTGCGTGACGACATCACCCGGCGCGGCCAGAAGGCACCGCACACGCTCTATGTGCTCGACGAGCCCACCGTGGGTTTGCACATGGCCGATGTTGAAAAACTCATCAAGGTGCTGCACCGCCTGGTCGATGGTGGCCACAGCGTGGTGGTGATCGAGCATGATCTGGATGTGATTGCCGAGGCCGACTGGGTGATCGATCTGGGGCCAGACGGGGGCCATGCCGGTGGCCGCATGGTGGCCGCGACGACACCTGAAGGCGTGGTGGCATTGGGCACGCCGACGGGTGTGGCGCTCAAGGCGGTGCTGGCGCGGTAGTTGGCCTACAGCAATTGCATCTTTCGCGCGGCCTCCGTCAGTTCGGCGCGAAAGTCCGGGTGCGCAATGGTAATCATTTCCTGCGCGCGCTGCTTGGCCGACTTGCCGCGCAGTTGCGCCACGCCATATTCGGTCACGACGTAGTTGATGTCATTCTTGCTGGTGCTCATGTGGGTACCGGATGACAGCGTGGGCACGATGCGGGTGATCCGGTCGTTCTGGGCGGTCGATGGCAGCACGATAAAAGCCTTGCCGCCGCGCGAACGGTTGGCGGCACGCACAAAATCGGCCTGGCCACCGGTTCCGGAGTAGGGCACATGGCCCAGACTCTCGGAGCCGCATTGTCCCAGCAGGTCGATTTGCAGGGTCGCATTGATGGCGATCAGCTTGTCGTTTTTGGCGGCCAGATAGGGGTCGTTGGTGAAGTCCACCGGGTGGATTTCCAGCGCCGGGTTGCGCTCCATGAACTGGTACAGTTTTTTGGAGCCGAGCGCAAAAGTGGCGACCATTTTGCCCGGTAGATAGGTCTTTTTGCGGTTGGTGATGGCGCCGCTTTCTAGCAGTGTCAGGATGCCGTCGCCAATCATTTCGGTGTGCACGCCCAGGTCGTGCTTGGGGGTGAGTTGCATCACCACAGCGTCCGGAATGCCGCCGTAGCCGATTTGCAGCGTCGAGCCGTCGTCGATCATGTCAGCCACATATTTTCCAATGGCGACCTGCACTGGCCCGATCTTT
>PHCO01000081.1:0-12940 GCA_002842265.1 Betaproteobacteria bacterium HGW-Betaproteobacteria-18 | reverse complement strand
TCACTGCTTTCGACCAGCGCAGCCACTTGCGAAATATGCACGTGGCAGTTGCCGTTGGCATACGGCACATTCGGGTTGACTTCCAGCACCACGGCGCGCGCCTTCGCCACGGCGGCCATTGTGTAGTCGGCGCCCAGGCTGAGCGAAAAATAGCCGTGCTGGTCCATCGGCGAGGCCATCGAAAACACCACGTCGGCCGGAATCTGGCCGCGCTCGATCAGGCTCGGCATCTCCGAGAAATAGCTGGGAATGAAATCGATCCAGCCCGCTTGCCCGCCAGCGCGGGTCGAGGCGCCAAAGAAAAACGCCACATGGCGCACATGTGCCACTGTTTCCGGGTCAATGTAGCCAAATTTGCGCACCGCCAGGATTTGCGCTACCTTGACATCGGTGAAGCGGCGCCGCCGCTCGGACAGCGCTGTCAATAAAGTGGGCGGCTCGCCCACGCCGGTGGGGACGATGATGAAGTCACCGTTTTCTATCAATGCAATGGCATCGTCTGCGCTGCACAGGCGGGCTTGGTACTGGGTTTGGTGGGACATGGTGACTCGCAGGAAGGCTGCATCCGTTCGATGCAGCCCTGGAATCTACGCCAATGAACTGAACAAGGGCTGTCAGTCAAGCCAGTCTGGAAATCTAGCCGCCAGATTCAACGCTGAAAGCTGCGTTGCCATCCTGCTTGAGCAGCGCCACCAGCAGGGGCAGCGTTTGCTGCAGGCTGGTCTTCAGGGTGTGCGGCGGGTTGATGACAAACATGCCACTGGCCGGCAGGCCCGGACGCACCACGTCACCGACATCATCTGTCAGCAGTTTGCTGGATTTAACGGTGAGCGTGGCGTTGAGCCAGGGTTTGCCCGCCTGGTTGGCAAGGGTTTTGAGCTTGCGTGGCAACTGGTGTGCTTCGGGGCGCGGGATGATGGGGTACCAGACGGCGTAAGTGCCTGTCACAAAGCGCGTCAGGGCATCGGCCACCATGTCGGCCACCCGGCTGTAGTCACTCTTGATTTCATAACTTGGGTCACAAAATACCAGGGCGCGGCGCGACGGTGGTGGCAGGAATTTCTTGATGCCTTCAAAACCATCTTCACGCAACACGGCCACCTGCCGTCCGACATCGAGTTGGGCAATGTTGGCTTCCAGTGTTTTGGTATCGGTGGGGTGGATTTCAAACAGCTTGAGCTTGTCGCGCTCGCGCAGCAGGCGCTGGATGATGAATGGCGAGCCCGGGTAAACCTTGTGGCTGCCCGCCGTGTTGAAGCTGGCCACCATGTCCAGGTAGTCTTGCAAGGCAGGCGTTGGGCTGATAGCGGCGGCTTTGTCTATCAGGCGCAAATAGCCTTCACCGGCTTCGCCGCTGGTGCTGGCGTAGTCGCCATCCAAACGGTACAACCCTGCCCCGGCATGGGTGTCGAATACGGTAAAGGCCGTTTCTTTAAGCGCCATGTGGCGCAGTATGGCCAGCAGCGTGGTGTGCTTGAGAACGTCGGCATGGTTGCCGGCATGAAAGGCGTGGCGATAACTGAACATGCACCAATGTTAACCGCCCGGTGTCAAGATTTTGTATAATGCCCGGCTTCGCAGCGCTTTTGTGGCTCCGCGGCGAAGTGTCTCAGTATCGTCCCAACGGGCCGTGTGCCGAGTGAACCCCTACCTAAGAGATTCCCGTCAGAGGAACGCCGACCGTAGAAAAGAGCCCGCCAAACCCTCCCTTTTTAAAAGAGAAATCTCATGTCAACTTTCAGCGCAAAACCCGCTGAGGTCGTGCACGAGTGGTTTGTGATTGACGCGACCGACAAGGTCCTCGGACGAGTAGCCAGCGAAGTTGCTCTCCGTTTGCGCGGCAAACACAAGGCCATTTACACGCCTCACGTCGATACCGGCGACTTCATCATCGTCACCAACGCAGCCCAACTGCGCGTGACCGGTGCCAAGTCTCTGGACAAAATTTACTACAGCCACTCGGGTTACCCGGGCGGCATCAGTTCTACCAACTTCCGTGACATGCAAGCCAAATTCCCTGGCCGCGCTTTGGAAAAAGCCGTCAAGGGCATGCTGCCAAAAGGCCCTCTGGGCTACGCCATGATCAAGAAGCTCAAGGTGTATGGTGGTGCAGAGCACCCGCACACTGCCCAGCAACCCAAAGTGTTGGTACTTTAAGGAGCTCTAAATGATTGGTGAATGGAACAACGGTACCGGTCGTCGCAAATCAAGCGTCGCCCGTGTTTTCCTGAAAAAAGGCTCAGGCCAAATCGTCGTTAATGGCAAAGACATTCAAAACTTCTTTGGCCGTGAAACCTCGATCATGATCTGCAAGCAGCCCCTGATGCTGACCAACCACGCGCAAACGTTTGACATCATGGTCAACGTGGCTGGCGGCGGTGAGTCTGGCCAGGCGGGTGCAGTGCGCCACGGCATTACCCGTGCCCTGATCGACTACGACGCAACCCTCAAGCCTGAGTTGAGCAAAGCTGGTTTCGTGACCCGCGATGCCCGTGAAGTGGAACGTAAGAAAGTCGGTTTGCACGGTGCTCGCCGTCGCAAACAATTTAGCAAGCGTTAATTTTCGCTTCATAAACAAACAGCCGCCCGAATGCAAGTTCTGGCGGCTGTTTGCAATTTGGCTCAGAAACTTTCGTTATGCGATTACGTTTATTGCTGCGCCGATTGACGGTCAGTGCCCCGCGCATGGCCGTGCGCAGCGCCCTGCCATGGCCATTGCGCTGGGTACTGATTGCAATGGTGTTTGGCTTTTGTGCTGCGATTGCCCTGTGGGTCTTCGAGTTTGGCAAGGACATTGCCGGACTGGAGCGCGGCGTTCATGAGCAATTACAGCAGTCGCGACTTGAAATTCAGACCTTGCAGGCTGAAATCTCAACTTTGAAAGATGCGCGTAACAAAGCGCAGTCGATTGCCAACACGGCAGAGACGTTGTTGACCACGGAAAAAATGGCACAGGAAAAGCTGGCGCTCCTTAATCAGCAACTGGCCACTGAGAACCAGCGGCTCAAGAATGATCTTGGTTTTTTTGAACAACTCATCCCGGCGTCAGGTGGGACCGGGTTGGCAATTCGTCAACTGCAGGCTGAGGTCAGGAAAACAGGGGAACTGCAATGGCAGGTGTTGGTGATCCAGGCCGGCAAAAGTCCACCAGAATTCAATGGGCAACTGGCGCTGACCTTCACTGGCTTGCGCAATGGCAAGCTCTGGTCTGCAGATTTGCCCGAAGGTGCGATGCCTCTCAAATTGCGTCAATATGGGCGTTTGCAGGGGGTCTTCCAGGCTCCGGCAGATGTGGTACTGAAAGGGGTGAGCGCCAAGGTGCTGGATGGCAAGGTGGTGAAGGCGGCGCATGCTGTCAAACTCTGACCGATCCAGCGCTATCATTTGTCTGAATTATTTGGAGATAGCGCATGTTCAGCAAGAAAAAGCAACCCGCCATCAAAAGCCTGATTGCCCATCAATGTCAGATTGACGGGAATTTCACATTTCTGGATGGCATGCGGCTTGATGGCCAGGTTCATGGCAATCTCACGGGGTCCATGGAGCGCCCCAGTATTCTGGTGATATCGGAGTTGGCTTTGGTTACGGGGGAGGTGCAGGCGGATCACATCATCATCAACGGCACGGTCAATGGCCCTGTCCATGCACGCGTCATGCTGGAGTTGCAGCCCAAGGCGCGCATCACGGGCGATGTGGTTTACAAAGCGCTGGAGATGCATCAGGGTGCCTTGGTGGACGGGCGCTTGTGCCCCAAAGTGGAAACCGTATCGGAAGAAAAGCCCACACTGAAACTAGCGGCAAATAACGAATGAGTTAAAACTTGACCAAATTACTGTAGCATTCATATCAATTCAAATTAATGGAGAATTTCATGAGCGCCGTTGCCGAAGATATTGAAACTGAAATGCCTGCGCCGATCCTGTTCACAGACAGTGCTGCCGCCAAGGTGGCTGACCTGATCGCCGAAGAAGGCAATCCTGATCTGAAGCTGCGTGTGTTTGTGCAGGGTGGCGGTTGTTCGGGCTTTCAGTATGGCTTCACGTTTGATGAAATCACCAATGACGACGACACCACGATGACCAAAAATGGCGTCTCCTTGCTGATTGATGCCATGAGCTACCAGTATCTGGTGGGTGCTGAGATTGATTACAAAGAAGACCTGCAAGGCGCGCAGTTTGTCATCAAAAACCCCAATGCCACCACCACTTGTGGTTGTGGCTCAAGCTTTTCAGCCTGAACATCCCTTAGGCCGGGTAAATCGCACCCAATACACGGGCACCTCGGGTGCCCGTGACGTTTTTCAGGTTCAGTGCTTCACGCCGGATCGCCTTGCGGGCCAGCCAGGCAAAGGCAGCAGCCTCCACTTGCTGTGCTGGCAAGCCGTGTGCTTTTGAATCAGTGACGGCTACGCCGGGCAGCAGCGCTTGGAGACGTTGCATCAGCCGCTTATTGAAGGCGCCACCACCACAAACGATCAGTTGTTTGCTATTGAATCCATAATTTATGACAGAGGTGGCGCATGCGCTCGCGGTCAGTTCGGTTAATGTTGCCTGAACATCTACTGGGGCCACATGATCAAAACTTCCAAGTTGCCTGGCCAGCCAGTCCAGGTTGAACAAATCCCGCCCTGTACTTTTGGGAGGAGGTAAGGCAAAAAAAGGCTCCGCCAGCATGGTGCCGAGCAAATCTGGATGGACCTGGCCTGAGGCCGCCCAAGCGCCGTTGTCATCAAAAGCTTGACCACGGTGGCGCAGGCACCAGGCATCCATCAAGGCATTGCCGGGTCCGCAGTCAAAACCCTGCACATCATCCGTCAATTCGGGTCCCAATACGCTCAAATTAGCCATACCCCCCACATTGAGCACAGCCATCGTCTGGCCTGCCTTGCCAAAGACGGCTTGGTGGAAGGCGGGCACCAGCGGCGCACCCTGACCGCCTGCGGCGACATCGCGGCTCCTGAAATCGGCCACTACATCAATGCCGGTGAGTTCAGCCAGCAGTGCCGGGTTGGCCAATTGCAGGGTGTAGCCGGTGCCATCAAACTGTTGCGGCTGGTGGCGCACGGTTTGACCATGAGCGCCGACGGCCGTGATGTGCTCAGGCGCCATGGAAGACACAGCAAGCAGTTGCGTGACCACCTCGGCATAGATCCGCATCATGGCGTTGGCTGCCAATGCAGCGCGATGCAATTCATTGTGACCTGGCTGGTTGAGTGCCAGCAGCTCCGCCTTCAGGGTCGGCGTGAGCGCTGCACTGGCATGGGCCCAAACGGAAAGCGGGGATGTGTTGAAGTCTGCCAAAACACCGTCAACCCCGTCCAGCGAGGTGCCTGACATCAGGCCGATAAACAGTTCAGCCACAGCTTGCCCGACAGCAAGTTTTATTGCACGCTGGTAGCTTGCATGGCGGCCGCAGCCGCCAAGGCTATTTTGGTTTGCTGCGCAACGCGCTCAAACGCAGGCTTGGCCGTGGCGGCCACGGGGATGGTTTCACTTTGTTGGGCAAATTTCATGGGGTCGTGCTGCACACCGTTGGAGCGGATTTCAAAGTGCAGATGCGGTCCGGTCGCCCAGCCTGTGGCGCCGACCAAACCAATGGTTTGACCCTGGCTCACGTTGTCACCGCGGCGCACCAACAATTTGCTCAAATGGGCATACACCGTTTCCGAATTGCCGCGATGTTTGATAAAAACGACGTTGCCGTAACCGTTTTGAACGCCTGCAAATGTCACCACGCCGTCACCAACGGTACGCGCCGGCGTGCCGGTGCTGGCGGCAAAGTCAGTGCCCAGATGGGCACGCATTTGTTTCAAAATCGGATGAAAGCGCATTGAAAAACCGCTACTTACACGCGAAAACTCAACTGGCGAGCTCAAGAATGCACGGCGCAAACTTTGACCGTCCAGTGTGTAGTAGCCACCTTTGCTGCCGGGATTGCCCGCTTGCATGACATTGGCAGCTTGTCCAGCAGCAGGTCCGGTGAACCACATGGCCTGAAACGCCTTGCCCGCATTGACAAACTCGGCACTGAGCACGCGCCCGGTGCGCAGCGGTTCGCCGTCGCCCTCCAGGGTTTCATAGACCACCGAAAAGCGGTCACCTTTGCGCAAAGCGCGGCGAAAGTCGATATCACCGGAAAAAATTTCGGCCAATTGGACGGCAACAGCATCAGGAACCTTGGCTTCATCGGTGGCGGCAAACAATGAGCTCTGGATGGTACCGCTGGCCAACTGGCTGCTGGCGCTCAAAACCGCTGTTTCTGTGCGTGAGGTGAAATGATTGCCGTCGCGCTCAATCACCAGGCGTATGAACTGGCCATCGGTGTCAGCGCTCCAACGGGCGGTGAGTTTGCTCAGGCGCTGATCAATCAGGGCTTCTGCGGTGACCTGACGGCCGCTGCGGCCCAGCAAAATCTGTCGCACGCTGTTGTTACTGCGCAGGTAGGCGGCCGCCTCTGCATCATCCACGCCCAGGCGTTTGAGCAGGGTATCGGCCGTGTCGCTGGTGCGGGTGGTGTCGGTGCGGTAGAGCACAAACGCCGTGGCCGCATCGTGGTTATAGTCAGTCATGGCTAACGGCTGCACGGTTTCAATGATTTCACGCACGGGTAAATCGGCGGCATCCGGTGCCAGTGAGGCCACCGCGAAAGCGCCACCGCCACCTCCCAGCATCAAGGCGATCACGACGGCGGTTACACGTTTGTGGTGTTGTGTCAGCCAATGGGCAGCAGCTTTTGAAAAAACCTGGCCTTTGACGATAAGTTGGTTGATCAAAAGAGAATCCTGAGATGAGGCTTGTCTGAAAGACACAACAGTTGTGAATAAATGGGCGGGGATGGCCACGTAAAATCACACGAAAAAACAAGGTTCGAGTATAAACCTTGCCCCATCCGCCGCATCCAGAAAAACCCTTATGACACACGCCAAAAAGCCAGAATTAATTGTTACCGATCGTGTGAAAGAGGCTTTGGCAGTCACACTGCGTGGTTGCGAGGAGCTGATTCCCCAGGATGACTGGTTGAAAAAACTGGTTCGATCTGAGTCCACCGGCACGCCGCTTCGCATCAAACTCGGCCTGGATCCCACGGCACCCGACATTCACATTGGCCATACGGTGGTGCTCAACAAACTGCGCCAGTTGCAGGATTTGGGCCACACTGTCATCTTTTTGATTGGCGACTTCACCACCCTGATTGGTGATCCGTCCGGGCGCAACACGACGCGGCCACCGCTGACACGCGAACAAATTGAGGTCAATGCCCAGACTTACTACCGCCAGGCTTCCATGGTGCTGGACCCGTCCAAAACCGAGATTCGCTACAACAGCGAGTGGGGTGATACCCTGGGTTCGCGGGGCATGATCGAGTTGGCAGCGCGCTATACCGTGGCGCGCATGATGGAGCGCAATGACTTTCATGACCGGTTCCATGCCGGCACTCCGATCAGTGTGCATGAGTTTTTGTATCCGCTGATGCAGGGCTACGACAGCGTGGTGCTCAAGAGCGACCTGGAACTCGGCGGCACCGACCAAAAATTCAACCTGCTGGTGGGGCGCCATTTGCAAGCTGAATACGGCCAGGAGCCGCAGTGCATACTGACCATGCCGTTGCTCGAAGGTCTGGACGGCATTGAGAAAATGTCCAAAAGCAAGGGCAACTACATCGGTATTTCCGAGGATGCCAACACCATGTTTGCCAAAGTGTTGAGCATTTCTGACGTGTTGATGTGGCGCTGGTACACGTTGTTGAGTTTCAAGTCGGAAGCTGAGATTGCCGCTTTGAAAGCTGAAGTGGCGGCCGGGCGCAACCCCAAAGATGCCAAGGTGGCGCTGGCCAAAGAGATCACCACGAGGTTCCATTCAAGCGTGGCGGCCGATGCCGCCGAGCAGGACTTCATCAACCGCAGCAAGGGCGGCGTACCCGATGAGATTGCCGAGTTGGCGCTGTCACTGGGCGCGGGCGCTGTGTCCGTCGGCATTGCAGCGCTGCTCAAAATGGCGGGGTTGGCGGCTTCCAGTGGCGAAGGTAATCGCCTGATCGATGGCGGCGGCGTGCGGGTGGACTCCTGCGTGGTGAGTGACAAGGGTCTCAAACTGGGTGCAGGTACTTACGTGCTACAGGTGGGCAAACGCAAATTTGCTCGTGTCACGCTGGCTTGACCCTCTTCGGGTGGACGGCATCAACATGCCATTTCATGGACAAGGGGAATGGTCATGATGGCCCTGCTGCAGCGCGTACGTCAGGCCCGGGTCGAAGTGGCTGGGCAAACGGTGGGTGAGATTGGTGCGGGCTTGCTGGTGCTGCTGTGCGCCGAGCGCGGTGATGGCGAGGCGCAAAGCGACAAACTGCTGGCCAAAATCCTTAAATTGCGCATCTTCAGCGACGCAGCGGGCAAGATGAACCACAGTGTGCAAAACATGGACGGTTTGGGCCAAATTGGCGGCCTGCTGGTGGTGAGCCAGTTCACGCTGGCAGCCGATGCCTCAGGCGGCAACCGACCCAGTTTTACGACAGCGGCAGCTCCCGATGAGGGGCGGCGGTTGTATGACTACTTTGTGGCGCAGGCCCGGGTGTTGCACCCGCTGGTGCAAGTCGGCGTGTTTGCGGCCGACATGCAAGTGAGTTTGGTGAACGACGGGCCGGTGACGATACCGTTGCGGGTCGCCGCCACTGACGGCCTCCCGCGATAATCGCATCCCATGTCTCTGGTTTTTGAACGTCACTCCCTGCTGCGCCGCTTGTCACCCTGGTTTTCAGGGTTTGACGGCCCGCTGGCCTTTGCCGTGTTCATGCTGGTGTGCGCTGGCTTGCTGAGCATGTATTCCTCAGGTTATGACCACGGCACGCGCTTTGAAGACCATGCACGCAACATGCTGATCGCCGGCTTCATCATGTTTGTGGTGGCGCAAATTCCGCCGCAGCGCCTGATGGCCCTGGCTGTACCGCTCTATATTTTGGGCGTCACGCTGCTGATTGCCGTGGCGGTGTTTGGGGTGACAAAAAAAGGCGCCAAGCGCTGGCTCAACGTGGGCGTGACCATTCAGCCCAGCGAAATTCTGAAAATCGCCATGCCGCTGATGCTGGCCTGGTGGTTTCAAAAGCGCGAAGGCCAATTGCGGCCGCTGGACTTTTTGGTGGCCGGCTTGCTGCTGGCGTTGCCGGTCGGACTGATCATGAAGCAACCGGATTTGGGCACTTCGTTGCTGGTGCTGGCGGCCGGGCTGTCGGTGATCTTTTTTGCCGGCTTGAGCTGGAAACTGGTCGCGCCACCGCTGATTCTGGGTTTGCTGGGCATCACCTTGCTGGTGGTTTTCGAGCCAGATTTGTGTGCCGACGGTGTGAGCTGGCCTTTGCTGCGCGACTACCAGCAGCAGCGCGTGTGTACTTTATTGAATCCGGGACGGGATCCCCTGGGCAAGGGTTTTCACATCATTCAGGGCATGATTGCGATCGGCTCGGGCGGGTTTTGGGGCAAGGGCTTCATGCAAGGCACGCAGACCCATCTGGAGTTCATCCCGGAACGCACCACCGATTTCATTTTTGCTGCATTTTCGGAAGAGTTCGGTCTGCTTGGCAATCTGCTGCTGATTGCTGCGTTTGTCTTTTTGGTGCTGCGCGCCCTGGTGATCGCACTGGAGGCCCCCACCATGTTCACCCGTCTGCTGGGTGGGGCCATGGCGATGATTTTCTTTTGCTATGCCTTTGTCAACATGGGCATGGTCAGCGGTATTTTGCCCGTGGTGGGTGTGCCGCTGCCGTTTATCAGCTATGGCGGTACCGCCATGGTCACGCTGGGCTTGGGCCTGGGCATTTTGATGTCGATCGCCAAGTCAAAGCGACTGATGCAATCGTAAAAAACAGGTTGCCGCACGGTTCAAGTGGTTGAGCAGGGCGGCTAACACGGCTATTTGACCCCAAGCCCTAGAATCGCGCGATGATTTCACGCGAACCCACCCTTGAACGCCTGGCTGTAGCCAAGTCCCTGTTGCTCACCCCTTTTGGGCTGAACGAATCCCACCTGGCGCGTGCGCTGGCTGAGATCAAGGCGCACATGGTCGATGAGGCTGACCTTTATTTTCAGTACACCCGCAGTGAGGGTTGGAGCCTGGAAGAAGGCATTGTCAAAACGGGTTCGTTTTCCATCGATCAGGGCGTTGGTGTGCGTGCTGTGAGTGGTGAGAAAACCGCGTTTGCCTATTCCGACGACATCTCTGAAGCGTCGCTTTTGGATGCTGCCCGAACAGTGCGGTCAATTTCGACTGTGGCCCAAGCGGGACGCTTGAAGGTGGCGACTAAAAAAATAGCCTCTTCGCGCTCCCTGTACAACGGCCTGGACCCCATTGCCAGCCTGGACAGCGCGGCCAAAGTCAAGCTGCTGGAAAAAGTAGAGCAATTGGCCCGTGCCAAAGATCCACGCGTAGCCCAAGTCATGGCCGGTTTGGCCGCGGAATACGATGTGGTGCTGGTGGCACGCGCCGACGGCACGCTGGCGGCTGATGTGCGCCCGCTGGTGCGCCTGAGCGTGACGGTGTTTGTGGAGCAAAAAGGCCGCCGTGAAGCTGGCTCCGCCGGTGGTGGCGGCCGTTTTGGCTTTGCCTATTTTGACGATGCGCTGATTGGCCAGTATGTTGACGAAGCCGTGTCGGCTGCGCTCATCAATCTGGAGGCCCGTCCGGCCCCTGCGGGTGAGATGACTGTGGTGCTTGGGCCAGGCTGGCCTGGTATTTTGTTGCACGAAGCGATTGGCCACGGATTGGAAGGCGACTTCAACCGCAAGGGTTCCAGCGCATTCAGTGGTCGCATCGGCCAGCGTGTGGCCGCCAAAGGTGTGACGGTGCTGGACGATGGTACCCTTAGCGACCGTCGTGGCTCGCTTAACGTGGACGATGAGGGCAACGCCAGCCAGCGCAACGTGCTGATTGAAGACGGCATTCTCAAGGGCTACATTCAGGATGCCATGAACGCGCGTCTGAGCGGTGTTAAAGCCACCGGCAATGGTCGCCGCGAGAGCTACGCCCACGTCCCGATTCCGCGCATGACCAATACGTATATGTTGGGGGGTGACAAGTCGCCTGAAGAAATCGTGGCCAGCATCAAAAAAGGCTTGTACGCCACCAATTTTGGTGGCGGCCAGGTTGACATCACCTCCGGCAAATTCGTGTTTTCGGCCAGCCAGGCCTACTGGGTGGAAAACGGCAAGATTCAGTACCCCGTCAAAGGCGCCACGCTGGTGGGCAGCGGGCCGGAAGTTCTGAAGCGCGTCAGCATGATTGGCAACGACATGAAACTCGACAGTGGCGTCGGCACCTGCGGCAAGGAAGGCCAGAGCGTGCCGGTCGGCGTGGGCCAGCCCACGTTGCGGATCGATGGCCTGACCGTGGGCGGCACGGCTTGAGACAACTGTGCTACATTCCAGACTTATGAAGTCAGTCACTTATTACTTTGGCTATTTTTGGTTCTCAAGCGCCGTCGGCGGTAGAGAGTTCTGAACGTACCCAAAACAAACGTCCTGATCCTCCAAAAACCGCCGGCACTCCCGGCGGTTTTTTTATGTGTTTTCGATTTCAACCCTGTGAGGAAGCTTTCATGAATGCCAAAGCCACTGTTGCTGCTGATAAGGATGCCTGGGGTGTCAATGCACTGAGCCCGGCCACTGACCGCACCGGTCAGACTGACAACGAACGCATCAAGGACATCACCGTGTTACCTCCACCCGAACACTTGATCCGTTTTTTCCCAATTCAGGGCACACCGGTTGAGAAGATGATCAGCGCCACCCGGCGCAACATCCATCAGATCATGGCGGGCAAGGACGACCGGTTGCTGGTCATCATCGGCCCATGCTCGATTCACGATCCGGCGGCGGCCATTGAGTACGCGCGCCGTCTGAAGGTTCAGCGTGAAAAATACGCCGACACGCTGGAAATCGTGATGCGCGTGTATTTTGAGAAGCCGCGCACCACGGTGGGCTGGAAAGGGCTGATCAACGATCCCTACCTGGACGAATCGTTCCGCATTGACGAAGGTTTGCGCATTGCCCGCCAATTGCTCATTGAGATCAATCGCCTTGGCTTGCCCGCTGGTAGCGAGTTTCTGGATGTGATCTCACCCCAATATCTGGGTGATTTGATTTCGTGGGGCGCGATTGGGGCACGCACCACCGAGAGCCAGGTGCACCGCGAATTGGCATCCGGCCTGTCGGCACCGATTGGATTCAAGAACGGCACCGATGGCAACATCAGGATCGCCACCGATGCGATTCAAGCGGCGGCCGGTGGTCACCACTTTTTATCAGTGCACAAAAGTGGCAAGGTTGCCATTGTTCAAACCAACGGCAACAACGACTGCCACGTGATTTTGCGCGGTGGCAAAGCGCCCAACTACGACGCTGCCAGCGTGGCTGCGGCTTGCGCCGAGCTGGAAAAAGCCAAGCTGCCCGCCACCTTGATGGTGGACTGCAGCCACGCCAACAGCACCAAGCAGCACGAGAAGCAACTGGACGTGGCGCGTGACATTGCCGCGCAAATCGCAGCGGGCTCGCACCAGGTCTTTGGGGTGATGATCGAAAGCCACCTGACTGCGGGCGCGCAAAAGTTCACGCCGGGCAAAGACAAAACCGACAAACTTGAATTCGGCAAGAGCATTACCGATGCCTGCCTGGGCTGGGACGATTCGCTTGCCTGTCTGGACGTGCTGTCAAAGGCGGTGTTGGCGCGCCGCGGGCGTTAAAAAACAAGAGGACGCGCGGGCCCCTGGAAAACTTCTGGCAAGCACTTGCGGCTATTTGCTTTGCAGTGTCTGCAGCAGCTTGGCATGGATGCCACCAAAGCCGCCATTGCTCATGCACAGGATGTGATCGCCGCCACGGGCCGCCTGGCTGACCTGCGCCACCAGCGCATCAATGTTGTCAACCACCATCGCGCGCCCGGCCATGGGTGCCAGT
>PHCO01000080.1 GCA_002842265.1 Betaproteobacteria bacterium HGW-Betaproteobacteria-18 | reverse complement strand
GTTGATCATCTCCTGGTAGATACGGGCAAAAGTGCTCTCGGGCATGACCGCCTTGGTGTCTTTGGGGCGGCCGTCCGCACCCCACATCTTGCCGCCAATGCGGATCATGGCTGGCATGGAGGCATCCACGATCACGTCGCTGGGCGAGTGAAAGTTGGAGATGCCCTTGGCCGAATCGACCATGGCCAGCTCGGGCCGATGCTCATGGCAGGCGTGCAGGTCGCGCTCGATTTCTTCGCGCAGGGACTCCGGCAGACTGGCAATCTTGTCGTAGAGGTTGGACATGCCGTTGTTGACATTGACACCGATTTCCTCAAACAGCCTGGCGTGTTTTTCGAACGCGTCCTTGTAAAAAATCCTGACGCAATGACCAAAGACGATCGGGTGGGACACCTTCATCATGGTGGCCTTGACGTGCAGCGAGAACATCACACCGGTCTGGCGCGCATCTTCGAGCTGTTCTTCATAAAACGCACACAGTTCTTTTTTGCTCATGTACATGCTGTCGATGATTTCACCGGCCAGCAGCTTGGTCAGGGGTTTGAGCACCGTGGTCTTGCCGCTTTTGCCTACCAGTTCCATTCGCACATCGCGGGCTTTATCGAGCGTCAGCGACTTTTCACCATGGTAGAAGTCGCCCTTGGTCATGTGCGCCACGTGGGTGCGCGACGCCATGCTCCACTTGCCCATGCTGTGCGGGTTCTTGCGGGCATAGTTCTTCACGGCGTTGGGGGCGCGGCGGTCCGAGTTGCCTTCGCGCAGCACCGGGTTGACCGAGCTGCCCAGACACTTGGCGTAGCGGGTCTTGATGGCTTTTTCTTCGTCGGTCTTGGGGGCTTCAGGAAAATCAGGAATCTTGAAGCCGCGCGCTTGCAGCTCTTTGATGGCGGCTGTGAGTTGCGGCACCGACGCGCTGATGTTGGGCAGCTTGATGATGTTGGTGTCAGGCAGCAGGGTCAGGCGACCCAGCTCAGCCAGGGTGTTGGGTACTTTTTGCTCATCTGTCAGGTAGTCCGGGAACTCGGCCAGGATGCGGGCAGAGACGGAAATATCGCTGTTTTCAATCTCAATGCCCGCCGGGGCAGCAAAGGTGCGAATAACAGGCAAAAATGCACACGTCGCCAGCAGCGGTGCTTCATCGGTGAGTGTGTAAATGATTTTTGGGTTTGCCATGTGTGTCTTCTTTGGTTTTGGTGGGTTGATGAACTGGCGCAATATAGAACCCTTCCCTGTCGCGAACCTTATGGCATGCGCAAAGACAAAACCTTTAAAATGCACCGCTTCCAAGGAGCGTTGCAGCGGATCACCCGATTCGCCAGGCTTGGAGTCTTTACAACGACGCTCACCTGAACCCCATTTAGTCCACAGGTGAGTCGCATGTCTGAAATGATCGTCCCCCCCATGAAATTGTCTGGCCTGGAGCCGCTGACGATTCGTGTCTCACCGTCGGCCGATACGGCTGCCCCGAGTGCGACTTTTGTCAACATCGGCGAGCGCACCAATGTGACCGGCTCCAAGGCCTTTGCCCGCATGATCCTGAATGGCGACTTTGACCAGGCCCTGAGCGTGGCGCGCCAGCAGGTGGAAAACGGCGCGCAGATCATCGACATCAACATGGACGAGGCCATGCTCGACAGCCAGGCTGCCATGGTGCGTTTTTTGAACCTGATCGCCTCCGAGCCCGACATTTCCCGCGTGCCGGTGATGATCGATTCGAGCAAATGGAGCGTGATCGAAGCCGGTCTGCGCTGCGTGCAGGGCAAGGCGGTGGTGAACTCCATCAGCATGAAGGAAGGTGTCGATGCCTTCAAACACCAGGCCAAGCTGCTGCGCCGCTACGGCGCCGCCGCTGTGGTGATGGCGTTTGACGAACAAGGCCAGGCCGACACCTACCAGCGCAAGATCCAGATCTGCGAGCGCGCCTACCGCATCCTGGTCGATGAAGTGGGCTTCCCCGCAGAAGACATCATTTTTGACCCCAACATCTTTGCCATTGCCACCGGCATTGAAGAGCACAACAACTACGCGGTCGATTTCATCAACGCCACGCGCTGGATCAAAGAAAACCTGCCGGGAGCCAAAGTCAGCGGCGGCGTGAGCAACGTGAGCTTCAGCTTCCGCGGCAATGACCCGGTGCGCGAAGCCATTCACACCGTGTTCCTGTACCACGCCATCAAGGCCGGCATGGACATGGGCATCGTCAATGCGGGCATGGTCGGGGTCTATGACGACCTGGAGCCGGAATTGCGCGAACGGGTCGAAGACGTGGTGCTGAACCGCCGCCCGGATGCGGGGGAGCGACTGGTCGAAATCGCCGACAGCGCCAAGAGCGGCGCCAAGGACGAGAGCAAACGCCTGGAGTGGCGCGGCACGCCCGGGCACCCGGTGAGTGTGGAGCAACGCCTGAGCCACGCCATGGTGCACGGCATCACCGACTTCATTGTTAGCGACACCGAAGAGGCTTACCAGGCCATCGTGGCCAAGGGTGGCCGCCCGCTGCACGTAATTGAAGGTCCGCTGATGGCCGGCATGAGCATCGTGGGCGACCTGTTTGGCCAGGGCAAGATGTTTCTGCCGCAAGTGGTGAAGAGTGCACGCGTCATGAAATCTGCCGTGGCGCACCTGATTCCGTACATCGAGGAAGAAAAACGGCTGGACGAGGCCGCCGGGCGCGATGTGCAGACCAAGGGCAAGATCATCATCGCCACGGTCAAGGGCGACGTGCACGACATCGGCAAAAACATCGTCACCGTGGTCTTGCAATGCAACAACTTTGACGTGGTCAACATGGGTGTGATGGTGCCCTGCCACGAGATTCTGGCGCGCGCCAAGGCCGAGGGCGCGGACATCATCGGCCTGTCGGGCCTGATCACACCCAGCCTGGAAGAAATGGCTTATGTCGCGGGCGAAATGCAGAAAGACGACTATTTCCGCATCAAAAAAATCCCGTTGCTGATTGGTGGCGCCACCACGTCGCGCGTCCACACCGCCGTGAAGATTTCACCGCATTACGAAGGCCCGGTGGTCTATGTGCCCGATGCCTCGCGCAGCGTTGGCGTGGCGCAAAACCTGCTGGGCGAGGGTGCGGGCAGCTTCGTGGCAGAACTCGACACCGACTACAAACGGGTACGCCAGCAACACGCCAACAAGAAGCAAACACCGCTGTGGCCGCTGGCCAAAGCCCGCGCCAACAAGTGGCTGCCAACCCCCGTTCGCCCTGAGCTGCCTGTCCTGAGCGCGGTCGAAGGGGTCGAAGGGCTTAAGGCTTCGACAGGCTCAGCCCGAACGGAAATGGCTTGGCACGACTACATCCCGACCACGCCAAAGTTCATCGGCAAGCGCATCTTCAAGAACTTCGATCTGAACGAGATCGCCCAGTACATCGACTGGGGCCCATTCTTCCAGACCTGGGATCTGGCCGGTCCGTTCCCCGCCATTCTGGACGACGAGGTGGTCGGCGCCGAGGCCAAAAAGGTCTATGCCGACGGCCAGGCCATGCTGAAAAAAATCATTGAGGGCCGCTGGCTCAGCGCCAATGCCATCGTCGGTCTGTACCCGGCCAACTCGGTCAACGACGATGACATCGCGCTCTACACCGACGAGAGTCGCAGCACCGTGGCCATGACCTGGTACGGCCTGCGCCAGCAGGCCGCCAAGGAAGAAATTGACGGCGTGCTGCGACCCAGCCGCTGCCTGGCGGATTTTGTGGCACCCGCCAATAGCCATGGTGAACCCGCCAGCGGATCATCCGTCATTGCGAGCCCTTCGGCCAGCTCAGGACAGGCCGAAGCGCGGCAATCCAGGAAGTCCGGGGCCATGGATTGCCACGTCGCTGGCGCTCCTCGCAATGACGCGGCGCCTCAGGATTACGTCGGCGTCTTTGCCGTCACCGCCGGCCTCGGCATCGACAAGAAGGAGGCGCAGTTCCTGGCGGAGCACGACGACTACAGCGCCATCCTGCTCAAGTCGCTGGCGGACCGGCTGGCCGAGGCTTTTGCCGAGTGCCTGCATAAAAAGGTGCGCACCGATTTGTGGGGCTATGCGCCCGATGAAGCGCTGGGCGCCACCGATTTGATCGCAGAAAAGTACCGCGGCATCCGCCCCGCGCCCGGCTACCCGGCCTGCCCCGACCACAGCGTCAAGAAAGACATGTTCGCGCTGCTGCAATGTGCCGACATCGGCATGACGCTGACCGAGAGCCTGGCCATGAACCCGGCGGCCAGCGTCAGCGGCTTCTACATTGGCCACCCTGCAGCCAGCTATTTCAATGTGGGCAAGATCGGCGCCGACCAGCTCAAGGACCTGGCAACACGGCGCGGCATGGACGAGCGCGAACTGCAGCGCCTGCTGGCGCCCAACTTGTAACCCACTCGATTGAACAGCCCAAACCGCTACCCGTCTTGCCACGTTGATCCGCTGGTGGCCAGTCGGCGACGCTGCGCCAGCACCAGGGCACCCACGCCCAGCACACTCAAAACCAGCAACAACCACAGACCGTGGCTGTAACCCGCCTGGGGTGACCACATCAGCCCCAGCAACAGCGGCGCGGCAGCCCGGGCCAGCGCCAGCGGCACACCCAAAGCGCCGTTGAGCGTGGCCACATGCTCACGGTTCACATATTGCGCGATGGCCGTGCCTTTGACGATGGTCAGCATGCCATTGCCCAGCCCATAAATCAGCACAAACAGGCCCACCACCACCACTTGCCATGTGCCCGTCATGGGTGCCAGCAGCAGCGCCAGCACACCCAACGGGATCAGCAGCGGCACCAAGCGGTTGACCACATGCAGGTCGGCATGTTGCTCAAAAAAGTACAGCAGCAAACGCCCTGCCACCTGCACCACGCCAATGGCAGCCGGCAGGGCAATCACCCAGAGCTCGGGCAAGCCGTTTTCACGCAGCAGGCTCACCATGTGCGCTGGAATGGCCACTGTCACCGACATCATCAGCACGGTAAAAACACCAATCAACAGAAATGGCGCGCTGCGCAGCAAGGGCTGCACGCCCGCCACACGGGATGCCTCCTTGCCCGCAGTTGGCCACATGCTTGCAGGCGCACCCAGCAAGGTGAACCAATGCAGCGGCGCACAGACCAGCAGGTGCAACAGGGCCAGCACAAGCAAAGCCGAGCGCCAGCCAAAGGCGCTCATCAGCCCGGCGTTGAGCGGAATAAACACCGTGCTGGCCAGGCCACCCAAAAAAGTCAGCGTGATGATGGCGCGGCGAAAGTCGTGCGGAAAGCGTCGCGTCAGCAGGGCAAAAGCCGGCGAATACAACACCGCCGCCATGGCCGCTCCCAAACCGAGCCAGACCGCATACAAACCGGCCAGGCTGGTGACCACGCTGTGCAGCAGCAGGCACGCCCCGGCCAGCACCGAGCCTGCCGTCATCACCGCACGCTCGTGGCCGCGGTCAATCCAGCGCCCCACCGGGTAGGCCATCAGGCCCTCGGCCAGCAATCCCAAACTGAACGCCAGCGACACCTGTGCGCGGTTCAGACCCAGGTCACGCTCCAGCGGCTCGATCAGCAACGAAAACAGGTAAAAAACACTGCCCCAACTGATGAGTTGTGCCAGTGACAGGCGCAACACGAAGGCAGCATCAAAACGCTTGGGCGGCATGCATTGCTTCACTTCGTTCAATGACGATGCTCTTTCGCGCTAGCTGGTGCGCAAGGCCCGCCGGTACTGCATGGCTTCGGCCACATGGGTGACCTGGGTGCTGCGGGCGCCGGCCAGGTCGGCAATGGTGCGCGCCACTTTCAGGGCGCGGTGCGTGCTGCGCGCCGACCAGCCCAGGCGGGTGGCCGCGACGTTCAGAAATTTGGCCGCCGCGTCGTCCAGCAGCAAATAACGGTCCAGCGCCTGCCCTTGCAAGGCCTGGTTGGCAACCCCCTGGCGCGCCA
This sequence comes from Betaproteobacteria bacterium HGW-Betaproteobacteria-18, assembly GCA_002842265.1. Lineage (GTDB taxonomy): Bacteria > Pseudomonadota > Gammaproteobacteria > Burkholderiales > Burkholderiaceae_C > Rhodoferax. The sequence continues at coordinate 7,060 of PHCO01000080.1, read as the reverse complement.
CCGCCCGCTCGCGTGCCGCAGTGCAGCGCGCGCGAATGTCGGCGCTGGACTCGCCCGCGGGCGCCTGCATCAGTTCGCTGCTGTCCACTGCCGGCACTTCCACATGCAAATCGATGCGATCCACCAACGGGCCACTGAGCTTGCCCTGGTAGCGCGCCACCTGGTCGGGTGTGCAGCGGCAGCTCTTTTGGGTGGCGCCCAGATAGCCGCACGGGCAGGGGTTCATGGCGGCAATCAACTGGAACTGGGCCGGAAAGTCTGCCCGCCGCGCCGCCCGTGAGATGGTGATGCGCCCGGTTTCCAGCGGCTCACGCAAGGCCTCCAGGGCAGCACGCGCAAACTCGGGAAATTCATCCAAAAACAGCACCCCGTGGTGTGCCAGTGAAATCTCGCCTGGGCGCGGCGGCGAGCCGCCGCCCACCAGCGCCACCGCACTGGCGGTGTGGTGCGGGTGGCAGGTGGGGCGCTGCGCCCATTGCGCCAGCACAAAACGCCCACCCAGGCTGGCAATGGCGGCACTTTGCAGGGCCTCGTCGGTGGTCATGGGCGGCAGCAGCCCGGCAAAACGCTGCGCCAGCATCGACTTGCCGGCCCCGGGCGGTCCCATCAGCAGCAAGCTGTGGCCACCGGCAGCGGCAATTTCCAGTGCCCGCTTGGCGCCGAATTGGCCTTTGACATCGGCCATGTCGAGATACTGCGCTTCTTGCATTTGAGTGACAGCACTGACCCGGCTCCAGCCGTTGGCGGATTCTGGTGCGGGCGCCTCCGCCGCTTGCGGCAAGAAGTGTTGCACCACATCAAGCAAATGCTGTGCCCGATACACCTGCGTGTCTGGCACCAGCGCGGCCTCTTCGGCACTGCCGGGCGGCAACACCAATTTGGTCACCACCCGGCTGGCGTGCAGCGCCAGACTCATGGCCAGGGCGCCGCGCACCGCACGCAATTCGCCCGAGAGCGACAGTTCACCGGCAAATTCATAACCGGCCAGTTGGGCGGCGTCAATCTGGCCGCTGGCCGCCAGAATACCCAGCGCAATCGGCAAATCAAAACGGCCAGAGTCCTTGGGCAGGTCGGCTGGGGCCAGATTGACCGTGATGCGCTTGTTGTTGGGAAACTCCAGCCCCGAGTTTTGAATGGCCGAGCGCACCCGCTCACGCGCTTCCTTGACCTCCACATCGGCCAGGCCCACCAGCGTAAAACTGGGCAAGCCATTGGCCAGATGCACCTCGACCGTGACGGACGCGGCCTCCAGCCCCAGCAAGGCCCGGCTTTGCACCAAAGACAAACTCATCGAGATACCCCGCTTTAAAAAGTGCGTTTGCCACCAACAGACAAACATAATTTGCACTCTTATGGTGCATGCTGTTTATTTATACAGACATCTTAGCGCAAAGCACCGCATACAGGACGACAGCTGCATCGGCTTGGCGGGAAATACAGCTGGCACGAACCCTGCTTAACAAGCCTGTCCATTCAACCGTTGGAGAGCTTATGAAGCTTCAATCATCCGGCATCAATGACGTTTACCCATCCAAGGAGCCTGCATGAAACTTGTTACCGCCATCATCAAACCCTTCAAGCTCGACGAGGTGCGCGAAGCGCTCTCCGGCATTGGCGTGCAGGGCATCACCGTGACCGAAGTCAAAGGCTTCGGTCGTCAAAAAGGCCACACCGAGCTCTACCGCGGCGCCGAGTACGTGGTGGACTTTTTGCCCAAAGTCAAGGTAGAAGCCGCCGTGGCCGACGAGCTGGTCGAGCGTGTGATCGAGACCATCGAAGGCGCGGCCCGCACCGGCAAGATCGGCGACGGCAAGATTTTTGTGACGCCCATCGAGCAGGTCATCCGCATTCGTACCGGTGAAACCGGCGTAGAGGCATTGTGAAACCTTGCGGGACAGACCGCAGTGACGCGCAGCGAACCAGCTCTGTCCCCAACACTTCAAAATCTAACGAGATCACCAACATGAAAAAACTACTTGCCTCCTTGACCTTGGGTTTGAGTCTGCTCCTTGGCAGCACCGCCATGGCGCAAACCCCTGCGGCTCCAGCCGCCTCCGAAGCTGCTCCCGCGACTGCCATGGCCGAGGCCAAACCGGCTGAAGCGCCTGCAGCCGCACCCGCTGCTGCGCCCGCCCCCACCATCGACAAGGGCGACACCGCCTGGATGATGGTTTCCACCATGCTGGTGATGTTGATGGTGCCGGGCCTGGCACTGTTTTACGGCGGTCTGGTGCGCAGCAAGAACATGCTGTCGGTGCTGATGCAGGTGCTGGTGGTGTTCTCGCTGATCGGCGTGCTGTGGGTCGTTTACGGCTACAGCTTTGCCTTTGGCGGCGAAGGACTGATCATCGCCGACGGCGGCAAGATGTTCCTCGCAGGCATCACCACCTCCTCCATGGCCGACACCTTCAGTGCCGGCGTGAAGATTCCGGAGCTGATTTTTGTCGCTTTCCAACTGACCTTTGCCGGCCTGACCTGCGCGCTGATCGTGGGCTCGTTCGCCGAGCGCATGAAGTTCAGCGCGGTGCTGCTGTTCTCGGTGATCTGGTTCACCTTCAGCTATCTGCCCATTGCCCACATGGTCTGGGGCAGCGGCGGCTACCTGCTGGGCAAGGGTGCGCTCGACTTTGCCGGTGGCACGGTGGTGCACATCAACGCCGCCATGGCGGGTCTGGTGGGCGCCTACCTGGTGGGCAAGCGCATCGGCTACGGCAAGGAATCCATGGCGCCGCACAACCTGACCATGACCATGCTGGGTGCCTGCATGCTGTGGGTGGGCTGGTTCGGCTTTAACGCCGGCTCCAACCTGGAATCCAACGGCGGCGCCACGCTGGCCTTCATCAACACCCTCACCGCCACAGCGGCCGCCATTCTGGCCTGGTCCATGGGTGAAGCGCTGACCAAGGGCAAGGCCTCCATGCTGGGTGCCGCCTCGGGTGCCGTGGCCGGCCTGGTCGGCATCACGCCGGCCTGCGGTGTGGTCGGCCCGATGGGCGCCATCGTGATCGGCTTTGCTGCAGGCTTCCTGTGCCTGTGGGGCGTGACGGGTCTGAAGAAGATGCTGGGCGCCGACGACTCACTCGACGTGTTTGGCGTGCACGGTGTCGGTGGCATCACCGGCGCCCTGCTCACTGGTGTGTTTGCAGCCCCCGGCCTTGGCGGCACGGGGGCCGAAGGTTTCTCGATCGGCAGTCAGTTGCTGATCCAGGGCGAAGGCGTGCTCATCACCATTGTCTGGTCGGCGGTGGTGGCTTTCATCGCCTACAAGATTACCGACATGGTCATGGGCCTGCGGGTCAGCGAAGAGAACGAACGTGAAGGTCTCGACATCACGTTACACGGCGAATCGGCTTACGGCCGGTGATCAGGGAGGGGCAGCAAGCATCAAGGGCTTGCCGCCAGAAAATCAGTATGTCCTTGAGTTTTGAAACCCACCCGGCTTCGGCTACGGTGGGTTTTTTTCCGATGCACTACCAACTCAAAAGCGACGCAACGGATGCCATCGATACGGCTGACCGAATCTACACCGCGATCTGGGTGGTGTCAGGTGTTGTCTGCAGCAGCTGATCCAGAGTCTGACCAGGCTTCAATCCACAGGCTGCACACCAGTCCACAAAAGTCATGATGTCCACGTAGCTTTCGCCGCGCTCAATTTTTGACACGTATGACTGACCCACGCCGAGTTGCTCGGCCATTTGCACTTGCGTCAGCCCAGCCGCCATGCGCGCAGCCATCAGGGCATCACGTAGGGCTTGGTAACGAGGATGGTAAATGGAGGTAGGCACATCTTGGATGCTCTACCCGGATTTGGAATAGTCTATTTCGGACTATTTAGGAGTAAGATTTGCAACACCCCGGCATGTCGCCGTGGAATTACAGGGAGTTTGCAAATGAAACGATTGACAGTCTTGGCCGCCGCATTGGTTTTGAGCGCCTGCGGCGGGGGTGGCGGCGATGGTGCAACGACGCCAGTGGCAGCATCTTCGGCAGAGGGTTTTTGGAACGGCACAACCCCCACCGGCACCCAGGTAAGTTTGGCGATCCTTGAGAACGGTGAAACCTGGGGGCTTTATGCTTCATCAGGTTCGGTGGTGGGTGCACTCTACGGCAACACCACAACCAGCGGCACGGCGCTATCGGGATCTGGCACCGGTTTTAACTTCCTTACAAGAACCAGCAGCAGCGGGACTTACTCTGGTAATGTCACAACCAAAGAAGCCATCACTGTCAATGTGTCTGATGGCACAAAATTCTCCGGCACATACGACACGTCTTATGATCAAGCCGCGTCGCTGGCGACTCTGGCCGGAACTTACACTGGTTGGGGTGTGACCGGCGCAACGGCAGCCCAGGCGGCCACCGTCGTCGTGGATGTCAACGGCAACATTTCGAGCAGTTTTGTCTCGGGAAGCCTGACCTGTACCACTTCAGGAACAGCGACACCTCGGGCTTCAGGGAAAAATATTTTCAATCTTCAGTTGACCTTCACCGGAAACTACTGCGCATTGGACAATGGCACTGTTGTCAATGGCGTTGCCACTTACGACAACGTGAACAGACAGATCATCGCCATGGGCCTCAACAGCGCCAAATCGGATGGTCTGATTTACGTCGGAACTCGCGCGCTGGACTAACAAGACCTACACAGCCGAGCCGCAGTTTATGGGGCGGCCAGTAAACCAGTACTACCTTGAGCTTTGAAACCCACCCGGTTTCGGCTGCGGTGGGTTTTTTAAATACCCGCTCACTTAGCGCGACCGCAGCACCATCTGGTTCTTGAGCATCGTGATGTCGAATTTCGACAGGAACGACTGACCCAACAGGGCATCGTTTTCATCACCCAGACTCAGGCCCACGCCCACTTTGACGTTGCTGACGTTCACCGGTCCGATAGACACACCCAGACCCTCCACAACGCGCCCGGGACGATCGCCATTGGCCGTATGGAACGTGGTGGGTACGCCGCCGCGAATGAATGCTTTCTGGGCGAATTTTTCACTCACGCTCACCAAAGAAGCGCCGGTATCGACCATGAATTTGGCCTCTCTGCCGTTGATGGTGCCTGTGGTGTAAAAATGACCGTCCTGCGACCGATTGATCACCAGATCACCATTGGCCAACACCTGGGCTTGCCTGGGCCTGAGGTAATGCGTCATCAACAGGTACAAAAGCCCCATGACAACACACCAAAAGATCATCATCGGGATGAGGCCAGTCTTTGTCGGCGACACGGCTTTTGCGCCCAGATGTTGGCGCGAAAATACGGAAAACTTGCTGCGCGTTTCTTCAATCTGACGCTGCTTTTCCCGCTCACGCTGTGCTTCGTGATACCAGTCCCGGTCTTGAATTCCCATGATTGATTCTGCTACTCGTGTTTGTTGATAGGATGAAACCCATGACCCGACACCCAAGCGCTACGCCAGACCACTGGCAAACCGTCACCGACCACATCTCAGCCTTGGGTGAATCCCCATTTTGGCACCCACACGAGCAAATGCTGTACTGGGTGGACATTTCGGGCAAACAGATTTTGCGCGCCAACATTTACATGGGCACGGTGGAGACCTGGGACATGCCCAGCGAGCCCGGCTGCATCGCCCCAGCAGCCAGCGGCGGCCTGGTGATTGCCTTGCGACACGGTGTCTTTCGTGCGCAGACGTGGGGCGGCCCGTTGCAACACCTGGCCACGCTGGACTATGACCCCACCCACATGCGCGCCAACGACGGCAAGTGCGATGCGTTGGGGCGCTTCTGGATCGGCACCATTGATGAAACCCGCAGCAAAAAGAACGCGGTCCTGTTTTGCATTGATGCCCGCGACCTGGCCAAGACGGGAAAACCACAAGTGCGCTGCATGCTCAGCCCGGCTAATTTGTCCGCCAGCACCGCCAACGGCCTGGCCTGGAGCCCGGACAGCCACACCTTGTATTGGGCCGACACGCCCAGCCACACGGTGTGGGCCTGGGACTTTGACGCGCCCACTGCGGCCCTGACAGCGCAGCGCGTGTTTGCCAGCTTCTGCCCCAAGCCCACTGGCTGGCTGGCCGACCCGGCAGCGCAGAACAACGGCGGCTATCGCGGCCGCCCGGACGGTGCCGCAGTCGATGCGCAGGGCAACTACTGGGTCGCCATGTACGAGGGCCGCCGGGTCTGTCAGTTGGCGCCCGACGGCAGCCTGCTGGCCGAATATGCCGTGCCGCTGCCATGCCCCACCATGCCGTGTTTTGGCGGCGAAGACCTCAAAACCCTGTACCTCACCAGCGCCCGCCACCACCGCAATGCCGCCGAACTGGCGGCTTATCCGCTGTCTGGCCAGGTGCTGTCGATGCGGGTTGAGGTGGCGGGCTTGCCGGTCAACTTTTATGTGGATTGAATGCCATGATATTTCTCAAGTCCGGCGCAACTAAAAACTGAAAGACGTGCATTCAGCCCCGGCCAGGACTAAACTGAAATTTCCAGTTTTTAACCTCTCAGGAGATTCATCATGACAGACGCCCTTCAACACAGCAAAGACAAACTCATGGACGATCTGCATCAAAGCATCGCCGATGCCGAAGAGATGCTCAAAATCACCGCCAACCAGGCTGGTGAAGGCACCGCTCAACTGCGCGAGCGTGTGCGAGACCGCATGAGCAAGGCCAAGGTTGAGTTGCTCCACCTGCAACAGGCCGCCGTCGAAAAGGCCAAGGCCGCAGGCCACGCCACCGACGTGTTCGTCCATGAAAATCCGTGGAAATCCATCGGTATTGCGTCGGGCATAGGCTTGGTGGTTGGGCTGCTGATCAGCCGCCGCTAAACCCGATGGCAGGCGCCAATACCGGTCTGTTTGGCCAGTTGCAGCAATCCTTTGGCACGGTCATCGAACTGTTAAGACTTCGGCTGGCCCTGCTGGGCACCGAGCTTGGGCTGGAGAAGCAGCGCCTGGCCATCGGGCTGTTTTGGGGTGCTTGCGCGCTCCTGGGCCTGACCGTGGCCGCCGTGTTGTTCTGCGGCTTTGTCATTTTGCTGCTGTGGGACGGTTACCGGCTGGCCGCCGTGGGCGTTTTGGCTTTGCTCTTTT
>PHCO01000358.1 GCA_002842265.1 Betaproteobacteria bacterium HGW-Betaproteobacteria-18 | reverse complement strand
ATGGAACTCGAAGCCCTGGCCACGGGAACTTCAGCTCCGCCCTACCCCTTTATCCTCTTGCAAAAAGATAACGAACCGTATAGGGTCGACATCGCTTCCACAATCAGGGCTGTTGTTGCCGATTTGCAGGCATGCCGAAGCAAGGCGCCGGAGACGCGAAATGATCGAACGAATGATTCGCTGGGCGATCGACAATCGTCTGCTGGTGCTGCTGGCCACGCTGTTCGTCACTGCCTGGGGCATCTGGGCGGTCAGGACGATGCCGGTCGATGCCCTGCCTGATCTGTCCGACGTGCAAGTCATCATCCGCACCAGTTATCCCGGGCAGGCGCCGCAGATCGTGGAGAACCAGGTCACCTATCCGCTGGCGACGAGCATGCTGTCGGTGCCGGGCGCCAAGACCGTGCGCGCCTTTTCTTTTTTCGGCGACTCTTTTGTTTATGTGTTGTTCGAGGACGGCACCGATCTCTATTGGGCGCGCTCCCGCGTTCTGGAATATCTGAATCAGGTGCAGGGCCGTTTGCCCGCGACCGCCAAGGCCGTGCTCGGTCCGGATGCCACGGGTGTCGGCTGGATTTACGAATATGCGTTGGTGGATAGGACAGGGCAGCATGATCTGGCGCGGCTGCGAACGCTGCAGGACTGGTTTCTCAAGTACGAGCTGAAGAGCCTGCCCAATGTGGCCGAAGTGGCGACCATCGGCGGCATGGTCAAGCAGTACCAGGTCGTGCTCGATGCGCTGAAACTCGTGGCTTACCGTATTCCGCAATCCAGGGTGATAGACGCGATCCAGAAGGCGAACCAGGAAAGTGGCGGCTCGGTGCTGGAACTGGCCGAGGCCGAGTACATGGTGCGCGCTTCCGGCTACCTGAAAACCCTCGACGACTTTCGCAACATTCCGCTGAACGTGAATCAGGCCGGTGTGCCGGTGAGGCTCGGAGATGTCGCCACGATTCAATTGGGGCCGGAGATGCGACGTGGCATTGCCGAACTCGATGGTCAGGGGGAAACCGTTGGCGGAGTAGTGGTCTTGCGCTCCGGCAAGAATGCACGCGAGACCATCGCGGCAGTCAAGGCCAAGCTTGCCGAACTGAAGGCAACCCTCCCGGCAGGCGTGGAGATCGTTCCCACCTACGACCGCAGTCAGCTCATCGATCGCTCGATAGAGAACCTGACGCACAAGCTGATCGAGGAATTCGCCGTGGTTGCCGTGGTCTGCGCCGTATTTCTTTGGCACCTGCGTTCCGCATTGGTGGCGATTATTCCTCTCCCGCTGGGCGTGCTGCTTGCCTTCATCATCATGCGTTATCAAGGGGTAAATGCGAACATCATGTCGCTGGGCGGGATCGCCATCGCCATTGGCGCCATGGTGGATGCCGCGGTGGTGATGATCGAGAATGCGCATAAAAAACTGGAGGTCTGGCAGCATGAACATCCCGGCCAGTCGCTGCATGGCGCGGCACACTGGCGAGTGATCACTGACGCGGCGATCGAAGTTGGCCCGGCGCTGTTCTTCAGTTTGCTGATCATCACGCTTTCGTTTGTTCCGGTATTTACGCTGGAGGCGCAGGAAGGACGCCTGTTTAGCCCGCTG
>PHCO01000079.1 GCA_002842265.1 Betaproteobacteria bacterium HGW-Betaproteobacteria-18 | reverse complement strand
GTGTCGATGGGGTGGACGAGAACGACATCCCACTGCCCAACCGTGTGGTGAGCCATTTGCAGGATCAAAGCCTGTTGCAACACGGTGCTGCCACGATCCTGGCAGGTGCCGTGCTGGCGCATGGCCTGACGGCACAGCAGGTCGCCCAGGCGGTGGCCGACGGCACGCTGACCCTGACCCTGCCCAAAGACCCGCAAGCCGCCAGAGCCGCCGCCGACCAACATGCCCGTACCATGTGCGAGCACATTGCCGCGCAGCGCGCCCAACGCGCCGAAAAAATCGAAACCTGTGGCGAAGCTCCAACCCCCTGGCTCTATCTGATTGTGGCCACCGGTAACATTCATGAAGACGTGGTGCAGGCCCGTGCCGCAGCCGAACAGGGCGCCGACATCATCGCGGTGATCCGATCCACCGGCCAGAGCCTGCTGGACTACGTGCCCTATGGGGCGACCACCGAAGGCTTTGGCGGCACCTATGCCACGCAAGAAAACTTCAAGCTGATGCGCGCCGCGCTGGACGACGTGGGCAAAAAGGTGGGACGCTACATCCGCCTGACCAACTACTGCTCCGGCCTGTGCATGCCCGAAATTGCCGCCATGGGGGCCATGGAGCGGCTCGACATGATGCTCAACGACTCGATGTACGGCATCATCTTTCGCGACATCAACATGAAGCGCACCTTCATCGACCAGTTTTTCTCGCGCATGGTCAATGCCTATGCCGGCATCATCATCAACACTGGTGAGGACAACTACCTCACGACGGCCGACGCGTATGACGCGGCGCACACCGTGCTGGCGTCCCAGCTCATCAATGAACAGTTTGCCGAGTTGTCGGGGTTGAAGCCCGAGCAGATGGGCCTGGGCCATGCTTTCGAGATTCATCCCGAACTGGAAAACGGTTTTCTGTGGGAACTGGCCCACGCGCAACTGGTGCGCCAGGTCTTTCCCGATGCCTGCCTGAAGTACATGCCGCCCACCAAACACATGACCGGCAACATCTTCAAGGGCCAGGTGCAGGACGTGCTGTTCAACATCGTCAGCACCGTCACCCAGCAGAACATCCACCTGCTCGGCATGATGACCGAAGCGATTCATACGCCGTTCATCCAGGACCGCTTTCTGGCGATCCAGAACGCCAGGTATGTGTTTGGCACCATGAAAGACCTGCACGGCGAGATTGAATTCAAAACCGGCGGCAAGATCGAGCAACGTGCCCAGGCCGTGCTGGCAGAAGCCGAGCGCATGCTGGCGCAGATTGAAACCATGGGATTGTCGTCAGCCATCGGCAAAGGCATGTTCGCCGAGATTTCACGCACCCCCACCGGCGGCAAGGGGCTCGATGGCGTGATTGCGAAAGCACCTGACTACTACAACCCATTCCCCCAATTGATGTTGCCCACACAAGGAGTGCACCATGCTTGAAACAAAACCACTGATCCGGCAAGATGATGTCTCCAGCCCCGTTCGGGCTGAGCCTGTCGAAGCCCCTTCGGCAGGCTCAGGGCCGGCTCTTCGACCCCTTCGACAAGCTCAGGACGAACGGACTCAGGACGAACGGACTCAGGGCGAACGGTTCATCGGGGCCGAACAATGGGTCAAGCCCTACGGCGACACGCTCGGTGACGGTCGCGTGCAGCTCTCGTTCACCCTGCCGGTGGCGCTGGATGAGCGCGCCAAGGAGGGCGCCAAACGCCTGGCCGCGCAAATGGGCCTGAACGAGCCCGCTGTGGTGCACTGCGAAGACATGGGCCAGGGTTTCAGCTTTTACGTGGTCTATGGCCAGTGCAAGCATCAGGTGGACCTGAACAGCTACACGGTGGTCAAGCCCGAGTACGAGGTGATGGACAAGGACGCCATCAACGCGCTGATCGACGCCAAAATGAAACGGCGCATGGTGGTGGTGGGCGCGTGCATCGAGACCGACGCGCACACCGTGGGCATTGATGCCATCATGAACATGAAGGGCTACAACGGCCACAAGGGGCTGGAGAGCTACCACAGCATGCGCGCCATCAACATGGGCGCACAGGTGGACTGCGAAGACCTGGTGACGCGCGCCATCGAAGAGCGGGCCGACGTGATTCTGGTGTCGCAAATCGTGACGCAAAAAAATATCCACCTCGACAACCTGACCAAGCTGTCCGACCTGCTGGAAGCCGAAGGTCTGCGCGACAAGGTGATCCTGGTGGTGGGCGGCCCGCGCATCAGCCACGAGCTGGCCAAGGAGCTGGGCTACGATGCCGGCTTTGGCACCAAGAGCTACGCCGAAGACGTGGCATCCTTTGCCATTCACGAATGGATCAACCGAAAGGCCGCTTGAATGAACACCCCAATCCAGCAAGAAATCAGCAGCCTGATTCGCCTGCGCATGGCCGCGCACGATGCCCACTACGCCGGTGGTCTGGTCGATGGCGCGCACATGCTGCACCTGTTCGGCGACGTCGCCACCGAGCTGCTGATTCGCAGCGACGGTGACGAAGGCCTGTTTGTGGCTTATGACGACGTGCAGTTTCTGGCACCTGTGCACGCGGGTGACTACATCGAGGCCACCGGTCGCATCGTGTCCATCGGCAAAACCTCGCGCAAGATGGTGTTTGAAGCGCGCAAGGTGATCGTGCCCGCTGGCATGGCTGGCCAGCCATCGGCTGCCGATGTGCTGGCCGAGCCGATCGTGGTGTGCAAGGCCTCGGGCACCTGCGTGGTGCCGGCATCCTGCCAGCGCATCGCGCACCAGCCTGTGCGCTGCTAATCATGCAAAAGCTCATCATCACCGCCGCGCTGACGGGCGCCGAGGTCACCCGGGAGCAGCAACCGGCGCTGCCCATCACGCCCGAAGAAATTGCGGATGCGGCTCACGCATGCGCCCAGGCTGGCGCTGCCATCGTGCATGTGCACGCCCGCCTGCCCGATGCCACGCCGACGCAGGACAAGGAGGTCTATCGCCAGATCATCGCCGAGGTGAACAAGCGCTGCAACGTGATCGTGCAGGTCTCCACCGGCGGTGCCGTGGGCATGACCGCGCAGGAACGCCTGGCGCCGGTCACGCTCAAGCCCGAGATGGCGACGCTGTCCATGGGCACGGTCAACTTTGGTGGCGATGTGTTCATGAACCATCCGACCGAAATGGAAGTCTTTGCCGCTGCCATGCGCGACCATGGCGTCAAGCCGGAGTTGGAAATTTTCGATTCCGGCATGCTGACCACAGTTCACCGCTGGCTCAAAAAAGGCTTGTTGAGCGGCCCGCAGCACTTCGACTTTGTGCTCGGCATTCCCGGCGGCATGGCCGGCACCCCCGAGGCGCTGATGTACCTGCGGTCCCAGTTGCCTGCGGGCGCCACCTGGACGGTCGCCGGTATTGGCCCGGCACAACTGCCGCTTGGCACGCTGGCTATTCTTTTGGGTGGCCATGTGCGCGTCGGTTTTGAAGACAACGTCTATTACCGCAAGGGCGAGCTGGCCAGCAGCAACGCGCAGCTGGTGGCGCGCATGGCCCGCATCAGCCGCGAGCTCGACCGCGATGTGGCCACGCCCGATGAAGCGCGCGCGCTGCTTGGCCTCTGAGCGCCCATGACACGGGCCCGTGCCAACGTCCTGCTGATGCTGGTGGCCCTGATCTGGGGCTCGGCCTTTGTGGCGCAAAGCCAGGGCATGGCGCATGTGGGGCCGATGACCTTTACCGGGGTTCGTTTCCTGATTGGCGCGGGGGTGGTGGCGCCGCTGATGTGGCTGGAGTGGCGCGGCCTGAAGCGCGATGCGCAATCACTGCAGAAAACCGATGGGTTCAGGGTTGCCGGCCTGGGATCCTTGTTGCTGGCGGGTGCCGCCATGCAGCAAATCGGCATCGTCAGCACCAGCGTGACCAACGCCGGTTTTCTGACGGCGCTCTATGTGCCGCTGGTGCCGGTGCTGAGCTGGCTGGTGCTGCGCCGCCTGCCGCACTGGTCGGTCTGGCCCGGCGCCCTGGCGTGTGTGCTGGGCGCCTATTTGCTCTCGGGCACGCAGGGCCTGTCCATCAGCAGCGGCGACCTCTGGATCATCGCGTCCACGCTGCCCTGGGCGTTTCATGTGCTGCTGGTGGGCCGGGTCGCTGATCGCATGGCTGCGCCATTTTTGGTCGCTGGCGGGCAATTCGTGGTGTGCGGCTTGTCAGCGCTGGCCTGGGCCCTGGTCTATGAATCCATGAACTGGGCGGGGCTGCAAGGCGCCGCCTGGGCGCTGGCCTACACCGGGGTGATGTCGGTGGGCGTGGCTTTCACGGCGCAGGTCGTGGCGCAGCGCTATGCCCATGCCACGGATGCCGCCATTGTGTTGTCGGCCGAGACCCTGTTTGCCGCCATCTTCGGTTATCTGCTGATGGGCGACCGTCTGAATGCGGCTGGCATTTTGGGCTGCGGGCTGATCTTCGCGAGCATGATGGGCGTGCAATTGCTGCCATTGTTGCGTCGCAATCGCCGCGCCATTTAGCCTACTTCAAACTGCCCGATAAAAACTGCGCCAGCCGCACGCTTTTCGGGCTGCCCAGCACCTGGGCCGGGACGCCTTCTTCCTCGACCTGGCCCTTGTGCAAGAAGATCAGGTGGTTGGCCACTTCGCGGGCAAAACCCATCTCGTGCGTCACCACCACCATGGTGCGGCCTTCCAGCGCCAGGTTTTTCATGACCTTGAGCACCTCCGACACCAGCTCGGGGTCGAGCGCGCTGGTGGGCTCGTCGAACAGCATCACCTCGGGCTCCATGGCCAGCGCGCGGGCAATCGCCACGCGCTGCTGCTGGCCGCCGCTGAGGTGCGCCGGGTAGGCGTCTTCCTTGCCTTCCAGTCCGACCTTGGCCAGGTATTTGCGGGCTGTTTCAATCGCCTGATCGCGCGGAACCTTCATCACATGCACCGGCGCCTCGATGATGTTTTGCAACACCGTCATGTGCGCCCACAGGTTGAAATGCTGGAACACCATGGCCAGCTTGGTGCGCATCATGGCCAGTTGTTTGGGATTGGCCGCGTGCAGCTCGCCATGCTTGTCGGGGTTCAAATGAAGCTCTTCGCCAGCGACGATGATGCGGCCCTGGTTGGGCTTTTCCAGCAGGTTGATACAGCGCAAAAAGGTGCTTTTGCCCGAGCCCGAGCTGCCGATGATGCTGATCACATCGCCCGCGTGGGCGGTGAGCGACACGCCCTTGAGCACCTCGTTGGCGCCAAAGCGCTTGTGAATGTTTTCAACCTGGAGTTTGAGTTTGGTGGTGGTCATATCAATCCTCATGCACCCAGCAGTTCGCCGCTGCGAAACGCCTGGGCACCGGCAATTTTGCCGAGTTCGCCACCGGCGGTGATGTAGCGGTCACGGATACGGGCATAAAAAACGCCAGATACACCGGCGCTCACGCGTTGGCTGGTGTTGGCAATCGGGTCGATGATTTCGGCCACCAGATCACCGGCTTGCAGCATTTGGCCAACGTCTGCCGCATACACCACGATGCCGGGGCTGGTCGCGTAAAGGGTTTCGGATCCCGCCAACGGTGTCGCCAGGCACAGGGCTGCCGGCACGGCGGGTGGTTGCTGGCAAGCCAACACCCCGATGCATTGCAGCCAGCCCACGATGGCTTGCGCATCCGCTGCCGCCCAGGCGTGGCTCACGTCGAGTTCGCCGCGCAACTCGATGGTGGTGCTGCAGCAGCCTTGCGACAACGGTGCGTGACACCCCTTGGCCTGCAGCCGCTCGGCCAGTTGCCACCAGGCGCCCGACAGGCATTCGTCAATGGGCCGGTTGCCCGAGCTTTTGGCCAGCAAAATCGCTTGCGCGCCCAAAAAGTGCGCCAGCGCCTGCATCTGCGGCCAGCAGGCTTCTTCGGTGTAAAAGTGCAGCACGCCTTCGCAATCGCAATGCAGGTCAAGCATGAAGTCGGCGTCATGCGCCAGCAGCAATAGGGTGCGGCGCAGGCTTTGCAGCTCGGTCGTGGGGCGCCATTGCGTCAGGTACTCGGCCATGGCCCGGCGCACCAATCGCGTATTGGCCGCAGCGTCGTCGCCCAGCTGGTTGAGCACTGCGGGCTCCACCGCCGCCGCCAGATCGGGGTAATGGCGGTTGAAGTTTTCCGAGGTGTCGAGCTCGAAGCGGCCCATGGGTTTGTGGTCAAGCCGTTGCGCCAGTCCGATTGGGTTGGCCACCGGCACCAGCACAATTTCGCCGTGGATTTGCCCGGCCGCCTCAAACGCTTCAAACAACGCGCGCAAGTGGTGCGCCACCAGCATGCCGGGCAGTTCCTCGGCGTGCAGGCTGGCCTGGATGACAATTTTGTTGCCACTGCCGGGCTTGCCAAAATGAAAGCTGGTGAGCGTCCTGTGGCTGCCGATACTGGGCGAGAGCAGCGGGTGGTCAATGCGTTGCATGGGTCGGTTCCAAAGTCAGCCTCTGCGCGTTGACAGGTAGGCCAGCAAGCGGCCTTCCGAGAAACGGAAGAAGCCGATCAGGCAAAACGACGCCGCCAGGTAAATGGCGGCGGCGGCCAGATAGGCTTCGAACGGCAGGTAGTAAGTGGCGTAAATGCGGCTCGCCGCCGAGGTGATGTCGAGCATGTTGGGCACCGCGCTGGCCAGGCTGGTGGCGTGCAGCATCATCACCACCTCGTTGCTGTAAGCGGGCAGGGTGCGGCGCATGGCGCTGGGCAGCACCACCCGCCACATCGTCTGGAAGCGGCTCATGCCGTAGGCGTGGGCCGCCTCGATCTCGCCGGCACTGGTCTCCCGGATGGCGCCAGCCAGCATTTCGGCGGTGTAGCCGGCGGTGTTCAGGCTGAAGGCCAGCAGCGCGCAAAAGAAAGGCTGCTTGAAATAGGTCCAGGGCCAGACGGCGTCCCAGCGCGCCTGGATCCATTCGAGCTGGCCCAGGCCGTAATAGATCAGATAGACCTGAATCAGCAGCGGCGTGCCGCGAATGACAAAGGTGTAGGCGCCAACCAGCCAGCGCAGCGGTGCCCATGGGCCGGTCAGGATCAGCGCAAAAACGAGCGCCAGCACGGCTCCCACGGCCAGCGAGGCAAACAGCAGCCACAGCGTGATGACGATGCCGTTGCCAAACAGGGCCAGGTTGTCCGGCTCGAAAATGACGGCCCATTCCATTACAGTTGCACCCGTTTGGTGCCCAGGCTATAGCGGGAATTGAGTTTTTTCAGGGCAAACAGGCTGACCGAGGTATAGATCAGAAACAGCGCCCCGGTGAACAAAAAGAAGGCAAAGGGCGAGCGCGTGGCGGCGCTGGCCTGCTTGGCCAGATAGGTCATTTCCTGCAAGCCGATCAGACTCACCAGCGCGGTGGACTTGATCAGCACCAGCCAGTTGTTGGTAAAGCCGGGCAGCGCGTAGCGCACCATTTGCGGCAATGTGATGCGCATAAAGGTTTGCGTGCGGCCCATGCCAAACGCCCAGGCGGCCTCCATCTGGCCTTTGGGAATGCTCAGAATGGCACCGCGAAAGGTCTCGGTCATGTAGGCGCCGTAAATGAAGCCGATGGTGATGACACCGGCGGCAAACGGCTCGATGTCGATGGTGGCCTCGCTGCCCATTTTTTCCAGCAAGGTGTTGATGCCAATCGTGCCGCCATAAAACACCAGCAGCATCAGCACCAGATCGGGGATGCCGCGGATGATGGTGGTGTAAAACGTGCCCAGCGCCACCAGCAGCGGGCGGCCCGAGAGCTTGGCGGCGGCGCCGGCCAAACCCAGCACGATGGCGACCAGCAGCGCACCCAGCGACACGCCGACCGTGAGCATGGAGCCCTGCAAAATAACCAGAAGGTAAGACTGCGTGGTGGAAGTCATGGGATAGAGGTCAGGAAACCAGAAGGTCGGCCCTTGCAGCAGCGCATCGAGCCGACCTTTTAAGCGGGCAATTACTTGCCGTAAACGTCAAATTTGAAGTATTTGTCGTTAATGGCCTTGTACTTGCCATTGGCACGAATGGCCTTGATGGCAGCATTGAGCTCGCCCTTGAGCGCGCCCTGACCTTTGCGCAAAGCAATGCCGGCACCCGTGCCAAAGTATTTTGGAATGTAGAGTTCGTCGCCCACAAACTGGTAGTTTTCTGCGCCCGGTTTGTCCAGGAAACCGCCGCCTACTTCCATGATGTCAGCCACGGTACCGTCAAGACGGCCGGCCTTGATGTCCAGATAGACCTGGTCTTGGGCGTCATAGGACACCACTTCGACACCCTTGGTCTTGAGTTCGCCCAAAGCATATTTTTCCTGCGTGCTGGCTTTCAGGACACCAATTTTTTTGCCCTTGATGGAAGCGGGGCCGACAAACTTGATGTCTTTGCGCAAAACAATCTTGCTCGGGGTGTTGTAGTACTTATCGGTGAAGTCCACCACTTTCAGGCGATCTGCGGTGATCGACATCGAGCTGATGATCACGTCGTATTTCTTGGCCTGCAGGCCAGGGATCATGCCGTCCCAGGCTTGTTCGACAAACACGCATTTGCGCTTGATTTGCTCGCACAGGGCGCTGGCAATGTCCACGTCGAAGCCGGTGGGTTTGCCGTCTGCGGTCTTGAAGGTAAAGGGTTCGTAGGTGGCATCAATGGCCACCTTGAGGTCTTTGCCCTGGGCAAAGGCCGAAGCACACAAGGCGCTGATGGCAGCAGCGAGCAGAAGTTTTTTCATAAGCAGCTTTCTCAAGAATGCCAAGGCGCACCCCGGCGGGTTAATAAAAAATTAAAAACTGATTCTACGGTCTGGCCAGCCCTTGGCAGGGGTTGGTTTCTACTAGGTCATGCAACCATCGTGCCCAAAATGCGCTAATCCGATGCCAAATCTGGCATGATGACAGGCATGGATGCCGATTTGCCACCGCTCATTGACGCTTTGCAGGATCCTGCGCGTTATCCTGACGGGGTGGCGCGCGTCGAACTGGTGCAAACCCACATCTCGTGGGTGCTGCTGGCCGGGGACTTGGCCTACAAGATCAAAAAGCCGGTCAAGCTGTCGTTTCTGGATTTCAGCACGTTGGCCTTGCGGCACAAGTATTGCGAGGACGAACTGCGCCTGAACCGCCGTTTTGCGCCTGACCTCTATCTGGCGGTGGTCGGCATTTTCAACACAGCGCAAGACCCGCAGTGGCAGGGTTCGGGCGAGCCGATTGAATATGCCGTCAAGATGCGCCGTTTTGAGGAATCAGGCAGGTTGGACCATGTCTGCGCCCGTGGCGAGCTGCAGGCCAGGCACCTGTCGGCGCTGGCCGATGCTCTGGTGACGTTTCACCAGAGCGCAGCGGTGGCGCCGCCGGGTTCACGCTTTGGCTCGGGGGCGCACATCCTGCAACCCGCGCTCGACAACTTCACCGACCTGTTGCGCTGCCTGCCTGACGCGGGCCTGCAAACCCGGCTGGTCGCCTTGCGCAGCTGGACGCTGGCGCAATTCGAGCAACTGGCGCCGCTGATGCAGGCGCGCCAACAGGCGGGTTGGGTGCGGGAATGCCATGGTGATCTGCACCTGGCCAACATGGTATTGATCGATGAGCGGGTGCAACTGTTCGACTGCATCGAGTTCAACGAAGACCTGCGCTGGATGGACGTGGCCAGCGAAATTTCTTTTGTCTATATCGACCTGCTGGCGCACCAGCAGCCCGGTCTGGCCGACTGGCTGCTCGATGAAATCTTGAGCCGCAGTGGCGACTACGAGGCGGCGCGCGTGCTGCGCTTTTATGCGGTTTATCGCGCCTTGGTGCGGGCCAAAGTGGCAGCCTTGCGCCTGGCGCAAATTCAGGGTGATCTCAGTGAGGTTGAGACCTATGTGGCGCTGGCCGAGCGCCTGCTGGCACCCGTGCCGCTGCGTCTGGTGATCACCCATGGCTTGTCGGGTTGCGGCAAGACCGTGGCCTCAGATGCATTGCTGCAATCCGATCCCGATGCATCAACCCTGCGCCTGCGCTCGGACGTCGAGCGCAAGCGCCTGTTCGGGCTGGCGCGCAGCGCCGCCAGCGGCTCGGGGGTGGGCACTGGCATTTATGTTGCCAATGCCCAAGAGCGCACCTACACCCATTTGCGCGAGCAGGCCGCCATGCTGTTGCAAGCGGGCTGGTCGGTGGTGGTGGATGCAGCCTTCTTGAAGCGCGCCGACCGCGATGCCTTCTCAGCACTGGCGCAACAGATGGGCGCCGCTTTCAGCATCCTGGCGCCGCAGGCCACACCCGGGCAGTTGCGCCAGCGCATCCTGGCGCGCAGTGCGGCGGGGCAGGATGCGTCAGAGGCCACGCTGGCCGTGCTGGCCCAGCAAATGCAAACCATCGAGCCTTTGGCTCCGGATGAAATCATTGCTCCGGCCCGATGAAGTATGAACCGTTCGCCCTGAGCTTGTAACCGTTCGCCCTGAGTTTGTAACCGTTCGCCCTGAGCTTGTCGAAGGGCTTCGACGGGCTCAGCCCGAACGGAACTTAAAACATCATCGGGTTGGATGAAATTTAGCTTTACCAATCCTCTTTGACCGCCAGCACCGCGTCTTGTCCGGCGGCCGCCTGGGCGGCCAGCCAGGCGGTCAGCGTGCCCGCCGCTACTACGGCCAGGCACAGGCCCAGCAGCTTGAGCCAGGGCAGCATCAGCTCCATGGTCCAGTGAAAACTTTGTGGGTTCACCACCTGCACCAGCACCACAGACACCACCAGCCCCAGACCCAAACCCGCCAGCGCACCCAGCAGCGTCCAGGCCGCGCCCTCGAAGGCGACCACGGTCAGAATTTGCCGCCGTGTCAGCCCCAAGTGCGCCAGCAGGCCAAACTCCTTGCGCCGGGCCAGCACCTGGGCGCTGAAACTGGCCGCCACACCAAACAGGCCAATCGCAATCGCCACCGCCTGCAGCCAGTAGGTGACGGCAAAACTGCGGTCAAAAATGCGCAGCGAGGTGGCCCTGATCTGGCTGGGCGTGCCAAATTCCATCAGATCACCGGCGCCTGAGCCCATCTGTTCTGCCAGCGTCCGCAGCGCTTGTTGCAGCTGCGGCGCAGCGGCCGGGTCGCTCAGCCACAGCGCCAGATCGTTGGCGCGCTGGTCGCCGGTGAGGCGCTCAAAAGTGCGCAGGTCGATGGCAATGGCGCCGCTCTGGCGCGCATAGTCGCGCCAGACGCCCGCCACAAAGTAGGACGCTTGGGGTGCCATTCCTGTTTGATCAAGGGTTCTGAAAGTCTTGCCAAGCGGGGCAAAGGTCTGGCCCGGCGTGGCGCCATGCAAGTCCACCACCGCTTCGCTCACATAAATGCCAATCTGGCCGGCGGGCACCGGCAGCGGCTCACCCACCAGAGGCAGGCTTTTGGCCGGGTCCGCCAGTTCGCGGGCGATCAGCGCCACCGGCGGCAGACTGGGCTTGAGCAGCAGCGGCACCACACGTTGCGCTTGCAATTGTTTGACGCCGTTTAAAGCGGCGGCAGCCTGCACATACGCCGGGCTGAAATAGACCGTGTCGCTGGCCCCCAGGCTGGCGGCGCTGCGCACATACAAGTCGGCGGGTAGCACCTGGTCCAGCCACTGCGTGACCGACTCGCGAAAGCTTGCCACCATCACCGTCAAAGCCACTGCCAGACTGAGCGAAGCCACCACGCCGCTGACCGCCACCGCAGCCGTTTCGCGCTGGTGCCGGGCGCGTGCCACCGCCAGCAGCGGCAAGGTTTGGCGCGCTACCCATGGGGCGATGCGATCCAGCAACAGGCCAATCAGCCAGGGCAGGGCGGTGATGCCTCCCACCAGCAGCAAGGCCACCGACAGGTAGGCTGCCACCGGGATACCCCAGACGGCTGGCGCCCGGCTGAGCGCGGCACCCAGCAGGATCAGCATCAGGCTGAGCCAGTGGCTGTGGGCGGGCACCAGCGCGCCACCCAGCCCCTTCAGGGTTTGTGCCGGTGGCAAGGCTTGCGCCGCTTTGGCGGGCCACCAGCCGCCCGCCAAAGCGGCGGCCACGCCCATGGTGCCATAGACCAACGCGGCCCAGCCGCTGAATTGCAGCCGGGGCGTGGTGCCGGCAAAAAAGCCGCCGCCCAGGTCGCCCCCCAGCAGCGTCAAGGCCAACGCCGCCAGGGCGGTGCCCAGGGCAATCCCGGCGGCGCTGCCCAGCAGGCCCAGCGTCAGCGATTCCCACAGCACCAGGTGCAGGCGTTTACGGCCGCTCAGACCCAGCACGCCCAGCAGTGCAAACTGCTGCGCACGTTTGGCCACGCTCAGGGACAGCACCGAAAACACCAGGAACGCGCCGGTGAACAGGGCAATGAAAGCCAGTACGGTCAGGTTGACGCGGTAGGCGCGCGACAGGTTGTTGATTTGCGACTGCGCATCACCGGGCACGCTCAACGTGAGGTCGGTCGGCCAGTCGGGTGCGTTTTGCAGGCTGCGGGCAAAGTCGTCGCGATTCACCCCGGCTTTCAGGCGCAGGTCGATGCGGCTCAGCTGCCCCTGCTTGCCAAACAGTTCCTGCGCCGCGCCAATGTCCATCACCGCCAGCGCCCGGCCGCTGGCGCGTACCGTGCCGGCCACGGTGACCGGCAGCAGCTCCAGGCCGCTTTGCAAGTGCAGGCTGGAGCCGGACAGCTCAAAAGCTTGCGCGGCCGGGTTCAAAAACACCTGCCCTGGTGCAAACAGCACGAAGCGGTCAACTTGTTCCCGGTCGCCGGGCTGGTTTGGCAGCGGCATCAAATCCGGGGCCATCAACGCCACCACCAGCGCATCGACACCCACCACCTGCAAGCTGCGCTTGCCCTCGGGCGTGATGGCATAGGTGCCCACTTCGAGCACTGGCGAGGCCAGTGCCACCTGCGGCAATTTGGCCACACGGGCAAACAGCGCCTCGTCAAACCGGCCCTGCACGCCGCGCAGTTCCAGGTCAGGCTGACCGCCCACCGAGCGCGCCGCCTGCGAGAACTCGTCGAGCGCCGAGGCGTTGATCAAATGCACCGAGAACGCCAGCGCCACGCCCAGCATCACCGCCACCACTGCCGCCGCGTTGCGCCACGGGTGGTGTTTGAGTTCTTGCCAGGAAAAGGTTTTGAGCAGGTCAAGCATGGGGAGGCGATGGG
>PHCO01000078.1 GCA_002842265.1 Betaproteobacteria bacterium HGW-Betaproteobacteria-18 | reverse complement strand
TACCGCAAAGTCGCGCGCGGGCACACCATGCACGGCGCCCTGGGCCATGGCCTGCGCCTTTTCTGCCACCCGCTCGGAGATACGCACCGGTGGCACGCGCACCACATCACCCTCGTTCAGACGGGTGTCAGCACCCACCCGGCCTTTATTGACGCGCACCTCGCCACTGCGGATGATGCGGTAAATGTGGGTTTTTGGCACCCCTTTGAGGTGACGCATCAAAAAATTGTCAACGCGCTGGCCTGCGCTGTCCTCATCGATGCAAACGGTTTTAACCTCAGGAGCAGGCGCTGAGGGTTTGCCCTCTATAATGACTTTCACTGGTGGTACGCTGTAAGTGGTTGATTTAACTAATTGTTAATTCTTTAAGTCGGTGAAGTTTAGTTCACGCGCCTCTTGCCCCGCCAGATAAGTCGATACCGCCCGACACTTTGCCTGCAAATGACTGCCCACTCGTCAGTCATGGCAGGCCCGGTGAAGGGTCAAGACGACGCATTGAAACCCTGAAATGGAATACCCAAAATTCACAGACCCGTGCTGTGAATGGAATGAAGCGATATGTTTGTGTTAATGAACCTGATGTGTAACTGCCTACAGCGCGCAACCGTGCTGTTTATTGGCATGCATCAGCTTTCAGCGCCCGTCAAAAAGACGCATCAAGCTATTAGATCAATAGCAAATCTAACACCCATCCCGATCGCTCCCCTCCACGCGCCTATACCCAGACTCATAACCTGAGTCTGCGTTCTCCGGCTGTTTTCCCCTCGGCTCAAAGCGTCAGTTTGTGTATCAATGCTCGTCATGAGCAGTTTGTTGATATTTGAATTGAAGGAACGCTACCCATGAAACGGATGCTGATCAACGCGACGCAGGCTGAAGAACGCCGCCTCGCCATTGTCGATGGCCAAAAACTACTCGACTACGAAATCGAAATTGAAGGGCGCGAACAGCGCAAGGGCAACATTTACAAGGCCGTGGTGACACGCGTCGAGCCGTCTCTGGAGGCCTGTTTTGTTGATTACGGCGAAGAGCGCCACGGCTTCCTGCCATTCAAGGAAATCTCCAAACAATATTTCCAGCAGGGCATCTCCACCAGCCAGGCGCGCATCCAGGATGCCATCAAGGAAGGCCAGGAATTGCTGGTTCAGGTAGAAAAAGAAGAGCGCGGCAACAAGGGTGCCGCCCTTACCACCTTCGTCTCCCTGGCTGGCCGCTATGTGGTCTTGATGCCCAACAACCCGCGTGGCGGTGGTGTCTCACGCCGCATTGAAGGCGAAGACCGCGCTGAGCTTAAAGAAGCGCTGGATCAGCTGGACTACCCCAACGGCATGAGCATCATTGCCCGCACCGCCGGCATTGGCCGCGCTGCGCCTGAGCTGCAATGGGACCTGAATTACCTGCTCAAACTGTGGGCCGCCATCGACGGTGCCGCCAAAGGTGGCAAGGGCGCGTTCCTGATTTATCAGGAATCCAGCCTGGTCATTCGCGCCATTCGCGACTACTTCAACCACGACATTGGCGACATTCTCATCGACACTGACGATGTCTATGACCAGGCCCAGCAGTTCATGGCGCACGTCATGCCCGAGCACGCGGCCCGCGTCAAACGCTACCGCGACGACGCCCCGCTGTTCAGCCGCTTCCAGATCGAGCACCAGATCGAGTCGGCTTACGCCCGCACCGTGACCCTGCCCAGCGGCGGCGCCATTGTGATCGACCACACCGAAGCACTGGTGTCGGTGGACGTGAACTCGGCGCGCGCCATCAAGGGCGGCGACATCGAGGAAACCGCCACTCGCACCAACCTGGAAGCCGCTGACGAAGTGGCACGCCAGGCGCGTCTGCGTGACCTCGGTGGCCTGATCGTGATCGACTTCATCGACATGGAAGAAAGCCGCAACCGTCGTGACGTGGAAAATCGCCTGCGTGACGCGCTGCGCCAGGACCGCGCCCGTGTGCAGTTTGGCACCATCAGCAAGTTTGGCTTGATGGAAATGAGCCGTCAGCGGCTGCGCCCGGCGCTGTCTGAAGGTGCTTCCATCCCCTGCCCACGCTGCGGTGGCTCTGGCCACATCCGTGACACCGAATCGAGCGCTCTGCAAATTTTGCGCATCATCCAGGAAGAATCACTGAAAGACAACACCGCCTCAGTGCTGTGCCAGGTGCCGGTAGAAGTGGCTTCGTTCCTGCTCAACGAAAAACGCACCGAAATCGCCAAAATTGAGCTCAAGCAGCGCATCAACGTGCTGATGGTGCCCAACAAATCGCTGGAAACACCCAACTACCGCCTGGAGCGCCTCAAACACGACGACCCGCGCCTGGACAACATCGAAGCCAGCTACAAAATGGCCGAAGAAATTGACGAGCCTGTCGCCGTGACCCGTCGCGCACAGGAACCTACCAACCGGCAAACACCCGTGATCAAAGGCGTTTTGCCGGATGCACCGGCACCGGTAGCCGTAGCCAAACCCGCGCCAACCAAAGCCGCTCCAGTGGCGCACACCGCCAAACCTGTGGCAGCAGCACCTGCCGTGCTTGAAAAAGGCTTTTTCGGCTGGCTCAAAAATCTGTTTGGCGCTCCCCCTGCCACCCCACCCGCAACACCCGCACCGGTGGCGATCAAAGACGAAACACGTGCTCCGCGCGAAGGCCGTCCTGGCCGCGACGGTGCCCGGCGCTCAGAAAATCGTGGCGAAGGCCGCCCGGAAGGACGCGGTCCACGCCCTGATGGCCGCAATGGCCGCGGCGAAGGGCGCAGTGACAACCGGGGCAACCGTCGCCCTGACCGCAACAGCGCCGGCAAAGACCGATCAGAGCAACAAAACGCGTTTGACGCTGGCAATGCAAGCCCTGACAACCAGGCTATGGCCAACCTGCCAGAGTCAGCGGGACGCGCAGAACAACGCCCAGAGCGTGGCGGTCGCAACTCGGAACGCGGGGACCGCCCCCCGCGCACCGAGCGCGGCGGCCGCAATGAACGGCGCCCGGATCGCTCACCCCGTCCAGAGGAAGAGCTTCGCACAGGCGAGGCTGGTGCCAGCATTGCGACAGGCACCGCAGAAGGTTCAGCCGACATGGCGGATCAGGCCAGCGCAGAGAACATGAACCGTGAAGAAAACACAGGCTCACGGGAAAAGCGCTCGCGTGACCGTTATGGCCGCGACCGCAAGCCCCGCGCTGACCGTGCCGAACGCAACGAATCGCCCAATCTGCCAAGCCAGGAGCCCCAGGCCACTGAAACCGACGCGGTCGGGGAGCAGGAGCCGGCGCGCAAGTCATACTTCAGCGTGCCAAGTTCCAGCAGTGCGCAAGAACCCGCTGTGACTGCGCCCGTGATGCCCACGCCACCCGCGGCGGTAGAGGCATCGACCGACATGAGCCCGGAGTCCCAGCCCCTGGCACAGACACCGGTACCTCAAGCCGTCGTAGCTCCTGTGCCTGTCCCTGTGCCAGTTCAGACTGCCAGCGTGGTGGCGCCAGCCGCCCCTACGCCAAAGTTGGCAGCGATGCCTGCCGTGCAACCCTTTGCCCTGCCCTTGAACGAGTTGGCCCAGGTTGCCGAACAATCAGGACTGCAATGGGTGCAATCCGATGCCGCCAAAGTGGCAACGGTACAAGCCACCATTGCGGCGGCTCCCAAGCCAGTCCACGTGCCGCGTCAACGCGCACCGCTGCCCGTGCTCGACGAAAAGCCGCTGGTGCTGGTGGAAACCAAGCGTGATCTGCGTGACCAAAAACTTCCTTTTGAGCAGACTGAACAAGTCTAAGGTTTGACCGCATGCGACCAAGGGCACCCACGGGTGCCCTTTTTTGATGCCGGTTAAGTCGGCCTGAATATAGAGTTCGTCAACCCTCCATGAATAACGCGCGGTGAGGGGTAAGGTCACCCCCGGGGAGGAGAAATCGTGAAGCCAGAACTTGCGGGAGGCGACAGTCGTAAGCGCAAGAACCGCGACGGTTCACCGCTTCATCCAGCCCAGGCGCGCATCCCGCACAGTTCAGTCGTCCTGGCGCAAAGCCAACTGTGCCGCCTGTTGCCAGGCTGCTGATGCCTGCGCGGTATCGCCCTGACGTTGTGCCAGATCGGCCAGCATCAGCCAGGCGCTGGCGACCAGGCGGTGGTTATTCAAACGCGGCAAAGCCTGACGGATCAACTGCTGCGCCTTGCCCCACAGCGCCAGGTGCAAGCAAGCCACACCGGCCAGATACTGCAAAGCCGCATCGCCAGGCTGTGCCATTTGTGCCTGCTCGATACGCGACAGCCAAACCGTATCAACCGTGTCTGAAAAGGCAGCTTCAAGCACCCGTACCAGGGAAATTTTTTGGTTTTGGTTCAACGCATCCGGCGCTTTGACCATGCGCTCCCACACCGGCAACAGCCAGACCAGTGCAGTGGCCTGGTCACCCCCCAAAAGCAGGCAACGCTCGACTGCCAGACAGGCCACTTCCGGCATGCTTTGCTCGGCAGACTCCAACTTGTGCCAGACCCGTTGCAACTGTTCCGTATCTCGGGCCGCCTGGATGTTTTCCAGCGCCAGGGCACGCACCAGGCCGCAGCCAGAATCCTCGGAAAAGGCGCGGTGCTTGACCAGCAAGCGTGCCGTGTCCAGCGCCAGACCCGACTGCCCGGTCAAACGCGCCAGCTTGAGCCGCAAACGCAATGCCAGGGTGCGCCGCGCGACCCCCTGCGGCAACTGGGCAAACCAGTCTTGTGCTGCCACCGCATCGCGATCGCGCAGCGACCAGCGCACGGCGCGCAGCAACAAGCCCTCGCGGATGCCCGTCGCACCCAGGCTGGCCGACTGTGCCAAAGCCTGCTGAAAATGAACGTCGCGTGCCGTTTTGTCTTGCAGCGCCTGCGAGCTTTCTGCGGCCAGAAGACTGGCCATCACCCGCAAACGCACGGCGGCAGAACCTGCATCACCACTGCGCGCCAGCGCCGCTTCACGCGACAGCACTTCGAGCGCCGACTTTCTGGCCCGCAGGAAACGGCCAGCGACAAAATGCGACATGGCATCGAGCAAGGTGGCGTGCATGGCCTGTTCCTGATGGCGCACACGCCAGGAATGCGCCTGCCCCGGCAAGGCAAACAAGGCCGCCAGCGCCCTGAGCGCCAGATGCAGCAATAGAAATAACAGGCCGAGCAACACCACCACCATGTTGAGCGACAGATCGACCCGATGCGGGGGCCAAAAAACGGTGATGGTGCCCGAGTTGTTGCTGACAAACAGGGCCAGCAACACGGCCACACCAAACAAGCCCAAAAACCACAAGGCCACGCGCATGGTCAACGTCCTGCGGCGGCTGTGGTCAGCACCGCCAGCGTGTCATCGATGCGTGGCAACTGCAAGGTGCGCATTTGCGTCTGTACTTGTTGCAGTAAAGCGGCAGCAGTCTGGGTTTTACGCGCATTGGCTTGAAAGTATTTTTTCAACATACCTTCTGCGTCAGCCAGATCGGAGCGCGCCGATTCTATTTGCCGGGCCAGTAATCCGAGGCGTGCGTTGAGTAGCTTGAGCTTGAGGTTTTCACGCAGAAAAAAGGACTGTTCAGGTGACAGCAGCGCCGCCTCCGGGGTCTCAATGCGACTCACCCTGACCAGGTTGCGCGCCTCCCCGAGCACCAACTGAGCTCCGCTTTGCCACCAGCTCACCGGCGCCTGCGGTGGCGCGACCAGGTTTTTTTCAATCTGACGCGCTGGTGCCACCGCATTGGCCAGCACCAGTTCATCGGCCAGATGCACCAATTCGTCAAGCTTGATGAGCAGCGTGGGCGTATCGCTGACAGCCGAAGACTTGACGCGGTCGATGTCGCGGGCAATGGCGCGCTGCAACAAGGCCAATCTGGGCTGTGCCGCACGAACAATGCGTTGGTCAGCGCTTTTCAGGGCCGCCAGCAGCGGCTCCACACTGCCGGTCAACTGCGCCTGTTGTTGGGCCAGACGCAAGGCGGCTTCAATATCGACCACCAGATTTTCATCACGCGAACGCGACATGCTTTGCATCAGTTCATCGAGCTGGCTGCGTTGCAGGGCCACTTCGCTCAAGCGCGAATCCAGCACGGCAGCACGTGCCGCGGCATCCTGCGCCAATGACACGGCCTGTTTGGCCAGCGCCCGCGCCTCTGAAGACTGCGATTGCGCCTCTGCACTCTGGCGCGCCAGTTGCTCCTGCATGCCGGCAACTTTTTGCCATAACAGGGCCACCGTCAACAAAGCCAGCACAGCCACGGCACCAACCGCCCACATGGCCGGACGCAATACCGGCTCGCTTTTAGCCACGGCGCCAGCGGCGACAGAGGCCGCACTCGCGCTTGACGCAACAGGGCCAGGCTGGTTGACGGGTTCGGGGGAAAGCTCGGGGTTCATGCCAGGGATTCTACCGAGGCCAGCACATCTTCCCATGTTGGGCGTGAGGGCGTGACCACACCGAAACCCAAGCCCCGCGCGGCTGCTGCAATCCGGGGGTGCGTGGCCACGGCGCGGGAGCCAGACCAGTCCTGCCCAGGCAACAGGCCTTGCAAATGGCCCAGTGCTTCGGCGCTGCTGAACAGCCAGACCGAGCCGTCCTTAGCGGCCACTCGCGCCACCTCACGCTGCAGGTCGCTCCAATCGGGTGCGCCGCGTTGGTATGCCACCACAAAATCCACCTGCGCACCGGCCTGGCGCAGTCGCTGGGCCAGCCATTCGCGGCCCACACCCTGGTCATGGTCGGCCGCTGTGGTGCCGTCGGGCGCCACACTGTCGCCGCGCACAATCAGCACCTTGTCGCCCGGCCGCACCCGGGTCTGCACCAGGCTCCAGAGCGCCTCGGAGTCGAACTGCCCGGCCTGCTCAGAGGGGGTATCCAGCAAAGCAGGATCAACGCCGTGTTCCAGCAAGGCTTTGGCGGTGCCGGGGCCGGGTGACCAGAGCCGGGTTGTTTGCGCTGTCAGCGCTTTTGCATCGCAAGCCAGCGCCGGTTTTTCCTTGAAAAAATAATCGACCGCATGCCGGCTGACAAACATGGCCGCCGCGTAACCCGGCCACTGCTGCCAGGCCGCGCGCACCGCAGAGGCATCCGACAAACCGCGCACTTCGATCAACGGCAACGCCAGCGCCGCTTGGCCGCTGGCGGCAAAGCGGTCAGCCCAGTGCTGCGCCTGCGGCTGCACCCGGGTCACGATGATGCGCACGCTTTAGTCCGATGCGCTGGCTGGCGCGGCCAGGTGAGCCAGGGTGCCGCCCTGCGCCAGCACCTGGATGCGCAGGGTGTCGGCCACGCGCTGACCCAGATCAGCGGCACTGGCCAGGTCGGTCACCGGCCCGGCCAGGTGCACGCGCACCAGCGGCAGGTGGCCGTCGGGGTCGCCCCAGGCGGCGTCCATCGTCAGGACATCTTGCGCCAGCGTGGCATAGGCCGCCAGCGGCATGGAACAACTGCCGCCCATGGCCTTGCTGACAGCGCGCTCGGCAGCCACCGCCAGCCAGGAGGTCTGGTGCACGAAAGGCGCCAGCGCAGCCACCACGTCAGCGCGGTCGGAGCGCACTTCGATGCCCAACGCGCCCTGACCGGCTGCGGGCAGCATCACCGAGGGCTCGAACACCGCGCGGATGCGCGTCGCCAGACCCAGCCGCTTGAGGCCGGCCGCGGCCAGCACAATCGCGTCGTACTGGCCTTCATCCAATTTGCGCAGACGCGTATCCAGATTGCCGCGCAGGGGCTCGATGCGCAGGTCGGGCCGCAAGGCGCGCAACAAGGATACTCGGCGCAGGCTGGAGGTGCCCACCACCGCGCCCTGCGGCAGGGCATCCAGATGGTCATACCGGTTGGAAACGAAGGCATCGCGCGGGTCTTCGCGCTCCATCACGCAGGCCAGGCTGAAGCCTTCGGGCAGCTCCATCGGCACGTCCTTGAGCGAATGCACGGCCAGGTCGGCGCGCTTGTCTTCCAGTGCCACTTCCAGTTCCTTGACAAACAGGCCCTTGCCGCCCACCTGGCTCAGCGCCCGGTCCAGAATCTGGTCGCCCAGGGTGGTCATGCCCAGCAGGCTGACCTGATGGCCCTTGGCGCTCAACAGGGCTTGTACATGCTCGGCCTGCCACATGGCCAGGCGGCTTTCTCGTGTTGCGATGGTGAAGTGCTGCATAGTAAGAGGCTAAAAAGCCGTAACCTTTTCGTAATCGTGTTCAAGCCGGGAATGCTAGCATGGCTCGCTTAAGCTTTCGCCTATCGACCTTGAAAACTGCCATGCCCAAGCCAACACCTGCATCCAAAAAAAGCACGCTCCTCAGCAGTGAGCGCCCGCTGGTCGAAGACATCCGCCTGCTCGGACGCATTTTGGGCGACGTGATTCGCGAGCAGGAAGGTGACGCTGCCTATGCCCTGATCGAGCAAATCCGCCAGCTCTCGGTCACCTTTCGCCGCCATGCTGACCTGGTGGCGGACCGTGCACTCAACAAATTGCTCAAGTCGCTCAGCAGCGACCAGACCGTGAGCGTGGTGCGGGCCTTTACCTACTTCAGCCATTTGGCCAATCTGGCCGAAGACCGCCACCACATCCGCCGCCGCGCGGTGCACGAGCGCGCTGGCAGCACGCACCCCGGCAGCATCGACATGACGCTCAAACGCCTCCATAGCAAGGGCATCACGCCACAAGCGATCAGCCAGATGCTGTCCCGCAGCTTTGTCTCGCCGGTGCTCACGGCACACCCCACCGAAGTACAACGCAAAAGCATTCTGGATGCCGAGCGTGCCATTGCCCAACTGCTCACCGCACGAGACGACATTCTGGCCCAGGCAGCCGCCAACAAAGTGGCCCACGACGCCCTGACGCCGCGCGAGCTTGGCCAGAACGAAGCCCAGATGCGCGCCCGCGTGCTGCAACTTTGGCATACCCGGCTGCTGCGCTTTTCCAAACTCACGGTGGCCGACGAGGTTGAAAACGCGCTGAGCTATTACGAATCCACCTTTCTGCGAGAAATCCCCAAGCTTTACGCCAGCCTGGAGCAGGCCCTGGGGCCACACCCGGTGCACAGTTTTTTGCGCATGGGCCAATGGATTGGCGGCGACCGCGACGGCAACCCCAACGTCAACGCCCAAACGCTGCGCCACGCGCTGAGTCGGCAGGCCGATATGGCGCTGCGCCATTACCTGACCGAAGTGCATTACCTGGGCGGCGAACTGTCGCTCTCAGCCATGCTGGTGGATTTTCCGCCCGAGATGCAGGCACTGGCCAACCATTCACCCGACGCCAACGAGCACCGCAAGGACGAACCTTATCGGCGCGCCCTGATCGGCGTCTATGCCCGTCTGGCCGCCACCCTGAAGGCGCTCAGCGGGGGCGAGGCGGCCAGACACGCGGTAGCGCCGCAGAACCCCTACCTGACACCTGAAGAACTGCTGCGCGACCTGCGCATCATCAAATCGTCGCTGCTGGCGCAGCACGCGCAAGCCCTGGTGGTGCAGCGCCTGCAGCCGCTGATCCGGGCCGTCGAAGTGTTTGGCTTTCACCTGGCCACGGTGGACCTGCGCCAAAGCTCGGACCAGCATGAAGCGGTACTGGCCGAATTGCTGGCCACTGCCCGCATCACGCCGCATTACAGCCAACTCGACGAAGCGGCCAAGCGTGAGCTGCTGATGCGCCTGCTGTGCGACGCCCGCCCTTTGCGCGTGATCGGTCACGCCTACAGCGCCCACACTGTGAACGAGCTCGACATTTTCGAGACCGCCAAACAATCGCGCGCCTTGTATGGCTCGCAAGCCATTCGCCACTACATCATCAGCCACACCGAAACCGTCAGCGACCTGCTCGAAGTGATGCTGTTGCAGAAAGAAGCGGGACTGATGCACGGCACGCTCGACGACCACGCCAGCTGCGACCTGATCGTGGTGCCGCTGTTCGAGACCATCGACGACCTGCGCAACGCATCAACCATCATGCGCGAGTATTACGCCCTGCCCGGCGTGCTGGCCATGGTGCAGCGCGGCGCACCTGACCAGTATGGCGAGCAGGACATCATGCTGGGCTACTCCGACAGCAACAAGGACGGCGGCATTTTTACCAGCAACTGGGAGCTGTACCAGGCCGAGATCGCGCTCGTGGACATATTCGACGGCATCAACCAGGCCGCCAGCAGCCCGATCCAGTTGCGCATGTTCCATGGCCGGGGCGGCACGGTGGGGCGCGGCGGCGGCCCGAGCTTCGAGGCCATCCTGGCGCAACCCCCGGGCACGGTGCGCGGCCAGATTCGCCTGACCGAGCAGGGCGAAGTGATTGGCTCCAAGTACGCCAACCCCGAAATTGGCCGGCGCAATCTGGAGACGCTGGTGGCTGCCACGCTGGAAGCCACGCTGCTCAACCCGACCCAATCCGCCCGGCCTGCCTTTTTGCAAGCCGCTGCTGAACTGTCGCTGACCAGCATGGCGGCCTACCGGCATTTGGTTTATGAGACTGCCGGCTTCAACGACTACTTTTTCGATGCCACGCCGATCCGCGAAATTGCCGAACTCAACATTGGCTCACGCCCCGCCTCACGCAAGGCGACACAAAAAATTGAAGACCTGCGCGCCATTCCCTGGGGCTTCAGCTGGGGCCAATGCCGCCTGACGCTGCCCGGCTGGTTTGGCTTTGGCGCCGCCGTGGAAGCGTTCCTGAACCCACCCGGGGCCACGGCCAAGCTCAGCCAACAACGTCTGGCAGTGCTGCAGCAAATGCAAAAACAATGGCCATTTTTCAGCTCGCTGCTGTCCAACATGGACATGGTCATGGCCAAGAGCGATCTGGCACTGGCCTCACGTTATGCTGAACTGGTGGACAACAAACGCCTGCGCAAAAAAATCTTCAGCGCGATCGAACTGGAATGGCACCGCACTGCGCACGCGCTGGAACTCATCACCGGCGACAAGCAGCGACTAGCCAACAATGCCGCACTGCAACGCTCCATTCGCCACCGTTTTCCGTACATCGATCCGCTGCACCATTTGCAGGTGGAACTGGTGCGGCGCTTTCGCGCCGGGCAAACCGATGATCGCCTCAAGCGCGGCATTCACATCTCGATCAACGGCATTGCCGCAGGGCTTAGAAACACCGGTTAACTTGAAAGCGAGTAGCCCGGATGCAGCGAAGCGCAATCCGGGATTTGGCACCACTTCATCCCCGGATTGCATCCGGGCTACACCACTTTCAGGCCGCGCTAACCAGCGCCCGCACGGCGGCAAGTTGGCGGCGCGAGACAAACAGCGCTTCGTCCACACCATCCAGGCGCACCGCCCAGCCCTCGCCCTCTTCGGGGTCGTGGTGCTTTTCCAGCGCCCGCACGGCACGCCGGGCCACCAGCGCGTTGCGGTGGATGCGCATGAAGCGGCTGGCATAGCGGGTCTCCAGCTCGGACAGCGAGCCCTCCAACAGGTAACTGCGGCTGGCGGTGCGCACCGTGATGTATTTCAGTTCGGCTTTCAGGTACAGCACCTGCACCAACGGCACGCGCTCGGCACGGCCGCGCTCCTGGATCACCAGCACCTCTTCAACAGCATCCGTTGACATTCCCGGTACCTGCTGCATGGCACGCTCAATTTTTTGCAGCGCGGCCTGCAAGCGCTCCAACCGCACCGGCTTGGTCAGGTAGTCCAGCGCCTCCAGCTCGAACGCCTGCACGGCGTGTTCGGCGTAGGCCGTGACAAAAACGATGGCCGGTGGCTGGGGCAACTGGCGCAGCGCCTGCGCCAGCATCAGCCCATCGGCACCCGGCATGTGGATATCGGCCAGCACCGCATCGACCGCATGGTGCTGCAAAAAGTCCACCGCCTGCACCGCATTGGCGGCTTCGCCCGCGACCTGTGCGCCGGGTTGGCTGCAGTCGCCCAGCAGTGTTTTGAGCCGGCTGCGCGCCAGGCTTTCATCGTCCACCACCAGCACGCGGATCATGCTGGCACCTCGATTCTGACCTGGAACACACCGTCTTTCAAACCACTTTGAAACCGGGCCTGCACGTCATGC
Source organism: Betaproteobacteria bacterium HGW-Betaproteobacteria-18 (assembly GCA_002842265.1). GTDB lineage: Bacteria > Pseudomonadota > Gammaproteobacteria > Burkholderiales > Burkholderiaceae_C > Rhodoferax. The sequence goes on along the minus strand of PHCO01000078.1, from coordinate 13,751 downwards.
AGCAGGCTCAGGCGCTCGCGCACATTGGCCAGCGCCAGGCCATTGCCGTGCCCACTGCCCGACACTGGCGTGCTGTTGCTGACCTTGATCACCACGCGCGAGCCACGGCGCTCGGTGCTCACCCTGATGTCGGCCCCACTGGCGCTGGGCTCCACCCCATGCTTGACGGCGTTTTCCACCAGCGGTTGCAGCAGCAAGGGCGGCAAGCGGGCAGCAGCGGCTTGCTCATCCAGCGCCCATTCGATGCGAATGCGCTCACCAAAACGCACTTGCTCAATCGCCAGGTAGGCTTGTGCCAGCGCAATTTCCTGCGCCAGTGTGACCGATTCGCCCTGCTCCATCAAGGCATGGCGAAACAGCTCGCTCAAATCTTCCAGCAGGCGCTCAGCCTTGCGCGGCTCGGCGCGCACCAGGGCAATGGCGCTGTTCAGGGTGTTGAACAAAAAATGCGGCCGAATGCGCGCCTGCAACTCGGCCAGGCGCGCCGCTGCAGCGGCCGGTGCCTTTCCCTTGGCGCGCAACACCAGCGCGACCACCAGTGCCGCCGACAACATGGCACCGGCAAAAGCGCTGGCCCACCAGGGCGCGCGCTCCAGCGAACCGACCATGGCCAGCATGGCGCAGCCATACAGACCTGCCAACGCCCCCAGCGCGATGCCTGCCACTTGTTGCAGCGCAGGACTCAGGCGCGCCCCGCCATCACCGACTGGACGAACAGCACGGCGCGCAAGACCACGCCCACATGGCAGGCATCAAACACCAGCACGGCAGGCCGCGCCGCGGCATTCTCAGCCAAGGGTGCGGCTGCGTCATGGAAGACCGATAAAATTTGGGTATCTTTCATTCATCTGCCTGATGGGTGGCCCGTTTGGCCATTTCGGCAATTATTGATGATTCTCGGGCACCCTGCCCTCACCTACCTTGAAGCTGTGATGAGCCAAAACCAATTCGACAAAAAGTCCCAGGCCTGGTCGGCGCTGTTTTCCGAACCCATGAGCGACCTGGTCAAGCGCTACACGTCCAGCGTGTTTTTTGACAAGCGCCTGTGGCAGGCCGACATCACCGGCTCGCTGGCGCATGCGGACATGCTGGCGGCGCAAGGCATCATCAGCGCCCAGGACCTGGCCGACATCGCGCGCGGCATGGCGCAGATCACCTCTGAGATCGAAGCCGGCGCGTTCGAATGGAAACTCGACCTCGAAGACGTGCACCTCAACATCGAGGCGCGCCTGACGCAACTCATTGGCGACGCCGGCAAGCGCCTGCACACCGGGCGCTCGCGCAACGACCAGGTGGCCACCGATGTGCGCCTGTGGCTGCGCGGTGAAATCGACCTGATCAGCGCCTTGCTGATCGACCTGCAAAGCGCGCTGCTGGATGTGGCCGAGCAACATGTCGAGGTGATCCTGCCCGGTTTCACCCACCTGCAGGTGGCGCAACCGGTGAGCTTTGGCCACCACCTGCTGGCGTATGTGGAAATGTTCAGCCGCGACGGCGAGCGCATGGCCGAGGTGCGGCGCCGGGTCAACCGCTTGCCGCTCGGCGCCGCGGCGCTGGCCGGCACCAGCTACCCGCTGGACCGCGAACGTGTCGCCACGGCGCTGGGCATGGTCGATGCGCAGGGCCAGCCGCAGGTGTGCCAGAACTCGCTCGATGCGGTGAGCGACCGCGACTTCGCCATTGAATTCTCCGCCGCTGCGGCGCTGTGCATGGTGCACATCAGCCGCATGAGCGAAGAATTGATTTTGTGGATGAGCCAGAATTTTGGCTTCATCAAAATCGCCGACCGCTTCACCACCGGCAGCTCCATCATGCCGCAGAAGAAAAACCCGGACGTGCCCGAGCTGGCGCGCGGCAAGACCGGCCGCGTGGTCGGCCACCTGATGGGCCTGATCACCCTCATGAAAGGCCAGCCGCTGGCTTACAACAAGGACAACCAGGAAGACAAGGAACCGCTGTTTGACACGGTCGATACGCTCAAGGACACGCTGCGCATCTTTGCCGAGATGGTTGGCGGCCAGTTCAACCCGGCCACCGGCAAAAAGGAAGGCGGCATCACGGTGAACGCGATGGCGATGGAACAAGCCGCCTTGAAAGGCTACGCCACCGCCACCGACCTGGCCGACTACCTGGTCAAAAAAGGCCTGCCATTTCGCGATGCGCACGAGACCGTGGCGCACGCCGTCAAGGCCGCCATCACGCACCAGGTCGATTTGTCGGAACTGCCGCTGGCGGTGTTGCAGGGCTTCAATGCCTCCATCGAGAAAGACGTTTACGCGTGCCTGAGCCTGCGCGGCTCCCTCAACGCCCGCGACATTCTGGGCGGCACCGCGCCGAACCAAGTACGGGTACAAATTACCAGGCACCGGCAGCGCTTGGGCTAACTCACCAAGCCTAGAATGACCTGATACCAAGACCCAGGAAATACCACATGGAACACGGGATCGAGGCAATCAATCGCAAATTACGCGAGAGCGAGCATAACTACCGGCAGTTGTTCGATGCCAACCCGCACCCGATGTGGGTGTACAACTTGAAGACGCTGCGCTTTCTTGCGGTCAACGATGCGGCCGTCGCCCACTACGGCTACAGCCGCGACGCGTTTCTTGCCATGACCATCGCCGACATCCGACCGGCCGAGGATGTGCCGAAACTGCTGGAGAACGTCGCACAAGCCAAAAACGTCGGCCTCGACCAGGCAGGTCAGTGGCGCCATCGCAAGATTGACGGCACATTGATCGATGTCGAGATCAGCTCGCACTTCATCGACTTTCAGGGGCAGCATGCAAAATTGGTGCTGGCGCACGATATTACAGAACGAAAGAACGTTGAAGCAAAAAATCAACGCCTGACCCAGCTTTACGCCGCCTTGAGCCAGTGCAACCAGGCAATCGTGCGTTGCCGCAGCGAGCAAGCGCTGTTTCTGGAAGTCTGTCGCGATGTCGTGCAGTTTGGCAGCATGAAAATGGCGTGGATCGGACTGGTGGACCCTGCCAGCCAACGCGTCACGCCCGTTGCCCAAAGCGGCGAAGGCACGCAATACCTCGCCGATATCACCATTTCAATCGATCCGGCACTGGCGTCCGGGCGCGGCACGGTCGGCACGGCGATCCGCGAGCAGCGGCCGGTGTGGTGCCAGAATTACCGCAACGACCCGATGACCGCGCCCTGGCACGACATCGCCGAGCGCACGGGCTGGCGTGCCGTGGCCACCTTGCCGCTGACCCGCAGTGGGGTCGTGATCGGCGCTTTCGTCCTGTTTTCAGACAAAGTCAACGCCTTCGACCAGGCGGTCCGCAACCTGCTCGTGGAAGTGGCCACGGACATTAGCTATGCACTGGACAACTTCGTCAATGAAGCCGAGCGCAGCAAGGCACAAGAAGCATTGCGCGAGAGCGAAGAACGCTTTCGCCATTTGACCGAAATGTCTTCTGATTTTTATTGGGAGAGCGACGCCGAGCACCGACTGACGACGCACACGACGGGCCTCAAGAGCAGCAGCATGTCGGTATTTCCTTTCGGCCCGTATTTCGGGAAACGCCGCTGGGAAACGCCCTATCTGTCACCCGACCGCAATGGCTGGCTTGCGCACCAGACGACACTGGATGCGCATCAACCGTTTCGCAATTTTGAGTTATCACGCGTCGCCACCAACGGCAGCGCGCGACATTTCTCGATCAGCGGCGACCCGGTGTTCGATAACACCGGTGCATTCGTGGGCTATCGCGGTGTTGGCAGCGACATTACCGAGCGCAAACGCGCCGAGCAGACCATCCAGCGCCATGTCGAGCAGCTCAAGACCACCTTGATGAACACGGTCGAGCTGGCAACCAACCTGAGCGAGCTGCGCGACCCCTACACTGTGGGCCACGAGCGCCGGGTGGCCGAGATTGCGGCCGTGATCGGCGCCGAGATGGGTCTGGACGATGCGCACATCGAAGGCCTGCGCGTTGCCGGTTTTCTGCACGACATCGGCAAGATCACCATTCCGACCGAAATTTTGTCCAAACCCGGCAAGTTAAGCGCAATCGAGCACCAGTTGATTCAGGGTCATACGCAGGCGGGCTACGACGTGCTCAAGAGCGTGCAGTTTCCGTGGCCGGTGGCCCAGGTAGCGTTGCAGCACCATGAACGTAGTGACGGCAGCGGCTACCCGCAGGGTTTAAAAGGCGAAGCCATCTTGCTCGAAGCGCGCATCATGGCCGTGGCCGATGTGGTTGAGGCCATGAGCTCGCACCGGCCTTACCGACCCAGTATCGGCATTGATAAAGCGCTGGTCGAGATCGAGCGCGGGCGTGGCAGCCAGTATGACTGCGTTGTGGTTGACGCTTGCCTGAAGCTGTTCCGGGAAAAAAGCTATGCGATCCCTGTTTGACCATGACAAGCTGAGTTCACGCCATTTTCTCTATGCTGGGGCGGTGATGATCATCGTGCTGCTCAGCATCGCTGCGCTGCTGGCGCTGGCGCAGTTGCGTCAACTTGCGCTGGAGCGCGCCGCGATCACGACGCAAAGCCTGGCGCGTTCCGTTGACAAGAGTTTTGAGGGGCTGATTGACACGATCAATGTGGCCTTGCAAGCCTCGGCCGATGAAATCAGCCGGCAAATGGCCAGTGGCGCCGTCGATGCGCCGTCGATCACGTATTACCTCAAACGCCAGCAGGCGCGCCTCGCCGATGTGGCCTTTTTGCGCGCCACCAACGAACGTGGTGACGTTATTTACGGCCCGGGCGTTCTGACGCCGCCCAACAACAACGCCGACCGGGATTATTTCCTCAGCTTGCGCGCTGACCCGCAGGCCGGTTTATTTGTTGTCAAGCCCCTCTTGGGGCGCATCGACCAGAAGTGGGTCTGGGCTTTTGCCCGACGCATCAGCAAGAACGACGGCTCCTTTGGCGGCGTGGTTTTTGCGGCGTTTAATATTGACAATATTGAAAAACTGCTGGCACAAATCCAGATGGAGCATGGCGGATCGATTGCGCTGCGCGGCACTGATCTGGGCTTGATCGCGCGCCATACCTTTGGCAGCGCCAACCCGATTGCCGTGGGCGACCAGCGGCTGGCACTACCTTTCAAGCAAGCCCTGAAGGCCAATCGGCAGGAGGGCACCTATACCAGCGATGCCAGCAGCATTGACGCGGTACGGCGCATTTATTCCTATCGCCAGAATGCCAAATACAGCTTCGTCGTCAATGTCGGCATGGGCACCGAAGCGGCGCTGGCTGACTGGCGCAAACAAGCCTGGATGGTGGCGGCACTGGTGCTGGCCTTTGCACTGGCGGTGCTGGTCTATGCGCGCCTGATCGGCCGCGCCTGGCGACGCCAGGAGCAGGACATGGAGGCTTTGGCTGCCAAACGGCAGGCACTGCAAGAAAATGAGGAGCGTTACCACTCGGTCACCGAGACCGCCACCGATGCCATTGTGATCACCGACAGCAACATGCACATTGTGAGCTGGAACCCGGCGGCCGAGCGGATCTTTGGCTACACGCCAGCGCAAGCCATCGGCCAGCCACTGACTGTTTTGATGCCAGAGCGTTACCGCGAGCAACACCTGAGTGGGGTGCAGCGGGTGCGCTCCGGTGGTGCGCCACACGTCCTGGGCAAAGTGGTTGAGCTCAGCGGCCTGCGCCAGGACGGCAGTGAATTCCCGCTGGAGCTTGAGGTGTCCTCTTGGCAGACTAGCGCAGGCCAGATATTTGCTGGCACCCTGCGCGACATCACCGAGCGCAAACAGGCTGAGGAAGAAATCCACGCACAACTGGGTGAACTGCTGCGCTGGCAGGAGGTGATGCTCGACCGCGAAGAGCGTGTGCAGCAGCTCAAAGCGGAGGTTAACGAACTGCTTGCGCGCCAGGGCGAGCCGACGCGCTACAGCAGCGAGGCTCCATCGTGAACCGCCCGACTTCCCATGTGAAAACGACACTGCCAGCGCTCACTGCGCCGCTGGGAAAGTGGTCGCTTGAAAAAAGCCTGACCAGAACCTTGGTGATGGCAGTCGTCGTGTTGATCATCGTCAGTGCGGCATCGATTTACATCCTGCTCGCTTTCATCGTGGACGCGGGCCAGGTGCAACACACGCACCAGGTGATCGAACAAGCGCAGACGACATTGACAAAAATGATCGACGTTGAAACCGGCGCACGCGGCTACGTCATCGTCGGCACCGACCCGTATTTGGAGCCATATCAAAGGGGCCGTGCCAGTGTCATGCAGGACGTTGCGCGGTTGCGGGAACTGGTTGCGGACAATCCACGCCAGCAAAGCGCTGTCAAATCGATTCAGGCCTTGATCGAGCGCCGACTGGTGGTCGCCGAAGAGCTGATTGAATTGCGGACGACAAAAGGCTTTGCTGCGGCACAAACCAAGATGGAAGGCGGCGCTGGCCTACGCTTGATGGACCAACTGCGTGAAGCATCCCATCAATTTATTGACACCGAAAACGTACTCCTCTCCACGCGCGAACGCGAGGCGACGAGCCAAGCCTATCGCGCCGTTGCGGGCCTGGGTGTGCTGGTGACACTGGTCGCTGTCATGATCCTGTTTGTGGGTCGGTACGTCCGTGCGGAGGTCGGTCTGCGCGAGCAATCCAGACGGCTGGTTGAGTCGCTCAATGCCGAGCTGGCGCAGCGCGCCGCCGCGCTGGCTGCCAAAAATGACGACCTCAAAGGCTTTGCTTACACCGTCTCACACGACCTGAAAGCGCCGCTGCGCGGCATCTCCGGTTACGCGCAGGAGCTCGAGCGCCGCCATAAAGAAGGCTTGAGTGAGCGTGCGCAGTTTTGCATCAGCCAGATTATTACCGCCTCGAAGAATCTCGACCGCTTGATCGAAGACCTGCTGACCTACTCGCGCCTGGAGGCCGAGACACCGACGCTCTCCGAGGTGAATTTGACCGATCTCGTGCAAAGCATATTGCGCGACCGCAGCCACACGCTGACCGAGCTGGGCGTTGAGGTGAGCGTGCAGCTGCCGCCGCTGGTGCTGCTGACCTGGGAGCGTGGCTTGCACCAGGTGCTGACCAATCTGATCGACAACGCCATCAAATACAGCCGCGCTGCCAAGCCGCCGCGACTGAACATCACCGCCGAGACGCTGGCCGAAGGCGTTCGCGTGAGTGTGGCCGACAACGGCATCGGTTTTGACATGAAGTACCACGACCGCATTTTTGGCCTGTTTAACCGCCTGGTGCGCGCGAGTGAATTCGAGGGCACTGGTGCGGGTCTGGCGATCGTCAAGAAACTGCTGGACAAACTCGGCGGCAGCATCCGCGCCGAGTCCGAACCGGGTGCAGGCGCGACTTTTTTCGTTGATCTGCCTGCCGCTACCGCCGCTGCCACGCCAGCCACTTTGGAGCCCACGTCATGAACTTCACCCCCGTGCTCAATCCCCAGTCGTCGCTGCGCCCGATTTTGATCGTCGAGGACAACGACATGGACCTGGACTTCTGCTTGCAGGCGTTCGAGGAACATTCAATTGCCAACCCGGTCATCGCTTGCCGCGACGGCGAGGAGGCGATCGATTTCATCGACGCGCACCCGAGCGCCGCAGATGCGAAACTGCCGCTGCTGGTGTTGCTCGACCTGCGCCTGCCCAAGGTGGACGGCGTGGAGGTGCTGCGCCATGCGCGCGCGCACCCGGTGTGGAAGCAGGTGCCGTTCGTCATCCTGACCACCTCGCGCGAGAACACCGACATCACGCTCGCTTATGAAATCGGGGTCAACGCCTACATCGTCAAGCCGGTGGACTTTGGCTCATTTGCCGAGGTGGTCAAACACATCAAGATGTTCTGGATCCTCAGCAACGAGCCGCCGTTCGCGCCGCCGGTCGGTAAATGACATGAACGACCCCATCCATCTGCTCTACGCCGAAGACAATCCGCAAGATGCGGATCTGACGCAGCAGCACTTCGAGCGCGCAGCGACTGACTTCAACCTCGAAATTGTTGACAGCGGCGCGCGCTGCCTGGAGCGCCTTGCCGCCGAGCCGTTCGACCTGCTGCTGCTCGACAAACGCCTGCCTGACATGGACGGGCTCGATCTGCTGGCCCGGCTGCGCACCGAAGGGCAGCGCCTGCCGGTGGTGATGGTCACCGGCATTGGCGACGACGAGACTGTGGCCCGCGCGCTGCGCGCGGGTGCTGCCGACTATGTGCCCAAATCCACCGACTACCTCAGTACGCTGCCCGACATCCTGCGCGGCGTGATAGCGCGCTCGCGCCAGCGCCGCCCGCTGGACGAGGAGGGTGCAGCGCGGGTGCAGCGCATTCTCTACGTTGAATCCAACCCGATGGATGTGGAGCTGACGCGTGAGCACTTTGCCACCCATGCACCGCACCTGGAACTGCATGCGGTGAGCGCTGCCCTTGATGCGCTGGCGCTGCTGGTGCCGGGGCCACAATCGCAGTCGCAGTCGCAATCGCGCCGCAGCTTTGACCTGGTGCTGACCGATCTGCGCCTGCCGGGGATGGGAGCGCTGGAGTTGATTCGCGAGGCGCAGCACCGCGGCATCCATCTGCCCTTCATCGTCATCACCGGCCGCGGCGACGAGGCTACCGCCGTGGCCATCCTGCGCCTGGGTGCTTACGATTACATCCTCAAGCGTGAGAACTACCTGACGCAACTGCCCTTTGCCATCGACCACGCGATCGAGCGCTTTCACCTTGATCAGACCACCGAGCGGCTGCACAGCGAACTGGAGTCGCTCAACGCTTCCCTCGAACAAAAAGTGGCGGCGCGCACCACCGAGCTACAGCACGAGATTGAAACGCGCAAGGCGTTACAGGCGCAGAGCCAGCAGCAGCTCGAACATCTGGCGCAGGCCGAAATTGAGAGCCGCCGGCTGCTGGAGCTGGCCGAGCGCTCGCGCCGCGCGTCGCTGGGCGTGCTCGAAGACCAGCAGCAAGCGCAGCAGGCGCTGCGTGCCAAGTCCGACGAGCTTGACCGCTACTTTGTCAACAGCCTGGACCTGCTGTGCATTGCCGACATGCAGGGCCACTTCCGCCGCATCAACCCGGAGTGGGAACGCACCCTGGGTTATCCGCTGGCGGAACTCGAAGGCCGGAATTTTCTTGATTTTGTCCACCCCGACGATCTGCCAGCCACGCTCGCCGCGATGGCGCAACTGTCGTCGCAGGAGCGCATCCTCAACTTCGTCAATCGCTACCGCCACCAGAACGGCTCTTACCTCTGGATCGAGTGGCGCTCTTACGCCGAGGGCAGCCGCATTTACGCCGTGGCGCGCGACATCACCGAGAGCAAGAACGCGCAGACGTTGCTGGCCAGCCAGAAACGCACACTCGAAATGGTCGCCTCAGGTGCGACCCTTGCCGTGACGCTCGACGCACTGGTGCACGCCATCGAAGAACTGGTACCTGAAATGCTGGGCTCCATCCTGCTGCTCGACGAGGACGGCGTGCATGTTCGCCACGGCGCAGCGCCCAGCCTGCCGCAGAGCTACAGCCAGGCAATTGACGGCCAGCCGATCGGCGAGGGGGCCGGCTCGTGCGGCACGGCGGCCTACCGGCGTGAGCAGGTCATCGTGACAGACATCGCCACCGACCCGCTGTGGCAGAACTACCGCGAGGTCGCCCTTCAGCACGGCCTGCGTGCCTGCTGGTCAACGCCGATCTTTGACCAGCAGCAGCGCGTGCTGGGAACGTTTGCCTGCTACTTTCGCACCCCGCGCGGTCCCAGCGCAGAGCACTTGCATCTCATCACCCTGGTCACGCACATCGCCGCCATCGCTATCGCAAAAGCGCGCGAGGAAGCGGCGCTGCGCGCGAGCGAGTTGAAATTCCGCACAATTATCGAAGCGTCGCCGGTGGCCATGGCGGTCAACGATCAACAGCAGAACATCACGTTCCTGAACCGGAAGTTCATTGAGACTTTTGGCTACACGCTGGCCGATATTCCGACCCTAGCTGCGTGGTGGCCGCGCGCTTATCCCGATCCCGCTTATCGGCAGCGCGTCGCGCAAGAATGGCAGGCGGCAGTGGAGAAGGCGCAGCGGGACGGCACCGAGTTCGAACCGATGGAACACAAAGTCACCAGCCAGGACGGCAGCGTACACGTCATCCGCTTTAGCCTGGCACCGATGGACACTTCCAGCCTGGTGATTTTCTACGACCTGACCGAGCACAAGCAGGCAGAGCAGGCGCTGCACACCAGCGAGCAGCAGTTGCGTTTTGTCACCGACCATATGCCGGTTTTGATCGCCCACTGCGACCACGAGCAGCGCTACAAGTTTGTAAACCGGCCCTACGCCCAGATGTTTGGGCTAAAGCCAACTGACATGATCGGAAAACAAGTGCAAGACATGTTGGGCGAAGCGGCCTATGGCCAGGCCCGTCCTTACATGGAAGCAGCGCTGGCCGGGCAAAGCGTTGAGTACGACATAACGCTGCCGGTGACCGAGCGCGGAGTGCGCACCGTGCATGCGAACTATGTGCCAGAGCGTGATGCGTCCGGTCGCGTCGTCGGCTTCGTTGCCGCCGTGCTCGACATCAGCGAGCGCAAGCGGGCTGAAAATAATCTGCGTGAAAGTGAAGAACGGCTGCGTTTATCCACCGAACTGGCCAACGTTGCGGTCTGGGAATACGACTTTACGATCAACCAGATGTCCCGCTCAAGCAACCATGATCGGCTCTATGGACTTGAATGGCAGACCAAGTGGGATTTGGATACGTTTCAGAATGCGACACATCCGGACGATCGGCAATTTTCAAATGAAGTGATTCAAAAATCGGTCGCTACCGGTGGCCCGGATAAATATCAAATGGACTTCCGGGTGGTGTATCCCGATCAGTCCATCCATTGGCTAAGCGTGGTGGGTGAAGTGTTGCAGCGCAATGCGCAAGGGCAAGGTGTGATTGTGCGCGGCTGTCTGTTCGATATTACCGATCGCATGCGCGCGCAAGAAGAAAACCGCAGATTGCATCAGAATTTGCAGCGCCACGCCGCCGAGCTCGAGCAGCGCGTGGCCGAGCGTACCGCAGAACTGGTCATCGCCAAAGAGCGGGCCGAAGCAGCCGACCGCGTCAAGTCGTCTTTTCTGGCCACCATGTCGCACGAGCTGCGCACACCGCTCAACTCGGTGATTGGCTTCACCGGCGTGCTGCTGCAAAAAATTCCGGGGCCGCTCAACGCCGAGCAGGAAAAACAACTCAACTTTGTACTCACCGCCGGGCGCCACCTGCTGGCGCTGATCAGCGACGTGCTCGACATCTCCAAGGTCGAAGCGGGCGAACTGCACCTGGCCCGCGAGCCCTTTGACTTCAGCGCGCTGATGGCGCGGGTTGGTGCCGCTTTTGCGCAGCAGGCCGGACAGCGTGGTCTGGCTTTCAAACTGGTGCCGTGCCGCGACAGGGTGATGTTGACGGGCGATACGCGCCGCGTCGAGCAGGTGCTCAATAACCTGATCAGCAACGCGCTCAAATTTACCGACCACGGCAGCATCACGCTGTCCTGCGCGCGCGAAGACCATTGCCTGGTGATCAGTGTCGCAGACACCGGTGTCGGCATCCAACCCGAGGATATGGAAAAACTCTTTCGCCCCTTCAGCCAGATCGATACCGGCATGGATGGCCTGCGCGAAGGCACCGGTCTGGGTCTGGCGATCACCAAGCATCTGGTCGAGGCCATGGGCGGCGAAGTGCGGGCCACGAGCACCTGGGGCCAGGGCAGTTGCTTTGGTTTTACACTGTCCACCGGAGAATCGGCATGAACATCCTGATCATCGAAGACAACGAACAAAACATTTACCTTGAGCGTTACCTGCTGGAAGCGCGCGGGCACCACGTCAGCGAGGCCAGAGACGGCCCCGCGGGCATCGCTGCTGCGCGTGCGGTAGCGCCCGAGCTGATTCTGCTTGACATCCAGATGCCGGGCATGGACGGCTATGCGGTGGCGCGCATGCTGCGCACCCTGCCAACACTGGACACTGTGCCAATTGTGGTGGTGACCTCCTACGCCATGAGCGGTGATCGGGCCAAGGCGCTGTTGACGGGTTGCGATGCCTATATTGAAAAACCGATCAATCCCCACACCTTTGTGGCCGACGTTGAAGCCGCCGGCGCTGGCAGCCGCAGCAAAGAGCAGGCAATATCATGATCCATGTATTGATCGTTGAAGACCAGGCGGCCAGCCGCTACCTGCTCAAGGCGCTGCTCGAAGGCAGCGACTACCGCGTGACCGAGGCGGCCGACGGTGTGGAAGCGCTGGCAGCCGCGCGGCGCGAGCCACCTGACATCGTCGTCTCCGATGCCTTGATGCCCAGGATGGATGGCTTTGCGCTATGCCGCGCCTGGATGCAGGATGAAAATCTCAAGCTCATTCCCTTCGTTTTCTACTCGGCCACCTACACCACCCCCGAGGACGAAGCGCTGGCGCTCGCGCTGGGCGCCGTGCGCTATCTGATGAAGCCGGTGGAGCCACAGCTGTTTCTGGCCGAGCTGCAGACGGTGCGGATGGAATGGGCGGCGCGCCTGGCACCTGGGTCGGTCCCACCCCTGGCGGAGCCGGACTTCAAGGCGATGCACGACGTGGCGCTGGCGCGCAAGCTCGACAACAAGATGGCGCAACTGTCCGAGGCCAATCTGAAACTGAGCCAAAGCGAGCACAACTACCGCCAGCTGTTCGAGGACAACCCGCACCCGATGTGGGTCTATGACCTGCAAACGCTGGCCTTTCTGGCCGTCAACGACGCCGCCATTGCCGCCTATGGCTACAGCTGTGACGAGTTCCTGGCCATGACCGCCATCGACATCCGCCCGGCAGAAGAGGTGCCGCGCCTGCTGCAAGCGATCGAAGAGGTGAAACAAGGCACGCCCATGAGCGGCATCTGGCGGCACCGCAAGAAGGACGGCACGCCGATGGATATGGAAGTGGTTTCGCACCTGATCGAGTTCAACGGCCGCCATGCCAACATGGCGCTGGGGCAGGACGTGACCGAGCGCGAGCGCGCCCGCGAGCAAGTGCTTCACTATACCGAGCAACTCAAGGACGCGTTGATGAACACCGTGCAGGTGGCGACCACCTTGAGCGAGTTGCGCGACCCCTACACCGCTGGCCACGAGCGCCGGGTGGCGAGTATCGCCGTGGCGCTTGGTGATGAGCTCGGCCTGGAGGCGCAGCGCGTCAAAGGCCTGCAGGTGGCCGGCCTGCTGCATGACATTGGCAAGATCACCATTCCGTCCGAGATCCTGTCCAAGCCCGGCAAGTTGAGCGCGATCGAATACCAGTTGATTCAGGGCCATTCCCAGACGGGCTACGAGGTGCTCAAGACGGTGGCTTTCCCGTGGCCGGTGGCCGAGGTGGTACTGCAGCACCACGAGCGTCTGGACGGCAGCGGCTACCCGCATGGCCTCAAGGGTGAAGCGATCCATCTGGAAGCGCGCATTCTGGCGGTGGCCGATGTGGTTGAGGCCATGAGCGCGCACCGGCCTTACCGCGCAGCACTCGGCATTGAGCTTGCGCTGGCCGAGATCGAGCGTGGCCGCGGCAACCAGTATGATGGCGCTGTGGTTGACGCTTGTCTGAAGCTGTTTCGCAAAAAAACTTACTCAATTCCAGTCTAACTGTGATGGCCATTCAGCCGCCAAGAATGATGAAAGATTGGCGTCATTGCCACGCTACGCTTTCCATGAACACAGCGTTTTGGCTTGTTGTGGGGTCGACTTCAGTCGACCATGGCGGACTGAAGTCCGCCCCACAGGGTTCAAGGTCCGTGTGCGGTATCGGACCCGATTCGGGCG
>PHCO01000357.1 GCA_002842265.1 Betaproteobacteria bacterium HGW-Betaproteobacteria-18 | reverse complement strand
CCAGGATGCCGTGTTCTTCCGGCACTTCTGGGACAGCATCTCGGGCGGCAAAACCTGGCGCGGCGACATCGTCAACCGGCGCAAGGACGGCAGCCTGTACACCGCCAGCCAGATGGTGACCCCCCTGTTTAACGCCGAAGGCAAGATCAGCCACTACATCGCCGTGCTCGAGGACATCAGCGAACGTAAACGCCAGGAAGAAGAACTCAGGAAAAACTACGAACATTTGCGCGCCCTCAACGAGCAACTGGAAAATGCCCAGAACCAGCTCCTGCAGTCGGAAAAAATGGCCTCCATCGGCCAGCTGGCAGCCGGCGTCGCCCACGAAATCAACAACCCGATCGGCTTCGTCAACTCCAACCTGGGGACCCTGAAAAACTACGTTGACGAACTGCTCAGCGTCATCCACGCCTATAGCGCCGCCGACCCGCTGCTCGCCGGGCACCCCGAGTTCAGCGCCAGCATCGCCGCGCGCAAGGCAGAAGCCGACCTCGACTTCCTCGGCGACGACATCCAGAGCCTGATCAAGGAATCGCGCGAAGGCATCGCCCGGGTCACCCGGATCGTCCAGGATCTCAAGGATTTCTCGCGCATCGACAGCATGGACTGGGCCCAGGCCAATCTCGAACAAGGACTGGACAGCACGCTCAACATCGCCATGAACGAAATCAAGTTCAAAGCCGATATCGTCAAGGAATACGCCGGCATCCCCGACATCGAATGCCTCGGCTCGCAATTGAACCAGGTCTTCATGAACCTCCTGGTCAATGCCGCCCACGCCATCGAAACGCACGGCACCATCACCATCCGCACCGGCACCACGGACAACGCGGTGTGGGTCGAAATCGCCGATACCGGCCGCGGTATCCCGCCGGAAAACCTCAAACGCATCTTCGACCCATTCTTCACCACCAAAGCCGTCGGCAAAGGCACCGGCCTCGGCCTCTCGCTGGCCTACAGCATCGTCCAGAAACACCATGGCAAGCTTGAAGTCAGCAGCAAAGTCGGCGTCGGCAGCTGCTTCCGTGTCGAGATTCCGGTGCGGCAACCGGCGCCGACCTAGGCAAGCTCAGTCACGGCCTGAGTCGAGGTGGGGTATCGGCCGGGCTCCCGACTTGAGTACACGGCTCAGCCAGAGCACTTTTGTTCTGGCGTCGTGCGAATTGACTGCTCCATTCCTGAACACCTGTTGAGCAGTTGATCACGCCACGGTCTGCTCCAGGCCGTGCCGAATGCCGTACCCGGCAAACCAAGTCCTTGAAAATTGGCCTTTTTTCCCAGTTGACCGCAGGACTGGCATGGCTGGCACACGGCATGCACATTAGATGGCACGAGTCACGGCAGGTCGTTATCACGAAACAACTGAATCTGCCGGCTTCGAGTTACCCCGTTCGCAACTTCATTCAAGAACACTGGAGACAACCATGATTTATGCAGCTCCCGGCGCCGCTGGTGCCAAGATCGCCTACAAGGCCCAGTACGACAATTTCATCGGCGGCAAGTGGGTTGCCCCGGTCAAGGGTCAATACTTTGATGTAATCACCCCGGTCAACGGCAAGGTGTATACCAAGGCTGCCCAGTCGACAGCCGAAGATATCGAACTG
>PHCO01000356.1 GCA_002842265.1 Betaproteobacteria bacterium HGW-Betaproteobacteria-18 | reverse complement strand
GTCCAAACAGGACGCCGACGAGCCAAAGCTTGCAACTCCGCTCCAATTGACCGGTACGCCGGAAGAACTGGACCAGGAATTCGGGACATTGCTGACCTCATATACTGAAACACGCGCATCACTGGCGGAACAGGCTGAGGCAACAGTAACAATCCTGAACGAAGCCAAGAAGACTTCTGAAAAGAAGGCGACCAAGGCCATTGCAAAACCAGCTGCCAATACAGAATCGAAGGGGCCGGAGAAATCCGGCGAGGAAACACCTGATGATGAAAATGGTAGCAATGACTCTAAACCTGAAACACCGGATGCTGAGCAACCAGCTGCGGTAGATTCTGACAACCTCTGGGGGTAATCATGGCTATCAAAGTTGAAAAAGTTGTTCGTGTGTTCGTTTACAACTCTGTCACGCTGCCCGATCCGGGCGAGAAGCTGACGCCAGACCAGGTGCGGGATATTTATTCCGCTTCTTATCCTGAATTGGCGAATGCGGTTGTCGAAGGGCCTGTAACTAAAGGCAACGAGATGACGTACAAGTTTGTAAAAGCAGTCGGCACAAAGGGCTGAGTCATGGCGTCGCTAAGAACGAAACTGGAAGCAATAGTTCATGGCGAGGCCTCTTTCAAAAGAGGGCGGGGAAACCCGTCCTCAATTGACATGGAGGATATGCAATGTTCACTTCAAATTCTGCAGAAGTTTTTGCAGGACCAACAGAAAGATACAAAGTCCCGCCTCGTCCCCGTCGCAGAAAGCATCAATATCATTCTGTAACGGCTTTGCCTGTCATTGGCAGCAAGGTGAAACCGGTCATCGATTATGGTGGCTCACGTCAACACTGGGCAACACTGGCACTGCATCTCTTGAATGCCGGCTTCTTGAAGTCGAGCGATAAGGGAGATGTCGTCAGCCTGACCCGGTATGACGTGGATTACATTGTCACCGAATACGGAATAGCCGAGCTGAGACACCAGTCCAGACGACAAAGGGCGCTTAACCTGATTCGCATCGCGCATCCTGACAGCAGGGAACTGCTCGAGTCCAGAGCGAAGCAAGCCAGCCTCATTTAACGCAACAGCGCGATTCACCCGCACGGATTCAAATGCTACGGAGGAGGGAGAAGATTGGCTTTGACGGACGGAGAGAAATTCAATTTGGAGGCGGCCAGACAATTGGTCATCGGAGAGATCCCTTCCCGCAATGCCCGGAAGAGTCCGGATCGAGAGGCGCTGATCTTCGGAGATCAACGGATCACCTGGCGGCAGTTGGATGAAGTCTCCAACCGGCTGGGCAACGCCCTGCTGTCCAGAGGGGTCAAACAGGGGGACAAGGTTGCCATCCTGATGCGCAACCGTCAGGAGATTATTGCGACGTATTTCGCCGTCGCCAAGCTCGGCGCGGTCAGCGTGCCGATCAATTTCCGTCTTGCCCCGCGGGAAATCGCCCATATGATCGCCAATTCCGATTCAAAGATCGTCATCCTGGAGGGCTTCTTCCTCGAAACGATCGGAAAAATCCGCAACGATCTGCCTCTGATCGAAAGATATATCGTCCTCGACGGCCAGGGGGAGAAAGGGGATGAAGGCTATGCGGACCTCCTGTCCCAAGGCACG
>PHCO01000355.1 GCA_002842265.1 Betaproteobacteria bacterium HGW-Betaproteobacteria-18 | reverse complement strand
ATGTTCGAGCAGTGGGCGGCAGGCGTCGGCGAGTGCTTCAGGTCCGTCGGGGTAGTTACGGATGCAGTAGTAGATGTCGTAGGCATCTTTCTGCTTGTAGCGACCTTCCACCGCGTGACCTTTCATCGCGAGGAGGGCAGGGATGGAGCAAACCGCGATTTCGACCCGGTTCGTGCCACCCGCAGGCATCGGCCCGCTGATTGCCACCATTTGGTAGAAGCGCATCGCCAAGTCAGCGCCGTCCGCTCTTTGCACCGCGAAGTCACTGATCAACGGTGGGATGTTTTTGACGATTTCGGCATCCCGCGGCATCAGGAAGTCAACGATTATGTCGATCGGAGCCCCGTCATCTTGAGTGGGAACCTGACGCACGAGCTGAAACCGCCGCAACTCCCCGCGTTGGTAATAACCGTGGCCGCGTAAGGCATCGATGAGTGTGGCGTATTCGCCGTCACCCAATGCCTTTGCATCCAACCCGACATCCACGTCGAGCGTGCCGACGTGCGGCATGTCCTCGTTGCCCAGCAGCAACCACGGTACCGCGCCACCGACGATGGCAAACTTACCTTTGAAGCTCCCGAGGATCTGGCCGATTTCGATCAGCACCGTCTTCACGGCCGCCGTCGTGCGATCATCGTAATCGGCGGCGGACTGTGGCTCACCTGGGGTCATTTCGGCCATATCAGCCTTTCTCGTCGTAGATGATCGGCGGCTTCTCGCCCGCGTTCACCGGCGTGGGCAAGATCAAGATAGGTTTGAACGGGGCTCGTGCAGATTGCTCCAGGAGCCGGTTCCTCCGTGTCGCGCAACAAGCCTGAATCCTTGAGCAGGGTTACCACCACGTTTTCGCCTTTGGGAATCGCGGACAGCCTCAAGACTGACTGCAATTGTTCAAGACCTGCCTCGTCAGCATAGAAATACTGTGTACCTGTCCGGCCGTACGGAGCGAGCCAATGCGCCGCCGAGAAGGATGCAAATGCCGCCAGTCTGGCCGCGCGATCCGAACGGAGCACTCGTCGCGCAGCTTCCTCAAACGCGCTGCCATGCAAGGTCGTATAGAAGGCCAAGCGCTTTCCAACTGGTGGCTCGTAGGCGTCACGCCATTCATCCAGAAGCGCGTCGGGCTCGGATAAAAACAGGCCTTCCTCGGACACTTGCGCCCACTCCCGATCAAGCAAGCCGGCGCGGACGTTACTAACGTGACCAAGGCTGACGGCGGCGGCTTGCGCAAGATCCGTGACACGCCACGTCTGGCTGGGATTGCGAAGCATCACGCGCAACACCTGCGCGGATTTCGGCTTGAACAGCGACCTGAGTTCACGCCGATCTACAGCGGGTTTGCTCGCGACTTGTCGTTCGATAAAGACGCTGTCGAAGATCAGTCGGGCGTTGCCTTCGAGGTCGAGAAAGCCCACATCTTGCTCACGGCACAGTGCTTGAGCGTCAGGGGACAAATAAGGGGCTATGAAAACAGGTGTGGCATCTTGCGTACGATGAGCCATGTAGTTGCGCAGTTGGAGTAATGCCACTCGGACATGGCGCGGCTGGCCAGTGGATTTCACTCCGCAGACCAGTGCATGGCGCCTGCCTGACACTTCGATACGCGCCA
>PHCO01000354.1 GCA_002842265.1 Betaproteobacteria bacterium HGW-Betaproteobacteria-18 | reverse complement strand
CAGTTTGAGGTAGATGACTTTCTGAAGGACAGCAAACTTACTGGTGAATTTCTGCTCGGCTACCACTGTCAGCGTCAGGCATTGAACCCGCCGAGGAAAGACGGCGATGCCACTACCGCCGAGCCCGATTCCGACACTCCCGCCGCATGAACAACGAGGACACCATCATGAGCACTTTGCAAAATAAAATTGACTTCGCCGTCATCTTTCGTGTCGCCAACGCCAACCCCAACGGTGATCCGCTCAACGGCAATCGCCCGCGCACCGATTATTCGAACTACGGCGAAATGAGCGACGTTTCGATCAAGCGAAAAATCCGTGATCGCCTGCTGGAGCGCTGGGTCAACGACGGCAAGAAGGACGACGGCAACATGATTTTCGTGCAGTCCGACGACCGCAAGGCCGACGATGCGAAGAGCTTGCGTGCGCGTGCCGAGGCGGGCCTTGGAAAAGAACTTGGGTCGGACAAGACTGCGGAACTCGCTTGCAAGAAATGGCTCGATGTGCGTGCGTTTGGTCAGCTCTTCGCGCTCAAGAGCAACAAGAAGGCCGGCAAGAAAAATGAGGATGGCTCGGACGCTGAGGGCGACACCGGTGTTTCCATCGGCATACGCGGGCCGGTAACGGTGCAGTCAGCGTTCAGCGTCGAACCAGTCGACGTGACCAGCCTGCAAATCACCAAAAGCGTCAGTGGCGAAGGTGATGGTACCAAACGAGGCTCGGATACGATGGGTATGAAGCATCGTGTCGACCACGGCATCTATGTTTCATTCGGCAGTATGAACCCTCAACTTGCCGAGAAAACAGGCTTCACTGAGGCGGATGCCGACGCCATCAAATGTCTACTTCCCAAACTGTTCGAGAACGATGAGTCGTCCGCGCGCCCGGCCGGCAGTATGGAAGTGCTGAAAGTTTTCTGGTGGAAACACAATTGCAAATCTGGCCAGTATTCTTCTGCCAAAGTCCATCGCACGCTCGCTGTGAATGCCGATGGTAGTTATGTACTGAGCGATCTTGACAACTTGAGCCCGGAGCAAATTGACGGGTTCTGAGCGCTACCGCCGCCCGGCCCAATACCCTGGGCGGCGACTGTGGTGAGCGACGGCGATGATGCGCAGTTGTCCCGGCTGCACGCGATAAATCAAGGAGTAGGGAAACTTGGGCAGGATGAACGCGCGCGTTTTGTATGGACTCGGACTTCCCACATCCGGAAAGGACTGGAGCAATCCCAACGCGCGCTCGAACTCATTGGCAAAATCGTCTGCTGCTTCAAAAGCCAGCGCATCCAGATACCAGTCGAGCGCGGCTTCTAAATCGGCCTGCGCCAGCGCGGAAACGCTAATCCGCATGGGCAGACTTGGCTGCAGCGATGCGCTCGCGGATTCTGCGCATGGCATCGTCCGCTGGAATCCATTGCGTACGTCCGGCGTCCATGTCCGCCACACGACGGGCAATTTCTTCGTCCCAAGCCTGCGCAATCGCTTCCGGCGTGTCGTCCGTCGGACCGTCGAGGCTGACGATCAGGCGGTGCGCGAGCTCACTGCGTTCGCGAGGCGTGAGTTGCAGCGCCTGCGTTTCGATTTCTGCAAGGGAGACGGCCATGATTCACTCTCAAAC
>PHCO01000353.1 GCA_002842265.1 Betaproteobacteria bacterium HGW-Betaproteobacteria-18 | reverse complement strand
GTGCCGAACATCCTGAAGGTGCTGAACCCGCTGTTCCTGGACGATCTGCGCGCGCAGCTGGAGGAGGCGGGCGACAATCCCCGCAAGCTGCTGAACCTGCGCGCCCGCATGGCCAAGATCAGGGTGTTTGACCCCGCTTGCGGATCGGGCAACTTCCTGGTCATCGCCTACAAGGAAATGCGGGCGATCGAGGCGGTGATCAACCAGCGCCGGGGCGAGGCGGATCGCAAGACCGATATCCCCAAAACCAACTTCCGCGGGATCGAGCTGCGCGACTTTGCCGCCGAGATCGCCCGTCTGGCGCTGATCATCGCCGAGTTCCAGTGCGACGTGACCTATCGCGGCGAGGTGCAGGCGCGGGCCGAGTTCCTGCCGCTAAACGCGCAGAATTGGACTACCCAAGGCAACGCCCTTCGGCTGGACTGGCTGTCAGTTTGCGGAGCAACAGAAAAGCAGGTCCGCATCGCAGGAGAAACCCTGTTTGACCATGCGGAAGAACGGGTCAACATTGACTTCGAGAACGAGGGCGGGGAAACTTACATCTGTGGGAACCCGCCGTATGTCGGCAACACATGGCAGTCGGCAGAACAGAAGGCCGATATACGACAAATTGCCAATGGTCGAACTACTTCCCCCGGGTTCCTAGATTATGTTTCTGGCTGGTTCATAAAGGCTGCCGACTACATTGCTCTCACAGGCGGAGTCGCGGCCTTTGTCAGCACAAACTCGGTCTGCCAAGGGCAATCGGTTCCGATCCTATGGCCACTGGTTTACATGGCAGGATGCGATATTCTCTTCGCCTACACATCTTTCAAATGGGCAAATCTCGCCAGCCACAATGCCGGTGTGACTGTGGCAATTGTGGGAATTGGCGAAGCAACTGCAGCGCCGCGTCGCCTTTATGAGCATCAGGAAGATGGGACTGTCGTGGTGCGCGAAGGTGAGTCAATCACGGCATACTTGACTATCGGTTCGAGAAGCATCGTTCAAAAACGGAGCGCACCAATGTCTGATGTTGCCGTGATGGAGTTCGGCAACAAGCCCAGTGATGGTGGTTATCTTCTTTTGAGCCGAGATGATGTTGACTCACTTGGCCTATCGATGGCGCAAAAAGATAGGTTCATTCGTCGCATCAGTGGGTCGCAGGATTTCATTAATGGCGGAAGCCGTTTCTGCATCTGGATATCCGATGATCACCTAAGTGAAGCAGAGAACATCCCGGCGCTGAAAGAACGCATCGAGGCTGTTCGCAAAGTACGCCTGTCGAGTCCTGACAAAGGGGCGCGAACCATTCTAGCGAAACGCCCCCACCAACTTAAGCTAATGCGAATTGGGCAGACCCATTCGATCGTCGTGCCCAGTGTTTCGTCAGAGCGAAGAGAATATTTGCCTGCGGGTGTAGTCGATGAACGCAATACTCTTACAAACCTTGCCTTTGCCCTCTACGACGCCCCGCTCTGGAACATGGCGCTGATCGCCTCACGCCTGCATCTGGTCTGGATCGCCACGGTCTGCGGCAAGCTGAAAACCGATTTCCGCTATTCCAACACCCTCGGCTGGAACACCTTCCCCGTCCCGAAACTGACCGAGAAGAATCGCGCAGACCTGACAGCGGCGGCCGAAGGCA
>PHCO01000352.1 GCA_002842265.1 Betaproteobacteria bacterium HGW-Betaproteobacteria-18 | reverse complement strand
CATCGATATCCTCGAACTCAACATCTCCTGCCCGAACGTGGATGCGGGTGGGATGGCGTTCGGTACCTCATGTCCGGCCGCGGCCGAGGTCGCGGTAACGCCGGACTCCGTGACGAGCGCGAGCTCGCCGTTCGTGCCGAGGTCGAGGAAGAGAACGGGCCCGGCGGAGGCATCCGGTGCGGTGGCAAGCAGGCCCGCCACGACATCCGGCCCGACGAACGCCGAGATCCCGGGGAGCACGTAACAAGTCGCGAGGGGGAATCGCGAGAGGCCGACCGTCTCGGCGGAAGCGTACGTGGCCTCGTTCGACACGCCTTCGTACGGCGCCGAGGCAAGCGGTAACAGGTCGGAGCCGATGAACGAAGCGGCCATAGCGGTGTTCCCGGCGACCGCGATCTCCCGGATGTCCTCGGGATGCGCCTCGAGAGGCTCGAGCATCGCAAGGAGCATGCGCTCGACCTGCGCGACCAGGGGATTGGGCTGCACCCGGTGATCCTGCGGCTCACCACCGATGAGGGGATTCCCCGGGGTGTGACGCAATCGGGGTCGGTGCTTGTGATCCTCCCCCACCCCGGCCAACCACTTGCCGCCTGCGCCGAGGATCAGAATCACCGACCCGGCAACGCACCCTTCTTCGGAGAACCATGAATGGCCAACGAACTCGATGAAATCACCGGACCGACCGATCGCGATGGCCGGGACATCAACGTCATCAGCAAGCAGATCCGGGTCGAGGTCGGCAGCGGATCCCGCATCTTCGAGATCGCCCTGTGGACCGTCGGCACCATCCCCGGGCTCTTCATCCTGCTGACCGGATCGATGCCGGCGTTGCAGGCCATTCTCATTCTGCTGGCCGGAACCCTGCCGGGGCTGATCTTCCTGTTCATGAAGATCAACGCGCTCGCCTACCTCAGGAAGCTCCAGCAGAAGATCCAGGCCGACGCCTCCCAGATCGACAACTATCTGGAGCAGAGGGTGATGATTCTCCAGAACGTCGTCGGCCTGGTCGAGAAGTCGATCGATCTGGATACCGACGTCATGAAGACCGTCGCGGCCTACCGGGGTGGCCAGAACCCCGCCGCGGACACCGGGCGCAACGAGACGTCCCAGCAATTGGACGGCATCTTCTCGCGCATCAACCTCGCCTTCGAGGCGTATCCAGACCTCAAGGCCCACTCGGCCATCGCCGATGCGATGCGGCAGAACAGCTACCTCCAGAAGGAAATCACCGCCGCACGCACCCTCTACAACGACACCGTGGCGATCTGGAACCAGGACATCTTCGCCTGGCCCACCAAGCAGATCGTGGCGGCACGGGCCGGCTACACCACGCGGCTACCCTTCATCGCCTCCGCCGAGACCAAGGAGCAGGCCCGGAGCACCTTCTTTTGATCGAGGATATCCACGAGCCAGTTGATCTCTACCGCACGGTCTTCAGGGAGGCCCACGCGCGCAACACCTCGGAGTTCTTCGAGGATCTGGTGCGCCGGTCCGGGGTGGACGAACGGGCCAACATCGTGACCGTGAAGGAGCTGCGGGTTCTGGAGAGTCAGGTCGGCGACGCCAGTTCGAGCAGCAAGTGGTGGAAGGTGCTGCGAACTGCAGTGATCGTCTTCGGCGTGATCTCGCTG
>PHCO01000351.1 GCA_002842265.1 Betaproteobacteria bacterium HGW-Betaproteobacteria-18 | reverse complement strand
GCAACCAACTCCACGGGACCCGGGATCAGGAGGTTCACGCAATCGACCTGGCACTCCGACGATCTGCGGCCGATGCCCAACCGTTCGAGCGACTTGTCGCCCCCGGAGCGATAGATATCGACCATCCGCAGACATCCCATCGCCCACCAGAAAGAGCCGAAGACCTCCCAGAACTTAACATGCTCCGGGTCCACCTTTTGACCGGAGGCCTCTTCATAACCGTGGAAAAGATCTTCGTAATGTCCGAACCCGCCAACGGGGAGGTCGCTCTTTCCGAAGCGCCAGGAGTTGGTGCAGAGCCATCCCAGGTCCCTCATCGGATCGCCGATATGAGAGAGTTCCCAATCGAGGACGGCCACGATGCCCTTGGGCGAGACCATGATGTTGCCGTTGCGGAAATCGCCATGCGTCAAGGCGCTCCGCGCATTGTGCGGAAGGTGTTCCTTGAGCCAGCGGGCGGCATAATCGATCATCGGTTGGGGCGTCTTCAGGGCTTTATAAAAATCCCACGTCTGGTCCACCAGCCTCTCGGGGCTCATCGTATCCAATACCTTTGCCAGGCCGGTTTCCCCAAGATCGATCGAATGGATCCTCGCCAGGATTTGACCGCATTCATAGGCCAGCCGGGGCCTGATCGCGGCCAGGGTTTCGGAACGCACGATCCGGGCGCCCAGCGTCTCGCCATCGAGCCATTCCATAAGGAAGGCCTGGCCGAGACCGTCTTCGGTCTCCAGGGTAAAATAAATCTCCGGTTCCGGGACGCCGCACCGACGGGCGGAGGTCAAGAGGTTCACCTCGGTATACAAACCAGCGCCTCCTTCCCTGGCCGGCAAAAAGGCGCCGCCCGGGGCGCGCCGCATGGCCAGACGCCGCTCCCCTGCGTCCGTCTCAACTACGATTCGATACGTTTCTTTATTGGCGCCGGCGGTCAAGCGGTCGCAGGAAATCAGCCGGCGAAAACCAGCGAAGCGTTTCTTGAGGATTGTCTCCAACTTGTCCGTGAAATTCTTTTCCATTCTTCCGTCGTCCCCTGCTCCGGCCTGAACCGTATTCAGTCAATTGGTCAGAAATGTTATGATGATGTCCCCTCCCTAGGAGAGACCCTCCCTATCATGTATCGAAAGATCCGTGCCGACCGCGGCCCCCCGCAAAACGGGCCGCACCGGCTTGGGCCTCCACTTTTCGCGCTGTCAGCGAGAGTTCCATTTCGCGGCGCAAGGCCGCGGCCTGGTCGCGGTCGAAACTCTCGTAAGCCGATAATCGATCGGATTTCATGGCGACCTGGGGGAATTCGGCTATCTGCCGCGCCAGGCGCTCGGCTTCCTCGCGGGTGGTCCCCCGGGCCACTTTCCTGGTGGCCAGACCGATCGCCAGGGCCTCATCGGCGCCTACCGGACGGCCCGTGATCAGCATGTCCAGGGCGCGTCCCTGACCGACAATGCGCGGCAGGCGCACGGTCGTGCCATCGCTCATCGGGACCCCCCAGCGCCGTGAAAAGACCCCGAAGACAGCCGTGTCGTCGACGATCCGGATATCACAGAAGAGCGCCACCCCCAGCCCGCCGGCGCAGGCATGTCCTTCGACTGCGGCGATGATCGGTTTTGAGAGCGCCGCGCGTAAGGGGCCCTCGTCGCTCCCCG
>PHCO01000350.1 GCA_002842265.1 Betaproteobacteria bacterium HGW-Betaproteobacteria-18 | reverse complement strand
GATGCTGACCGACGATCGGCTGCGCTCGATCGATGACTATCTGAGCGCTTCCGAAGTCTTCCCTGGCGTAGGTCTCAAGGGTGGCGTGTGTTTCTTCTTGTGGGATCGCGACAATCCGGGGCATTGCCGCGTCAGCACTCACTACAAGGACAAGGTTTCTTCTACGGCGACACGAAAGCTTCTGGAAGAGGGGGTGGATGTCTTCATCCGCTTCAATGAAGGGCTCTCGATACTTCAGAAGGTGATCGGTGTAGAAACAGGGCATCCGCGTTCGCTTGCATTGCCCAATGCCAAGCGCTTTGATCAGTTAGTTAGCTCTAGAAAGCCGTTCGGGTTGGATACAACCTTTAAAGGAAATGTGTCGGAAGGTGTAGACGACCTTCTTGTCCATCGGAACGGTGGTGTCGGATACACGCCCCGAAACACAATTGCTAACGGAGAGGAGTACATCGACCACTGGAAGATTTTTGTGGGTCGGGCTGCGCCGGGTACAGGCAATCGCGATACTTATCCGCACATGATCCTCAGCACTCCCTTCGTCGGTGAGCCCGGAAGCATCTCTTCTGAGACATACCTCTGCATCGGGCCATTTGAATCACGGACGCATGCTGAGAACGCCTTGTCCTATTTGTCATGCCGGCTGACCAGGCTGTTGATTCTTTTGCACAAGCCCTCACAGGACACGACACGCAAAGTCTATACGTTCGTTCCAGTTCAGGACTGGACCAGGCCGTGGACGGACAGTGATCTGTACGCGAAGTACGGTCTGTCTTCCGATGAGGTTGCATTCGTAGAGTCTATCGTTCGCCCGATGGCGACGGCCGATCGTACGCAAGCCGGAACGCTCCAGGGTGACTATGAGTAGGACCATTGACGACGTTCTCTCCCCCAAACCCGATGCCCATCCGCGCATCTACGCCTACTCGATTGCCGATTCGGCGCACGACGGCCTCCTCAAGGTGGGGCAGACCGCGCGTGACGTGAAGCGGCGCGTGGCCGAGCAGCTCCGCACCGCCAATATCCGGAACTACCGGATCGAACTCGACGAACCCGCAGCACGGCATGATGGCGGCATCTTCAGCGATCACGAGGTGCGCGCGGCTCTCGCGACGAAGGGGTTCGAGAACACGGCCCTGGAGTGGGTGCGCTGCAGCGTGGCCGACGTGCAAACCGTGCTCACAGAGCTGCGTACTGGTCAGCGAGTCACGGGGGCCCGCCGCGACACGTTTGCGATGCGCCAGCAGCAGGTGGCTGCCGTCAAGGCGACCCATGCCTACTTTCTGTCGCGCTGGGCGGAGGACATGCACGCGGTGCCGCGTTTCCTCTGGAACGCGAAGATGCGCTTCGGCAAGACCTTCACCGCCTTCCAGCTGGCGAAGCGACTCGGCGCCAAGCGGCTACTGGTGCTGACGTTCAAGCCGGCGGTCGAGGATGCCTGGCGGAGCGATCTCGAAAGCCATGTCGACTTTGACGGCTGGCAGTACCTCTCCAAGTCATCGAGCGTCGACCCGACCACCATCGACACGGCCAAGCCGGTTGTTTACTTCGGCTCCTTTCAGGATCTGCTGGGACGCGACACGGCCGGCAACATCAAGGCGATGCCCGTACTCCATGTCAAAATCGATCAGATTGGTGAAGATCA
>PHCO01000349.1 GCA_002842265.1 Betaproteobacteria bacterium HGW-Betaproteobacteria-18 | reverse complement strand
ATGGCGTCAACACGCCCGGGAGCCCAGCCGCTTCTGTGCCGATCTGTGCAAGCGAATTGATAATTGATATTGCGAATCTTGGGCCGTTGTCCAGCAACCACCAAAAAAACCCGGTGAATATCGTAAACTTCACAAGCTCTGCAACCACTTCGCCAATGTCTGCTTTGCGAAGTGCCATCATCCCGAATGTCCATGCCATGCTAATCGTCGCTAGCAACCAGAATAGCCAGCTCGCATGCGACCTGATTCTAACGGCCCAGTCCTTTGCCGCCTCCTTGTACCTCTCGCTAACATCGTTGAGCACACCCGCGTTGGACAACTGCATTGCTGACGGGACCGACTCCGGCGGCGGGCGCTCAATCGATTTTGGCGGTGGTATCTCTGCTGCTGCACCAAATGCCAATAGCAACCCCATCACCATTGCAAGCAAGCGAATCAAACGGGGGCGGTGCCCGGCACACAGTCTTGTATTCATCGCATTTTCTCACTCTAAGGTGCTTGGGGGACTTGGCACGAATACAGCGTTGTGCAGGTAAGCCGCACGCACCTTGGCTTCTTCGGCTTTGTGATAACGCCACCCCGCGACAGATGCCGCCACCACGACCAGCGCGCCGACGGCCGCTCGTACCAAACGTCGCTTAGTGCCGTTCATGGGATCACCAGTGATTCATATTGGTCTTTGCTAGGCACAAAATTCGTTCCGCGCAAATATTCTGACGACGCCTTTTCACGGGCTTCTCTATCCGCGACTGCTTGTGCCCGAACAGTCTCCGCGTTCTGTTGCGCCAATAACGCAGCCCGAATCTGTAAGAGCTGGTTCGTTTGGCTACTGGCGAGCTGGTTCGCGAACTGTATCGCCTGTAGCTGTCCCGTCGCGCCTTGTGCTTCGCTCTGCAAGCGGTTGAGCTGTTCGGCGTCAGCCTGCAATTGATCCTGCTGCTGATCGACACCTCGCAACAGCGCATCGTTGGCGCGTTTTACCGCTTCGGATTGAAACCGATCCGCTTCCGCGCATCCAGCCGTGCCTGCGCAACGAGACGTGCGGTAATACTCGAGATCACGAAACTGGTTCAAGTACGTATCCGTATCGCCAAGCTGCCTCTTGTAATAATTGAGCGTGTCAATTTCGCCACGCAGCGCCGTTATTGTTCGCTGGGCATCGGCCCAGATGTAACGGCTCGGGGCTGTCGTATTCAACAGCATGTTTTCGTATTGCTGCAACTGCGTTCTGTACTGCTGTATTTGCTTTGTCGTTTGAGCAATATTTTCAATCGCTGCAACCTTATTCTCGATCAGGTTCGCACCATCAATCACCGGCAGACCTGCAATGGTTGTCCCGCTTACCAGCACGCCTAGCAATGTTTTAGCAGCTAAATTGTGGAATCGCATCTCAGCCTCCTTGGTAGTCAAATGAATTATACGCGTTGCCGAACGTCAAATCTTTCGTGACGATCACATTCAACCGATATCCCGGACGCACTTCGAGCGTCGGGGCACGATTGATGTTCTTCTCGATGAGCTGCGCGGTCACTTGTCCTAACTGCTGCCCAAGCGCCTCGCTCAATGCTCCGCTCGCCGTCTGTTCCTGCCCACCGAAACCACTTGACTGATTGCGATCCTGGCTCAGCGTGATGCCTGCAGTAA
>PHCO01000077.1 GCA_002842265.1 Betaproteobacteria bacterium HGW-Betaproteobacteria-18 | reverse complement strand
AGAAAAATGGCGCCCATGGCATTTTTCATTTATGGCGGTTTGGTGGCCATGCAAACCCTGTGGGTCACGCCCTGGATGATTCGTGTGGCAGGTTTTACCCCTTTGCAAGCAGCCGTGGGCCTGTTTTGGCTCAACATGGCCATGCTGACCACCTTCTGGGTCTGGGGCATGATTTACCCTTGGCTCGCCCGCCGTGGTTACACCGCTGATCGCCTGATTGGCTACGGCATGCCCTTGAGTTTTATTCTGCTTGCGCTGATCATTGCGGCTGGCTCGGCGATTGGCGTTTGGGCCGGCGTCGCTTGGGCCTTGTATTGCATGAGTTGCACTTTTATTTCTTTGGCTCAACCAGCGGTAGCCATGGCTTTTCCGCCCAACCTGGCTGGGCGTGCCTTGTCGTCGTACAACTTGCTGTTATTTGCGGGCGTTTTTGCAGTGCAGTGGGGCATCGGCCTGGCCATTGATGGTTTCCGGGCGCTGGGATGGCAGGAGGTGTCAGCCTTCCAGATGGCGATGGCGATCTATTTGCTTTGTACCATGGCGTCTTACATGTTCTTCCTGACCACAAAAAGTCATAATCAACAACCATGTTTAACCTCGTGAGTCATCACCATGCTCCTTAAGAAATTGCAGCCCGTTTAAAAACATGAATAACGGTATTTTCATCATTGCGCATGCACCGTTGGCGACGGCCTTGCGCCAGTGTGTGCTGCATGTTTTTCCGGACGCGGCTTCATCGCTGGCGGTATTGGATGTCCAACCCAATACACCGGCTGATGAATCCCTGGCCACCGCCCGTTTGACCATGGCGCTGCTCAATACAGAGCGCACGCTGATCCTGACGGACATGTTTGGTGCAACGCCTTGCAACGTGGCGCAAAAACTGGTGGATGGGATGCACTCAAGACTGGTCGCCGGCGTGAACTTGCCCATGCTGCTGCGGGCCATCACATATCGCAACGAGCCCATGGATGCCCTGGTGGCGCGCGTGCTCTCTGGTGGCACCCAGGGGGTGATGCAAGTGGCCGTCACGGCACCGCAAAATCAGCAACGAAAACCAAATGATCAAAACCACGACGACTATCAGCAATAAATTGGGTCTCCATGCCCGCGCTTCTGCCAAGTTGACCAAGTTGGCAGGCGGTTTTCCGTGCGAAGTCTGGATGTCGCGCGGGGAACGTCGCGTCAATGCCAAGAGCATCATGGGGGTGATGATGCTGGCCGCAGGGATGGGTTCGCAGATTGAAATTGAAACCCACGGCGAGAATGAGCAACAGGCCATGGAGGCCTTGTTGAATTTGGTAGCAGACAAATTTGGAGAAGGTGAATGACTTTTTCCATTCACGGTCTGGCGGTGGCGCGTGGCATTGCCATCGGGCGGGCCGTGTTGGTGGCCTCCAGCAGGCTGGATGTGGCGCATTACTTCATCGAGCCCGCGCAGGTCGCCGCTGAGATCAACCGGGTGCGCGATGCCCGTGACGCGGTCGTGGCAGAAATTGGCCGTCTCCAGACCAGCATTTCCCACATGGGGCCCAAAGACACGCCCCACGAACTGTCCGCGTTGCTCGATGTTCACCTGATGCTGTTGCAGGACGAAGAGTTAACGTCTGGTGTTCGGCACTGGATCAAAGACCGGCTCTACAACGCTGAATGGGCACTGACCACCCAGCTCGAAATTGTGGCGCGCCAGTTTGACGAGATGGAAGATGATTATTTGCGTGAACGCAAAGCTGATCTGGAGCAGATCACCGAAAAAGTATTGAGCGCCATGCGCGGCGTGTCATCACCACTGATCCAGCCGCTGGGGCGCCAGGGGCGTAAAACTTCGCAACAGGATTTGCTGCTGGACGACACCGTGAATGTGCCCCTGATCCTGGTGGCGCATGATCTCTCACCGGCGGACATGCTGCAATTTAAGCAAAGTGTTTTTGCCGGATTTATCACCGATGTCGGTGGTAAAACCTCCCATACCGCCATTGTGGCGCGCAGTCTGGATATTCCGGCGGTGGTGGGTGCGCGCCTGAGCAGTCACCTGATCCACCAGGACGACTGGGTGGTGATCGATGGCGATGGTGGTGTGGTGGTGGTGGACCCTTCGCCGATTATCTTGGCCGAATACGGCTTCAAGCAGCGCCAGGGCGAACTCCAGCGTGGCCGCCTGGGGCGTCTGCTGCACACGCCGGCAGTGACGCTGGATGGACAAAAAATCGAACTGTTGGCCAATATCGAAATGCCCGATGACGCCACCGCCGCCCTGAAAGCCGGTGCCGTCGGTGTCGGCCTGTTTCGCAGCGAATTTCTGTTCATGGGCCGCCACGGCAAACTGCCCAATGAAGAGGAGCAGTATCTGGCTTACCGGCGTGCGGTGGAAGGCATGCAGGGCCTGCCGGTCACCATCCGGACGGTTGATGTCGGCGCTGACAAGCCGCTCGATGACACCCTGCGCGATGATGCCCATCTGAACCCGGCCCTGGGTTTGCGTGCCATTCGATGGAGTCTGGCCGACCCCGCCATGTTTTTGACGCAACTGCGCGCTATTTTGCGTGCCGCAGCCCACGGCCAGGTGCATTTGCTGATTCCGATGCTGGTGCACGCCCGTGAAATCCGCCAGACCATGGCGCTGATTGACCACGCCTGCGTGCAGTTGGATAACCGTGGCGTGGCTTATGGCCACGTCAAAATTGGTGCCATGATCGAAATCCCGGCAGCCGCGCTGACGCTCAAGGTGTTTCTCAAGTACTTTGACTTTCTGTCCATCGGCACCAACGACCTGATTCAGTACACCCTGGCCATTGACCGGGCTGACGAGTCGGTGGCGCATCTCTATGACCCGATGCACCCGGCCGTTTTGCGTTTGGTGGCCGACACCATTGCCGAGGGCCGGGCGCAGGGCAAGCCGGTCAGCTTGTGTGGCGAAATGGCGGGTGATGTGACCATGACCAAATTGCTGCTGGGCATGGGCCTGCGCAGTTTTTCCATGCATCCGGCGCAAATTCTGGCGGTCAAGCAAGAGGTGTTGCGCGCTGATACCAGCAAGCTGGCGCCCTGGGCAGCGCAATTGATTGCGGATGACGAGCCTTGTCTTCAGCCGCAAAAAACCTGAATAGCCAAATCAAAATAGCCGAAACAGCAGCGGAATCAACAACGATGCGAGCAGCACCTGCAGACCCAAGGCCAGCCCGGCAAAAGCGCCTGCATCCGCGTTAACCTGCAGTGCCCGTGCCGCGCCAATGCCGTGCGCCGCCGTTCCCAAAGAAAAACCACGCGCCATCCAGCCGTCGGTATCGGTGGGAATCTTCAACAGGCCAAACAAAGCCTTGCCACTGAGCGCACCCACCATGCCTGTCACTACGGCAAACACCGCAGCCAGCGCCGGGATGCCGCCAATTTTGTCGGCAATGCCCATGGCCACCGGGGCTGTGACCGATTTGGGGGCCAGCGACAGCACCACGTCATGCGGCAAACCAATCAGCCAGCCCAGCATCAGCGCTGACCCGCTTGCTGCCACGCCGCCCACCACCGCAGCAGCCAGCAGCGCGCGCCAGTGCTGGCGCAAGGCGCTGCGCCGCTCCCACAGTGGCCAGGCCAGCGCCACCACGGCGGGTCCGAGCAAAAAGTGGATGAATTGCGCACCCGAAAAGTAGGTGGGGTAGTCCACGCCAGACACGGTGAGCAGGCTGGCCAAAGTGATGACCGACCACAACACCGGATTGGCCCAGGCCGCTTGGTCCAGGCGCGCATACAGCGCCTGCGCCAGCACATAGACCACCAGCGTGGCGGTCAGGCCGAACAACGGCGTGGCCGACAGGTAAACCCACAACTCGACAAACTTAGGCATCGCGCGGCCCCTTGAAGGCGCGCAGCACCAGTACCGTCACCGCCAGTCCGATCCAGGTGGACAACACGATGACGGCCAGCATGCGCATGCCGTATTGGCCCAGCAGCCCCAGGTGCGTCATCACGCCCACGCCCACCGGCACAAAAAGCAGCGACAAATGCGAGAGCAAAAAATTGGCGCAAGCCGCCACCGGTTCGCGCACCAGCGGCAGCCGCAGTGCCAACAACAGCAGCAACATGCCGATCACCGGCCCCGGAAAGGGCAGTGACAAGCCGCGCGACAGCAGCTCACCGAGCGATTGCATGGCCAGCAGCCAGGCCAGTCCGCGCAGCCCGTTCATGGTTGGCAGCCTAAAACCGGGGTAAATCCGGGTGTTTGAGCTGGCCACCGCGCACCAGCATCTTGCCGTACTCGGCGCAGCGCTGCAGCGTCGGAATTACCTTGCCCGGATTGAGCAGGCCCTTGGTGTCGAAGGCGCGCTTGACACCAAACATCTGTTCATTCTCGGCGGCGCTGAACTGCACGCACATGCTGTTGAGCTTTTCCACCCCCACGCCGTGCTCACCGGTCACGGTGCCACCCATGGCCACGCTGGTCTCCAGAATGTCGGCGCCAAACAGCTCGCAGCGGTGTAATTGATCAGGGTCATTGGCATCAAACAAAATCAGCGGGTGCAGGTTGCCGTCGCCGGCGTGGAACACATTGGCGCAGCGCAGCTGGTATTTTTTCTCCATTTCCTGGATTGCCAGCAAAATGTCGGCCACCCGTTTGCGCGGAATGGTACTGTCCATGCACATGTAGTCCGGGCTGATGCGGCCACTGGCCGGGAACGCGTTTTTGCGCCCGCTCCAGAATTTCAGGCGCTCGCCCTCATCACGGCTCACCGCAAGCTTCGTCGCGCCCGAGGCCAGCAGCACAGCGCTCATGCGGCCAATTTCTTCTTCCACTTCATCGGGCGTGCCATCGCTTTCACACAGCAAAATTGCAGCAGCGCTCAGGTCGTAGCCGGCATGCACATAGTCTTCTACCGCCGCCGTCATCGGCTTGGGGATCAGTTTGACGGTGACCTCGGTCACCACCGCCAGCATGCCCTCACTGCCAATCATGATGCTCATCAGGTCGTAGCCGGGCGTATCCAGCGCGTCGGAGCCAAAAACAACGGGCGCACCTTCCATGGTGAAGCCCTTGATCTTGACGATGTTGTGCAGCGTCAGGCCGTATTTGAGGCAGTGCACGCCGCCCGAGTTTTCGGCCACGTTGCCGCCAATGGTGCAGGCGATCTGGCTGGACGGGTCAGGCGCGTAATACAGGCCCAGCGGGGCTGCTGCTTCGCTGATGGCCAGGTTGCGCACGCCGCATTGCACGACCGCCGTGCGTGCCACCGGGTCAAGTTTCAGGATGCGGTTAAAGCGCGCCAGCGACAGTGTCACGCCCATCTGATGCGGCATGGCTCCGCCCGACAAACCGGTGCCGGCACCGCGCGCCACCACCGGCACCGCCAGCGCGTAGCAGGTTTTCAGCACCGCCTGCACCTGAGCTTCGTTTTCGGGCAAGGCCACCACCAGCGGACGCTGACGGTAAGCGGTCAGGCCATCACACTCGTAGGGCGTGGTGTCCTCGCTATTCCAAAGCAAGGCGTATGCAGGCAAATGCGCCGACAGCCCTTGCACGACCTGGGCCTGACGCTCTGAGCGTTGCAGGGCTGAAAATTCTTGCGGAGTAGCGGAGGCGTTCATCTGAATCCTTGTAATCACCGGTTGCGATGAACCAGTTTTGAGAGCCATGACTTTAAGGCTTGCCGAAAGTATTGGGGATGAGCATTTTTATAAATCTTGATGAAATTTCTCAAACCATGCTTTGCTTGAGCCAGTCGGCAAAGGCCACGCATTCCCAGCGCTCCATCATGCCGGTGCGCCAGCACAGGTAGTGGGCGTGCGGGCTGGGCACGTTGCTGGAAAACGGCTCGCTGGTCCCCAGGCGCACCAGCGAGCCGTTTTCCAGCCAGGGCAAGGCCAGCTTGAGCCGGATCAGGGCAATGCCCATGCCGGCCGCCGCGCCGTCGCACATCAGGCCGACATCGTTGAACTGCGAGCCATCCAGCGGTTCGGGCCAGTCCAGCCCGCGCGCGGCAAACCAGGTGCGCCAGGGCTCCAGCGGGCTGCGCAACAGTTCTTCGCCCTCCAGGTCCTGCGCCACGTCAAACGGCCCGTGCTCGCGCACGAAGGCGGGAGAGGCCAGCGGCGTCACTTCATCCTTGAGCAGACACACGTGCTCGACATCGGCGTAGCGGCCGGTGCCAAAGCGGATCATCAGGTCGGCGTCTTCGGCCACCACATCCAGCAACGGAATGGAAATTTGCAGGGTGAGGTCAATCTCGGGGTAGGCCTCGGTGAACTGGCGCAGGCGCGGAATCAGAATCGAGCGCGCAAAGGTCGGCGTGACGGCCAGGCGCAGCTTGCGCTTGCCCGGCATGGCCGCCGAGCTGGGGAATTTTTGCAGCATGGTGAGGCCGTCGCGCACATGCGCGAGGTACTCCACGCCTTCGATGGTGAGTGAAAAATCGGCCCGGCCAAACAGCTTGGTGCCAATGATTTGTTCGAGCTGCTTGACGCGGTGGCTCACCGCGCTGGGCGTCACGCACAGCTCTTCGGCGGTTTGTGTCACGCTGCGCAGACGCGCCAGCGCTTCAAAGGTCAGCAGGCATTGAATGGGGGGGATGCGGGCGGTGGAGGCCATGGCTGCTATTGTTGCACCGCTGCGGCCCCAAGCCCTGAGTAGAATCCCTGCCTTATGTCCGACCTTCTTGCCGTGCTGCCGCAGTACCTTATACCCAAACAGGCACTCACCCTGTTGGCCGGGCGCATTGCCCGTGCCCGGGGCGGCAAGCTCACCACCCGTTTGATTGACTGGTTTGTACAGCG
This sequence comes from Betaproteobacteria bacterium HGW-Betaproteobacteria-18, assembly GCA_002842265.1. Lineage (GTDB taxonomy): Bacteria > Pseudomonadota > Gammaproteobacteria > Burkholderiales > Burkholderiaceae_C > Rhodoferax. Next base: position 6,775 of record PHCO01000077.1, on the reverse strand, counting down.
CTACCAGGTCAACATGCTGGAGGCGGCCAACCCGGACATCGCCAGCTACGCCAGCTTTAACGACTTTTTCACCCGCGCCCTCAAGGACGGTGCCAGGCCATTGGCGCAAGCCGAGCTGATTTGTCCGGTCGATGGCGCCATCAGCCAGTTTGGCCGTATCGATGGGCCGCAGATTTTTCAGGCCAAGGGCCACCAGTACAGCAGCACCGCACTGGTCGGTGGCGATGCCGCTTTGGCGGCGCAGTTTGACAACGGCCACTTCGCCACGCTGTATTTGAGCCCGCGCGACTACCACCGCATCCACATGCCGTGCGCCGGACGCTTGACGCGCATGATCTATGTGCCAGGTGATCTGTTCTCGGTCAACCCGACCACGGCGCGCGGTGTGCCTGGGCTGTTTGCGCGCAATGAGCGGGTGGTGTGCGTGTTTGAGCGCGAAGGCGCTCTGGGGCTGTTTGTGCTGGTGCTGGTCGGCGCCACCATCGTGGGCAGCATGGCGACCGTTTGGCACGGCGTCGTGAACGCGCCGCGCCCGGGGCGGTTGACCGAATGGCGCTACGAAGACAAGCCGGTGCGACTCAGGCAGGGCGAGGAAATGGGTCGCTTTCTGCTCGGCTCCACCGTGGTCATGCTGTTCCCGCAAAGGCCGTTGCAGTTCAACCCGGCGTGGCAACCGGGCGGTGCGGTCCAACTGGGTGAGATCATGGCGCAAGGCGGTTAACGAGCAGTGAAGACATCGGCCGTCACCCCACCCATCTCCTTCTTATGGGTCCTTGCCGTATTTGGTTGCTTAACGTGGATGCCAAAACAAAGTTTGATAATCTTTCGCCGATGAAATGGAACTGATCAATCGGACGTTTTCAGAATGCAGCATCTTTGCCCAAGCTGCTGTGTCGAGTTGTAATTTGCCTTGACTTTGCAGCCGGAAGCGGATTGAATCGCAGGCTTTTGACCCAACCACAAAGAGAAACCATGAAAATCTTCAAGAAACTCGTTTCCACTGGCCTGATCGTCTGCATCACCGCTGCCGGTCTGCCGTTCAGCGCGCAAGCCCGCATCGTGGCGACTGAAGAAATCGCGGCACCGGCTGCTGCCAGCACCTTGATCGACAGTCGCGCTACCGTGAACCAGTTTTTGGTGCGCGACGACGTTCGCCAGGCCATGCTCGGCCAGGGTGTCACTGCGCAAGCCGCCCTGGAGCGCGTGGCGGCCATGTCCGACAGCGAAGTCGCCCAACTGGCGGGGCGCATCGACCAGGCGCCGGCCGGCGGCGATGTGCTAGGCATCTTGTTCACCGTGTTCATTGTCTTGCTCGTGACCGACATCATGGGACTTACCAAGGTATTTCCGTTCACACGATCGGTTCGATGATCGGTCAACTCATTGGTCTGCGAACCCCCGTTTTGACGGGGGTTTTTGTTTGGGCGGTGCTACTGCTGAGCGGCTGCGCCACACCCCAGGTGGCAACGCTTGATGCACATTGGCCAGAGGAAATCCCGGCGCGGGTAGAGCTCACCCAAGTGCCGTTCTTCCCGCAGGAAGACTATGAATGCGGCCCCGCTGCGCTGGCCATGGTCGCCAATGCAGCCGGTGTCAAGGTGAGCCCTGACATGCTGGTGAATCAGGTTTACCTGCCGGGCCGCAAAGGCTCGCTGCAACCCGAAATGCTGGCCGTCACACGCCGGCAGGGCTTGCTGGCTTACCCCTTGAAGCCAAAAATCGAAGACCTGCTGCGTGAAGTGGCGGCAGGCAACCCGGTGCTGGTGTTCCAGAATCTGGCGTTTTCAATTTACCCGGTCTGGCACTACGCGGTGGTGATGGGATATGACCGTGAGCGCCATGTGTTGCTGCTGCACTCAGGGCGCACGGCGCGCATGGAAATTTCGCTGTTTGCCTTTGAGCGCACCTGGGCACGCGGGCAATATTGGGCCATGCTGGCGCTGCCACCCGGGCAACTGCCCGCCACCGCCGAGCCGCAGGCTTACAGCGCCGCCGCCGCCACGCTGGAGCGCACCGATGCGCGCGGCGCACAGCAGGCATTTGCCGCCGCACTGCAGCGCTGGCCGAACGAGCGCGCAGCCTTGCTGGGCGCCGGCAACAGCGCCTACGCGCTGGGTCAGCGCGAGGCCGCCGCAGAGGGCTACCGCCAGACAGTTCGCAAGCACCCCGACTTTGCCGACGGTTGGAACAATCTGGCGCAGGTGTTGATGGAGCTGGGGCGCCGCGCCGAGGCCAGCCAAGCCATTGCCCGTGCCGTGGCGCTGGGCGGTGAACGCCTGCCGGACTATGTGAAGCTACAGGCGCAGATTGACCAAAAATAGGGCCGCAGCCGGTGTCGATCAGGCGTGAGCCGCTACTTGAAAATCACTGTCTTGTGGCCGTTGATCAGTACCCGGTGTTCGCTGTGCCATTTGACGGCGCGGGCCAGCACCTGGCTCTCGGTGTCACGACCCAGGGCGGTCAAGTCTTCCACCGTTTTGCTGTGGTCCACGCGCGCCACGTCCTGCTCGATGATCGGGCCCTCGTCCAGGTCTGCCGTCACATAGTGGGCGGTGGCGCCGATCAGTTTCACACCTCGGTCATGCGCCTGGTAGTAGGGCTTGGCGCCCTTGAAACTGGGTAAAAAGGAATGGTGGATGTTGATGGCGCGGCCACTCAAATTGCGGCACAGCTCGTCGGACAGGATTTGCATGTAGCGCGCCAGCACCACCAACTCGGCGCCTTCGGCTTCGATGATCTCGATCTGTTTGGCTTCCATCTGCGCCTTGCTGGCGGCGGTCACCGGCAGGTGGTGAAACGGCACGTTGTAGCTGGCGGCCAGTTGGTAAAAATCACGGTGGTTGGAGATGATGGCGCAAATGTCCAGCGGCAGCAGGCCGCTTTTCCAGCGGAACAGCAGGTCGTTGAGGCAATGGCCTTCCTTGCTGACCAGGATGACGGTGCGCATCTTTTGCGCCTGGGCGTGTAATTGCCATTGCATCTGGAACGGCGCGGCAAAGTCGGACAAGTCTGCTTTCAAGTTGTCAAAACTGAGTTGGCCACAGGCAAATTGCACGCGCATGAAAAACAGACCGGTGCTGGTGTCGTTGAATTGCGCGGCTTCTTCGATGTTGCCGCTGCGCGCCAGCAAAAAGCCGGACACGGCGTGCACCAGCCCCAGGCGGTCGGGACAGGACAGGGTGAGGGTATAAACAGGGTTCATAGGGGCGGTATTGTCGCAGCCTTGTTTCATCATTCTCCGGGGAATAAGCACATGGACATCCAGGCACTGCAGCAAAATTTGCGTGATTTCGCCGCTGCACGCAACTGGAAGCAATTTCATACACCCAAAAATCTGACCACGGCATTGATGGTGGAGGCCGCCGAATTGGCCGAGATTTTCCAGTGGATGACCGCAGAAGAATCCCAGGCTGCGCCGCTTGACCCCGCAACCAAGGTGCGCATTGCCGACGAGGTGGCCGATGTGCTGCTCTACCTGCTGCAGGTGGCCGATCATTGCGCCATCGACCTGCCTGTTGCTGTTGCCAACAAACTGGTCAAAAACGCCATCAAACACCCCGAGCCGTCGCGTAGATAATCCACCTCATGCGAATTCCTTTTACCAAAATGCAAGGTGCTGGCAATGACTTTGTGGTGCTCGATGAGACCCAAAATCGTTTCGGGCTGAGCACGGCGCATTACCGGTTTCTGGCTGACCGTCACTTTGGGGTCGGCGCCGACCAGATTTTGACGGTGCGACCGTCGCCGGCACCGGGCATTGACTTTGAATACGTCATCCACAATGCCGATGGCGCCGAAGTCGAGCAGTGCGGCAACGGCGCGCGTTGTTTTGCACGCTTTGTGCGCGATGCCGGGCTGACCCGCAAAGACGCGATCCGGGTGCAGACCAAGGGTGGTTTGATCGAGCCGGTACTTAACGCCGATGGGCGCGTCACGGTCAATATGGGGGCGCCGGTGTTTGCGCTTGAAAGCATTCCATTTGTGCCGGGCCAGGTGCACGCCCAGCCCAGTGGTGCATGGCAGCAATGGCCGTTGCTGCTGGCCATGCCGGGACAAGACACGCTGGTGCTGGTGGCAGTGGTGTCGATGGGCAACCCGCACGCGGTGCAGTTGGTGGACGATGTGGACACGGCGCCGGTGCTGCAGCTTGGGCCCTTGATTGAACACCACCCGTTTTTCCCGAACCGGGTCAATGCCGGTTTCATGCAGGTGCAAAACCGCCGCCAGATCCGGCTGCGGGTGTTTGAGCGCGGCGCCGGTGAGACACTGGCCTGCGGCTCGGGCGCTTGTGCGGCCGTGGTCGCGGGCATCCGGCTCGGTCTGCTCGACACGGAGGTCGATGTGCAGACCCACGGCGGCGTGCTCACCATTGCCTGGGCTGGCGATAACGCACCGGTCATGATGACGGGCCCGGCCACCACCGTGTTTCAAGGTGAAATTGAAATCCCCGACAACTTGCCCTACGATTGACCACCATGCCCAATTCAACTTTGCCCAGTGCCATCACCAACCCCATTACTGAAGACGACATTGCCAACTACCTGGCCAATACGCCTGATTTTTTTGAGCGCCATGCCGAGATGCTGGCCGCCGTGCAGTTGACCAGCCCGCACAGCCAGCGTGCGGTGAGCCTGCAAGAGCGCCAGGCCAACATGTTGCGCGAAAAAATCAAATTGCTGGAGTTGCGCATCATGGACATGATTCGCAATGTGAATGAGAACATGGCGCTGTCCGACAAACTGTTGCAATGGGCGCGCACGCTGTTTTTGAATGCCGACCCTGTCACCTTGCCCGACCTGATGGCCGCCGAGCTGGCCGACCAGTTTGCCGTGCCGCAGGTGGGCATCAAGGTCTGGGGCGTGGATGCAGCCTATGCCGGCGCGGCGTTTGCACAAGGTGTCAGCGAAGATGCCAGGTTGTTTGCCAGTTCATTGACCGAGCCATTTTGTGGTGTCAATACCGGTCTGGAGGCCATCAACTGGCTGCCTGACCCCAGAGCAGTGGCATCCTTGGCCATTCTGCCGCTGCGCGGCGGCCCGGTCGGCAGTACCGCGCCGGCGTTTGGCCTGCTGGTGCTGGCCTCGCCCGACGCCCAGCGCTTCAACAGCACCATGGGCACCGACTTTCTGGCGCGCATTGCCGAACTGGCCAGCGCCGCGCTGTCGCCCCTGCGCTAACCCAGACCCGTTGGTAAACCCCGTCATTGCGAGCCCTTCGACCCTTCGTCAAGCTCAGGACAGGCTGAAGCGTGGCAATCCATGACCCCCCTTAATGACCAGCTGAAGAGCCAGCCCAGACATCCGCTGGTGCAGCGCTACCTCGACCATGTGCGTTTCGAGAAGCGCCTGGCTCAGCGCACGGTGGCGCTTTACACGCTGGACCTGGAAAAGCTGGAGATCAATGCAGCGCAGGCTGACGTCAGTTTGACCGAGGTGCAGTCCAGCCACATCCGGCGCTGGGTGGCGCAAATGCACAGTGGCGGGCGCAGCGGCCGCGGCATTGCGCTGATTTTGTCGGGCTGGCGCGGCTTCTACATCTGGCTCGGCCGCGAAGGGCTGGTGGCGTGCAACCCGGTGCTCGACGTGCGCGCGCCCAAAGCCGCCAAACCGCTGCCCAAAGCCCTGAGCGTTGACGATGCCGTGCAAATGGCGAGCTTTGAATGTGCAGCCAACGACCCCTGGCTGGAAGCGCGTGACGCCGCCATGGTGGAGTTGTTGTACGGCGGCGGCTTGCGGGTGGGCGAATTGACCGGGCTGGACGTCCAGGCCAGCGATGCGGCGCGCGGCTGGGTCGATCTGCCAGCGGGTGAAGCGCATGTGCTGGGCAAGGGCAGCAAGCGGCGCATTGTGCCGGTGGGGGTCAAGGCGGTGCAGGCACTGCAGGCCTGGCTCATGGTGCGCGCGCAGGCATTGCCCGCATCGTCCGGGCAAACCGTGGCTGGCAGCACGTCGCAAGTGGCTTTATTCATCGGACGCAACGGCACGCGACTCACCTCGCAGTCGATCTGGCAGCGCGTGCGACGGCGCAGCCTGCAGGCCGGGCTGGCAGCGCCGGTGCATCCGCACATGTTGCGGCACTCGTTTGCCAGCCATGTGCTGCAATCCAGCAGCGACCTGCGTGGCGTGCAGGAGTTGCTGGGCCACGCCAACATCAGCACCACGCAGATTTACACCCGGCTCGATTTTCAGCACCTGGCCAAAGCCTATGATGCAGCCCATCCGCGCGCGCACCTGAAAACGGGTGGTTCAAGTGGTTCAAGTGGTTCAAAATAGGGGCTGGCGACAATTTCTTTCAATAGGTGACTTATGCAAAAGCAAATCATTGTGGTGTTGGACAAAGGTGTCGAATTTTCTTTTCATGTGCCTGAGGGTGCGCCGCTGGCGCATGATGCAGCGCGTGCCTGGCTTGACCACCAGTTCACCACGCTCGACTGCGAACCCTTGCGCGCCAGTGGCAAAGTGCTCACGGCTGACAAGATTCTGGTGGTGACGCAGGCCGCTGGGGCGGCCTTGCTGGGTGATGCCAAATGGGCCGCCGACTATGTGGCGGCGGTCAGTGCCGCCTTGGGCAAACCGATGATTCGTGTTGATGTGCCGGCGATGGCGATCACGTATTGAAAACCATTCGCCTGCGTGCGGGCAAAGAGCGCTCGCTGCTGCGTCGCCATCCCTGGATTTTTGAATCTGCCATCGCTCGTGGCGGGGCCGATGCAGGTGAAACCGTGCGGGTGGAGTCCGATTCTGGCCAGTTTTTGGGTTGGGCGGCATTCAGTCCG
>PHCO01000348.1 GCA_002842265.1 Betaproteobacteria bacterium HGW-Betaproteobacteria-18 | reverse complement strand
TAAGCCCAGTAATGCGAAGGTCATTGATTTGGGTGATGCAACCATACTGCCTGGCTTTATCGAGCTGCACGCACATCTCACATTCCAGCATGTTCCAGCTGATACCGTTCTAAAACACGGCATCACGACCATTCGCGATGTAGGTGGTCCCGTACACAAACCATATGGCGGCGACGGGAGCCTGCGCGTACTCACCTCGGGGCCGATCATTACCGCACCGAATGGTTATCCCATCCCGATGCTGGGAGATACCAATATCGCAATGGCTGTTTCCACAGAAAAAGAAGCACGCGCAACCGTCCGTGATCTTATTGACAGAGGCGCTGTCGTGATTAAGGTCGCGCTGGAACCCGGTGGCGAAGCCGGCGCCCCCTGGTCATCCAGTCATGGACATGGCCATGGTCCTGGCCATCAGGATCAACCGGCCGCGGAACATGCGCATACCAATCACAAACCTGTCTACAATGCCTCCCACTCGAAACAAGCATGGCCGCTTTTACCAGAAAATATTGTGAAGGCGATTGTGGATGAAGCCCATAAAAATAATCATCAAGTGACGGCACATCTTGCTGAAGCAAGAGGCGCACAAATTGCAATTAATGCTGGTGTCGATGAATGGGCCCACATGCCTTGTGACATTATTCCTGAATCGTTGTTAAAAAAGGCCGTGGCGCAGAACGTAAAAATAGTCACTACGCTGGATACCTTAGCAAAATGTTCAGGCGTGGCTCACAATGCCAGCACTTGGACGGCGCTGGGTGGCGAACTTTTATATGGGGCTGAAGTGGCACATCCGGATATTCCGTGGGGGATTGATGCGCAGGAGCTTATCTACATGATGCAAATGGCAAAACTGGGAGTGATGGATGTGCTGCGGGCAGCAACATCGAAAGCAGGCCGGCATCTGAATCTGCCGCTGCTGGGTACCCTACAGCGGGATGCGCCTGCCGATATTATTGCAGTGAAGGGCGACCCCACGCATAGCCTGAAAATTCTGGAATATCCCGATCTGGTTATTTCGGGAGGCAAAATTGTAGTGAATAATTTTGGAAACCAACAACGGGTTTCGCCATAAATCATCATCAGTTTTTTCCGCTACCCAGTTCCTGGTCTGCCTCAAACTTGGGTGGTCCCTTACCGGAAAAACGATCCAGATAGAGATAGATCACCGGGGTAATGAAAAGCGTTGAGACGCCTTCCGCTTGAGCTTCCCTCTGTTTTTCGTCTTCCAACCCAACGGCATTATGCCGCCAAATCTTTCTCATGCTGACTGCTGACCCACTCCGCCAGGAATTGCATTGGCGAGGCGTAGCCGAGCGTGGAATGCCTGCGTCTGCGGTTGTAGAACGGCTCGATGTAATCGAAGGCGTCGGCAGTCGCTTCTTCTCTGGTTGCGTAGCGGGTGCCATGCACCCGCTCATTCTTGTAGCTGTTGAAGAAACTCTCGGTCGGTGCGTTATCCCAACAATTCCCCTTGCGGCTCATCGAGCAGATCATTTCGTATTTCTTTAGCCGCGCCTGAAAGGCGTGGCTGGCATACTGGCTTCCCCGGTCGGAGTGGTGGATCAACCCCGGTGCCGGCTTCCTGCGGAACCATGCCATCGTCAGCGCATCGATGACGATGTCCGCTGCCATCCTGGGCTTGAGCGACCACAGCCAACGACTTCCCGGTTG
>PHCO01000076.1 GCA_002842265.1 Betaproteobacteria bacterium HGW-Betaproteobacteria-18 | reverse complement strand
AATTCTGGCGCGCGTGGTGGACACCTACCGCCGCATCCGCAACACTTTGAAATTCTTGCTGGCCAATGTCAGCGACTTTGACCCTGCTGTGGACGCCGTGCCGCTGGAGCAAATGCTGGAGATTGACCGCTATGCCTTGAGCCGTGCTGCGCAATTGCAGTCCGATATCCTGGAGCACTACGAGGTCTATGAATTCCATCCCGTCGTCGCCAAACTGCAAATTTATTGCAGTGAAGACCTGGGTTCGTTCTACCTCGACATCCTGAAAGACCGGCTCTACACCACCGCGCCCAAATCGCTGGCGCGGCGCAGTGCGCAAACGGCGCTGTGGCAAATCACGCAGGCCATGCTGCGCTGGATGGCCCCTTTCCTGAGTTTTACCGCTGAAGAAGCCTGGGCCGTGCTGGGCCAGGCAGGCAAAACACCCTCAGCCACGCGCGAATCCATTTTCATGGACACCTATGTGGCCCTGGCTCAAGTCGATGCCGCACTGCTGGCCAAGTGGTCACGCATTCGTGAGCTTCGCGACACGGTCAACAAGGAGATTGAAGTCCTGCGCGCCGACGGCAAACTGGGCTCGTCGCTGCAGGCCAAGGTCGCACTGACGGTGGGCCCCGATGACCACGCCCTGCTGGCCAGTCTGGGTGAAGACCTGAAATTTGTCTTCATCACTTCCGTGATTGACTTGCGCGCCGGTGATGCCCTGGCCATCCAGGTCAGCCCCTCGACCGGCGTCAAATGCGAGCGTTGCTGGCATTACCGTGACGATGTCGGCGTGGACGCGGTCCACCCCACCCTGTGCGGTCGCTGCACCAGCAACCTGTTTGGCGCGGGGGAAACCCGCACGGTGGCCTGATGACGCGCAAACCCTTGACGCACTCCCTGCCCGCTGGCGCCAGCCTGCTGGCCTGGCTCGGCTGGGCCATGCTGCTGCTGATGGCCGACCAGTTCACCAAGGTGCTGGTCATGGGCTATTACCAGCTGGGTGACAGCACCCGGATCACCGGGTTTTTCAACCTGGTGCGTGTGCACAACAGCGGCGCAGCGTTCTCGTTTCTGGCCAGCGCCGGTGGCTGGCAACGCTGGTTGTTTACCGCCATCGGCATCGGTGCCGCGCTATTGATGGTCTGGCTGCTGAAAACCCATGCCAAACAAAAGCTGTTTTCCTTTGCCATCGCCAGTATCCTCGGCGGTGCCATAGGCAATGTGATCGACCGCGTGCTGTACGGCCACGTGGTGGATTTTTTTGATTTTCACTGGCATGGCTGGCATTTCCCGGCCTTCAACGTGGCCGACAGCGCCATCACCATCGGTGCCGCCTGCCTGATCCTGGACGAACTGCTGCGGGTGCGGCGCGGGCGCTAACCAAGGAAACCCTTGACCCACCTGTTGAACCTGCTGGCAGCCATTGCCCTTCTGGTCTGGGGCACGCACCTGGTGCGCAAGGACACCTTGCGCGTGCTCGGAGCGAATCTGCGCAAAGTGCTGTCACAAAGCGCGGACAACCGGTTCAAGGCGGCAATATCGGGCCTTGGCGTCACGGCGCTGCTGCAGTCCAGCACCGCCACGGCACTGATCATTTCGGCGTTTGTTGGCCAGGGCTTGATGGCACTGCCGGCGGCACTGGCGGTGATGCTCGGTGCCGACCTGGGCACCAGTTTGATGGCCTTGGTGTTTTCACGCGACCTGTCATGGTTGTCACCGTTATTTATCTTCTTTGGCGTGGTGTTGTTCATTTCCCGCCAGGGCAGTACCGCGGGATACACCGGGCGCATTCTGATTGGTCTGGGACTGATGCTGCTGGCGCTGAGCCTGGTGCGCGAATCGGCCCATGAACTGACCCAGGCCGAGGCGGTGCGGACGCTGCTCGGCTCCCTGGGCAGCGACCGCCTGCTGGAGATCACGGTAGGTGCCGTGTTGTCGGTGCTGAGCTACTCCAGCCTGGCCATCGTGCTGTTGATTGCCACCCTGGCCAACAGCCAGGTGGTGACGCTGGATGTGGCACTGGGCCTGGTGCTGGGGGCTAATCTGGGCAGCGGATTGCTGGCCGTACTGACCACCATGAGCAACCCGGTGCAGGCCCGTCAAGTGCCATTGGGAAACCTGATTTTCAAGGTGATGGGGGTGGCATTGATGGCACCGCTGGTGGGCTTCTGGATCAATCGTGTGCACCCGACGCTGCCCGATGCGGCCACCGTGGTCGTGCTGTTCCACCTGGTTTTCAATGGTTCGGTCAGTGTTGTCTTTATTGGTCTGACCGACGTGATCGGACGCTGGGTTTGCTACTGGCTGCCGATACCTGTCAATACCGGGCTCAATGGTCGTCAGCGCCATCTCGACCCCTCTGCGTTGGAAACGCCTTCGGTCGCACTGGCCTGCGCCGTGCGTGAAGCCATGCACCAGTCCGATGTGGTCGAGACAATGCTCGGCGGTGTGCTTGAAGTGATCAAAAACAATAACCTGGCGCTGGCGCAATCACTGCAAAAAATGGACGACACAGTCGATGAACTGTGTTCGGACATCAAGTACTACCTGACCAAAATTTCGCGCGAAGCCCTCAATGACAAAGAAGGCCGGCGCTGGACCGACATCATCAGTTTCACCATCAGCATGGAGCAAATTGGTGACGTCGTCGAGCGAATTCTGGAAGACATTGAGAACAAGAAAATCAGGGCCGGTCGTGAATTTTCCTCAGCCGGCATGGCCGAAATCACCGAATTGCACGGCTATTTGGTCAATAACCTGCGTCTGGGCATGAGCGTTTTTCTCAATAATGATCCGCGCGATGCGCTCAAGCTGCTCGAAGAAAAAACCCGCTTTCGCGATCTGGAGTTGCAATACGCGGCCAACCACCTCAACCGCCTGACCGACAACACCCAAAAAAGCATCGAAACCAGCTCGCTGCATCTGGACCTGATCAGCGAACTCAAACGCATCAACTCGCTGATCTGCTCCATTGCCTACCCGATTCTGGATTCTGCCGGCGCCCTGGCACCGAACCGCTTGCGTTCTTCCGTGCTGAATCCATAGTCCCGGTTTACAGCGTCAAAACGGTGCATCCTGTGGTCTTGCGCGCTTCCAGATCGCGGTGCGCCTGCTGCACGTCTTCCAGTTTGTAACGTTGGTCAACGTGAATCTGCACTTTGCCGCTGGTCACGGCTTCAAACAGATCATCGGCCATGGCTTGCGTGCTCTCGCGGCTGGCGATGTGGGTGAACAGGGTTTGGCGCGTCAGATAGAGTGAGCCTTTGGGCCCGAGGATACCGGGTGCAAACGGCGCCACCGGCCCCGAGGCATTGCCAAAGCTGGCCATCAGGCCAAACGGTGCCAGGCAATCCAGCGACTTGTCCCAGGTGTCTTTGCCGACCGAGTCATAGACCACCTTGACGCCCTTGCCGCCGGTGATTTCCTTCACGCGTGCCAAAAAGTCCTCGGTGCTGTAGTTGATGACAAACGCCGCGCCATTGGCTTTGGCCAGCGCGCATTTGGCGTCTGACCCCGCCGTGCCAATCAGTTGCAGCCCCATCGCCCTGGCCCACTGGCAGGCAATCAGGCCGACACCACCGGCGGCCGCATGGAACAGCACAAAGTCGCCGGGCTGCAAGCCGCCCTGGGGCTGGGTTTTCTTGAGCAGATACTGGGCGGTGAGTCCCTTGAGCATCATGGCGGCGCCGGTCTCAAAAGAGATGGCATCGGGCAGCTTGCAGACGCATTTGGCGGGCATCACGCGCAGTTCGCAGTAGCTGCCCGGCGGCTGGCTGGCATAGGCGGCGCGGTCGCCCACCTGCAAGTGCGTCACACCCTCGCCCACCGCTTCGACCACGCCGGCGGCTTCCATGCCGAGCTGTTGCGGCAGCGTCATGGGGTACAGGCCACTGCGTTGATAGACATCAATAAAGTTCAAGCCAACCGCATGGTGGCGAATGCGAATCTCGCCGGGGCCGGGTTCTCCCACGGTCACATTGACCAATTTGAGTTGTTCTGGCCCACCATGCTGGTCAATGCGGATGGCGCGCGATGCAGTCGTTGTCATGTTTGAATTCCTGAAAAAGTTGATTTGGGAAGATGTTGCCATGATTTGGCAGCAAACGCTGTCACGAGGGCATCAGGGCACAGCAAAAGCCTTGTTACAGTCTTGCCCCATGCACGCCAAACTCAGTCCCAGCACCATTTTTTTGCTCACCCTGCCCCCCATTTTGTGGGCCGGCAACGCTGTGGTGGGGCGTCTGGTTGCGCCGCTGATCTCGCCCATGACACTCAATCTGCTGCGCTGGGCCATTGCCTTTGCCCTGCTGCTGTCGCTGGCGGCCCCGGTATTGCGCCGGGGCAGTGCCCTGTGGCCGAGCTGGAAGCGTTTTGCTGGCCTTTCGCTGCTGAGCATTGGCGGCTACAACGCCCTGTTGTATCTGTCGCTCAACACCTCTACCCCGATCAACGTCACACTGGTGGGCTCCATCACGCCGGTCTGGATGCTGCTGATTGGCCGCGTGTTTTTTGGCATGCACATCTCCGGCAAACAATGGCTCGGGGCAGCACTGTCGATCAGCGGCGTGTTGCTGGTCTTGAGCCGGGGCCAGCTTGAGGTGCTGTTGCAAGTGCGACTGGTGTCCGGCGACCTCTACATCTTGCTGGCCTCAGCTGCCTGGGCTTATTACAGCTGGATGCTGGCCCACCCGACCACCGAGCCACCCGGGATCAAACGCGACTGGGCGGCTTTTTTGCTGGCACAGATTGCCTTCGGGCTGGTGTGGTCCGGCCTGTTTGCGGGTGCCGAGTGGTCGCTGGGTTTGGGGCGGCTGCAATGGAGCTGGGGCCTGGCGTCGGCGTTGCTGTTCATCGCCATCGGCCCGGCCCTGCTGGCCTACCGCGCCTATGGTGCCGGGGTGGCGCGTGCGGGCCCATCCGTTGCTGGTTTTTTTGTCAACCTGACGCCGCTCTTTACCGCCGTGCTGTCGAGCGCTTTTCTGGGTGACATGCCGCACCTATACCACGTTCTGGCCTTTGTGCTGATCGTCGGCGGCATTGGTGTGTCGTCGTCAAGGCGCTGAGATTTTCAGCCTGCGCGGTGGCGCATACAACCACATTCCTCGTGTTTCAGGCAGCGCCAATATTTGGCACCAGGCTGCCTGCATCATGGCCACCTCTGAGCGCTGCGGTAAACGCCAGCATGCGGTCAATTGGCAATCGGGCTCTTGGAATGATCGCGGGGTCAACGTGAACTTCGTTGGCACCGGTTTCCAGCACACGGGCCACATCAGCCAGGCAGTTCATGGCCATCCAGGGGCAGTGGGCGCAGCTTTTGCAAGTGGCGCTGTTGCCTGAAGTGGGGGCTTCCAGAAACACTTTGCCTGGATTGAGCGTGCGCAGCTTGTGCATCATGCCGTTGTCGGTGGCCACGATGAACTCCTTGGCGTCCATGTCACGTGCGGCTTTGAGAATGCCTGAAGTCGAACCCACCGCGTCGGCCAAGGCAATCACGTCGGCCGGCGACTCCGGGTGCACCAGCACCTTGGCACCCGGGTGCATTTTTAACAGGCTTTGCAACTCAATGGCCTTGAACTCGTTGTGAACAATGCAGGAGCCGTTCCACATCACCATGTCGGCCCCGGTTTCACGTTGGATGTAGCCGCCCAAATGCCGGTCCGGTGCCCACAGGATTTTGTGACCCTTGTTTTTCAGCGCTGTCACAACGTCCAGCGCGCAGCTTGAGGTGACCAGCCAGTCCGAGCGTGCCTTGACGTCCGCGCTGGTGTTGGCATAAACCACCACGGTGCGGTCGGGATGGGCATCGCAAAAGGCGCTGAATTCATCCACCGGACAACCCAGGTCGAGCGAACAGGTGGCCTCCAGGTCGGGCATCAGCACGCGTTTTTCAGGCGACAGGATTTTGGCTGTTTCGCCCATGAAACGCACACCGGAAACCACCAGCGTCTGGGCCGCATGGTCACGGCCAAAGCGGGCCATCTCCAACGAGTCGCTGACCAGACCACCGGTTTCTTCGGCCAGATCCTGCAAATCGGGGTGCACGTAGTAATGCGACACCATGACGGCGTTTTTTTCTTTGAGCAGGCGGCGGATTTTGTCTTTCAAGACCACACGCTCCGACGGGCTGGGCTCTACCGGCACCCGCGCCCAGGCGTGTTTGGTGGCGCAAACCGAGCCGCTGTCAGTGGCATCAGCTTGCGGCTGTTCGTAGTCAACTTCTTTCACGGCCATGTTCATGATGTTTCCTGATTCTCAAAAATCAACGCGTGCCCTGGCTGTTTATAACGGGTCCGTGGCAAAACGCATCGAAAAATCAACCGCCTTGATGTCTTTGGTCAAGGTGCCAATCGAAATACGGTCCACCCCGGTGGACGCAATGGCGCGCACGGACGACAGGTTGACGCCACCTGAAACCTCCAGAATGGCGCGTCCGACATTGATTTGCACCGCTTCGTGCAGCTGCGACAAGCTCATGTTGTCGAGCAGCACCATGCCAGCGCCAGCCTCCAGAGCCTCATAAAGTTGCGCCAGAGTTTCGACCTCGATCTCGATAAAACGGGCCTGCGGCGCCACCAAAGCGGCTTGCCGCAAAACGGCCGTCACACCCCCGGCGGCGGTTATGTGGTTTTCCTTGATCAGTACCGCGTCAAACAGCCCCAACCGGTGGTTGACACCGCCCCCGATGTGGACCGCGTACTTTTGCGCCAAACGCAAGCCGGGCAGCGTTTTGCGGGTATCGACAATGCGGGCGTGCGACCCTGGCACATCGCAGATGGCCTGCACGTAGTCGCTGGTTTTGGTGGCCACGGCGCTGAGCAGTTGCAAAAAGTTCAAGGCGGTGCGCTCGGCTGTCAGCAAGGCTTTTGCCTGGCCATGAATTTCCAGCACCACCTGGTCGGCATTGCAGCGATGGCCTTCGGGCACATGCCAGGTCAACTCAACTGTGGGGTCCATCTGGCGCAACGCGGCCTGCGCCCAGGGCTGACCGCAGATCACGGCGCTCTCACGCGCCACCACGCGGGCACGGGCGCGCAATTGCGGGTCAACCAGGCCCGCCGTCAAGTCGCCGGCCCCGACATCTTCAGATAAGGCTCTGGCGGCATCGGTGCTTGCCAGTTCAGCCACAAAGGCAGGTGAAAAATCAGAGTGGACAATCATGTCAAAGGTTCCTTGGTGTGAAGTCTCAGGCGAATGACGCCACGTCAAGCTGCTCACCCGTTGGTTCGCGCCCCATCAAGGCAGCCACAGCCTGCTGCGGTGTCAACAAGCCGTCCAGCAGGGCCACCACGGCTTGGGCAATGGGCATGTCCACCCCCAGATGGGCGGCGCGCTGCACCACGGTGCGGGCGCTGTACACGCCTTCGGCCACATGGCCCAGCGCGGCAACGGCTTGTACCAAACTCTGGCCTTGCGCCAGCGCCAGTCCCACCTGTCGGTTGCGCGACAAATCGCCGGTAGCCGTCAGCACCAGGTCACCCAGACCACTCAAGCCCATGAAAGTGGTGGCATTTGCACCCAGCGCCAGCCCCAGACGGGTCATTTCCGCCAGCCCCCGGGTAATGAGGGCAGCACGGGCGTTCATGCCCAGCCCCAACCCATCACACAAACCGGTGGCAATGGCCAACACGTTTTTGACGGCACCGCCCACTTCCACCCCCACGATGTCGTCGTTGACATAGACCCGCAGCGTTGGGCTGTGAAAGGCGTCCACCAGGGCCTGGCGAACCTGGTCATGCACGCTGGCCGCCACCAGGGCGGTGGGCAGGCCGCGCGCGACTTCCAGTGCAAAACTTGGCCCACTGAGTACACCGGCTTTCAGGTCAGGTGCCACCTGCGCCTGGACTTCATGGGCGAGCAGGCCAAATTCCCCCGCAACCGAGGCTTCAAAACCTTTACAGACCCAAGCCACTGGTGCCGTGCAAGACGCCAATACCGTCAGCATGGGCCGCAAGGCTGCCATCGGTGTAGCCACCACAACCAAATCTGCGCTCGCAGTCAAGGCATCGAGTTCAGTCATGGGAACAGCGCTGAAAATCAGCGCTGGCGGCAAACGCACCCCCGGCAGATAACGCTGGTTTTCATGCTGCGCCTGCAACCGGCTAACCTGCGCGGTATCACGCGCCCACAGCGTAACGGCATGGCCGCCAAGCTGCGTACTGGCACTTGCCGCCAGTGCCGTGCCCCACGCCCCAGCCCCCAGCACAATGATTTTCATCACAATTTACGCAGTAGCCCAAGCGCACGCCAGCACATCAAAATTATTGCTCGGGTGCAGGCTCGGCTTGAGCGGCCTGCTGCTGCTCGTACATGGCCTGGAAGTTGATTTCTGACAGGTGCACGGGCGGGAAGCCGCCGCGCTGAATCAGGTCGGCCACATTACCGCGCAGGTAGGGGTAAACAATTTGCGGACAGGCAATGCCCAGGACCGGGCCCATTTGCTCTTGCGGCAGATTGCAAATCTCGAAAATACCCGCTTGCGTGGCTTCTACCAGAAACACGGTTTTGTCCTTGATTTTGGTCTGCACGGTGGCCGTGACCATCACTTCAAAGACGCCGTCAGCCACCGGGGAAGCATTGACGCCCAACTGGATATCGACCGTAGGCTGTTCCTGTTCCAGCAGAATAGCGGGCGAATTGGGTTGCTCCAGCGAGACCTCTTTGAGATAGACGCGTTGAATTTGGAAAATGGGGTCTTGGGTTTCAGCCATGGAAGTCTTTCAGTAAAAAATTGGGCGCCCGCACCACGGTGGAACGGACAAAATGTGGGGCGGATTATCTCAGGCGGCTTGCAGCAGCGGCATCAAACCGCCCTGCGCGTCCAGGGCCACCAGATCATCGCAGCCACCGACATGGGTGCTGCCAATGAAAATTTGCGGCACGGTGCGCCGCCCGGTGATGGCCATCATCTGGTCGCGCTCGGCAGGAAGCTGGTCGATGCGGATTTCTTCAATGCGCTCAACGCCACGGGCCTTGAGGAGTTGTTTGGCGCGAATGCAGTACGGGCAAACGGCAGTGGTGTACATCTTGACGGCTTGCATCATGGTCTCCTGTGTTCAGGCTTTTTCAACCGGCAAATTGACCGAGCGCCAGGCGCCCAGGCCACCGGACAGCGACTGCGCGTTTTCGTAGCCCAGCTTTTTGGCAATGCCTAGGGCCCGGCTGCTGCGCGCGCCCGACTGGCACACCAAAATCAGGGGCAAAGCCTTGTTTTTGACCGTGCTGGCGAGCTTGCCCTCCAGTTGACCCAGGGGAATGTTTTTGGCACCAATCACGTGCCCAACGGCAAATTCGTTGGGCTCGCAAATGTCGATCACCACGGCTTTTTCGCGGTTGATCAGTTGCACCGCACCATCCGGGGTCAAGGCGCCCTGGCCAACACCTTTGATCATCGGCATCATCAACATGGTGGCCGCCGACAGGGCAACGGCAATCAACATCCAGTTATCAAGAATAAATTTCACGGGTAATTTCCTAGGTGAGGGACTTGTATCAAGCCGCGCATTTTAGAATGCAGCAGCGGCATTGCCCCGACGCCTGCATTTATTCCTTTTTTCACCATGCACAAACTCGTTTTGATTCGCCACGGCGAATCCACCTGGAACCTGGAAAACCGCTT
This sequence comes from Betaproteobacteria bacterium HGW-Betaproteobacteria-18, assembly GCA_002842265.1. GTDB lineage: Bacteria > Pseudomonadota > Gammaproteobacteria > Burkholderiales > Burkholderiaceae_C > Rhodoferax. Next base: position 4,132 of record PHCO01000076.1, on the reverse strand, counting down.
TACCGGCTGGACCGACGTGGACCTGACTCCCACGGGGCTGGAACAGGCCATATTTGCCGGCCGCCTGCTCAAGGCCGAGGGCTACGACTTCGACATCGCCTACACCAGCGTCCTGAAACGTGCCACCCGCACCCTGTGGCATGTGCTCGACGAAATGGACCGCACCTGGCTGCCGGTGGTCAACAGTTGGCGCCTCAACGAGCGCCACTACGGCGCGCTGCAAGGGCTCAACAAGGCAGAGGTGGCCAAACAGTATGGCGACGCGCAAGTGCTGATCTGGCGGCGCAGCTACGATACGGCGCCACCGGCGCTGGAACCCACCGACTCGCGCTGCGAGCGCGGCGATGTGCGCTACGCCAAGCTCGCGCCCGATCAGGTTCCGCTGACAGAATGCCTGAAAGACACGGTGGCACGCGTCATGCCGTTCTGGAACGAATCCCTGGCCCCAGCCATTCGCCTGGGCAAACGGGTGGTGGTGGCAGCCCATGGCAATTCGATCCGGGCACTGGTGAAATACCTCGACAACATCTCTGACGACGACATCGTGGGCTTGAATATTCCCAATGGCATTCCCCTGGTTTATGAACTCGATAACGAGCTCAAACCCATTCGCCATTACTATCTGGGTGATGCCGAGGCGGCGGCCAAGGCTGCCGCCTCGGTGGCGGCGCAAGGGAAGCACTAAATTTTCGCGACAGCAGGGAACCCTGATGGGACGAATCGCTCTAACCGGCTCTTACTTAAAGCTCACAAGCTCTGGAATCACAATGGGTTACAAATTAAAAGTCGCGGGCTGGATCTCGGTCGGCGTGGTCGCCGGCGCACTGACCACCGTTTCCTTGCAAACGGTGGCGCGGGGTGCCCTGGCGCCCTTGCCACTGGAAGAGCTGCAGCAATTGGCGGCGGTCTTCGGCATGGTCAAAACCAATTACGTCGAACCGGTGGATGAAAAAAAGCTCATCACCGATGCCATCGCCGGCATGGTGGCCGGTCTTGACCCGCACTCGGTCTATCTGGACAAAAAAGCACTGAAAGACTTTAACGAAGGCACCACCGGCAAGTTCGTCGGCGTCGGCATCGAAATCTCCCAGGAAGACGGACTCATCAAGGTGGTGTCTCCGATCGAAGACTCTCCTGCAGATCGCGCCGGACTCAAACCCAATGACCTGATTGTCAAAATTGACGACACGCCCGTCAAAGGCATGTCGCTCAACGAAGGCGTCAAGCGCATGCGCGGCGAGCCCAACACCAAAGTGGTGTTGAGTGTCTTTCGCAAGGACGAAAGCCGCACCTTTTCGGTGACCATCACACGCGAAGAAATCAAGACCCAAAGCGTCAAGGCCAAGATGATCGAGCCTGGCTACGCCTGGGTGCGCATCAGCCAATTCCAGGAACGCACCGTGGCCGACTTTGCGCGCAAGGTGGAAGAGCTCTACAAACAGGAGCCGCAACTCAAGGGCCTGGTGCTGGACCTGCGCAACGACCCCGGTGGCTACCTGGATGCGGCGGTGGCCATTTCGGCCGCCTTCCTGCCTGAGAACGTGACGGTGGTGTCGGCCAACGGCCAACTCCCCGACAGCAAGTTCACCTACAAGGCATCGCCGCGCTATTACCAGCGCCGCGGCGGTCCGGATCCGCTGAAACGCCTTGAAGAAATCACCCGCGGTGCGCTCAAGACCGTACCACTCGTGGTGCTGGTCAACGAAGGCTCGGCCTCAGCCAGCGAAATCGTGGCCGGCGCCCTGCAAGACCACCAGCGCGCCAAGCTGCTCGCCAACCAGACGTTTGGCAAAGGCTCGGTGCAAACCGCTGTCTGCCTGGATTCGGCCTTCCGCATGGACGATTGCCCCACCGCTGCGCTCAAGCTCACCACCAGCCGCTACTACACGCCCAGTGGCAAGTCCATCCAGGCCAAGGGCATCGTGCCCGACGTGATGGTGGATGAAAGCGCAGACGGCAACCTGTTTGCCGCCCTGCGCACGCGCGAGGCCGACCTTGAAAAACACCTGAGCAATGGCCAGGGTGATGAAGTCAAGGACGCGGCGCGTGAAAAAGCCCGCGAAGAAGCCCGCATCAAGTTTGAAGAAGAAATGAAAAAACCAGCGTCCGAGCGCCGTTTGCCCGAATATGGTTCGGCCAAAGATTTCCCCCTGACACAAGCCTTGAACCAGCTCAAAGGCCAGCCTGTGGTGGTCAGCAAAACCCTGGTGGAGCGGCCTGAAGAGAAAAAAGAAAATTAAGGGCGTTCATGACCGATGATGACCTGCTGCGCTACTCACGCCACATTCTGCTCAACGAAATCGGGGTGGAAGGCCAGCAGCGCATCATGGATGCGCAGGTGCTCATCATCGGTGCCGGCGGCCTGGGCTCACCGGTAGCACTTTACCTGGGCTCGGCCGGGGTGGGCCACATCACCGTGGTCGATCACGACACGGTCGATATGACCAACTTGCAGCGCCAGGTGGCCCACACGGTGGCCAGCGTCGGCAGTCCCAAAGTGCACTCCATCCAGGCGGCCATTGCCCAGCTCAACCCGGGGGTCAAGGTCACGCCGATCCAGCAACGCGCCGATGCCGTGCTGCTGGACCAACTGGTGGCGCAGGCCGATGTGGTGCTGGACTGCTGCGACAACTTTGCCACCCGGCACGCCATCAATGTGGCTTGCGTGGCGCACCAAAAGCCGCTGGTCTCGGGTGCTGCGATCCGCTTTGACGGCCAGGTCAGCGTGTATGACGCGCGCGACGCGCTGTCGCCCTGTTACGCCTGCGTCTTTCCGCCGGAGGCCACGTTTGAAGAAACCCGCTGCGCCACCATGGGCGTCTTTGCCCCGCTGGTGGGCATCATTGGCACCCTGCAGGCAGCCGAGGCGCTCAAGTTGATCAGCGGTGCTGGTCGTCCCTTGACCGGCCGCTTGTTGATGCTCGATGGCCGCGCCATGGAATTTACCGAGGTTCGCATCAGCCGCCACGCGCTCTGCCCGGTGTGTGGCAACCCTGCCCTTGAGCCTGTGCTGCCTTGAACGCTCAACGAGCAGGCTGGCAACTCCCATGGCGCTGGCGAAAATCCCGCGGTAACTGGGCTGCTGGATCAGCAAACAAGCCCAATTTGGCGGCACGCGCCGATGCTTCCTCCAGCGCGTAGGGACCCAAACTGCGGTGCCAGCGACTGGACCAGGCATGACCGGCACTGACCAAGGCTGCACCGACATCGCGCTCATCGACGCGCAGCCGGGCCAAATCGCGGCCATAAGTATCCTGAAAATTCACCTTCACTTGCACCGGCTTGTCGGCAACCAGGCCTTGCAGCGCGGCGCGGGCGGCCACGCCACCCGCCTGGCACAGCTCGGGCGCATCCAGGCCCAGCAGACGCACTTTTCTTGGGGCAGCGCCACCCTCGGGCTTGACCCACAAGGTGTCGCCATCCGACACATGGGTCACCAGACCGACCCAAACCTCTGCCTGCACAAACGCTGGCAACAGCAAACACAGCCAAATGATCTTGTGCTTCATGCCAAACCTCAGGCGCTCACGATCCAGCCTTCCAGCGGGTCCAGGCTGGGTGGCAAGCCGTACCGCGCATCGCCCGCGTCATGCCGCGTTTTCGCCCACGCCGCCTGCATCAGGCACAGCACCGCGTCCAGCGCATCACCACGCGCATCGTCGGCCAAAGCATCACGTTGTGCATGGGATACCTTGAGGCGCAAATCCAACCGGGTGTTGCCCTGCTCCAGTGCCGTGATCAGGTCTTTGCGGGCAATCAATCTATCAGGGGTCTGACGTGCCTTGTCGTCGGCTTTGTAGCTGCGCTGGCCCAGCACTTCGCGCGCCAGCATGCCTGGGTAGGCTTCCAGGGCGATTTTCAGAGGCGGCTGGGTGTCTTCAGAGACAGGCGCCGGGCCAGCGTACAAACCTGGCAGCGTGACACCGGCTTGCAGTAACAGCGGCACACCGGCATGCAGCATGAAGGCCACCGGCGGATTGACCCATTTCATGCTCGGGCTGGAACCCGCGGGCCGATCGGTAGCGCGGTGGGCAAACTTGCCACCCACCGGGCGTGCCTGGCAAAAAGCAGCGAACACATGGCGAATTTGGTCCCGGCTCAGGCTCGTGTAATGGGCCATGCAGGCAGCCCA
>PHCO01000347.1 GCA_002842265.1 Betaproteobacteria bacterium HGW-Betaproteobacteria-18 | reverse complement strand
CGGCATCGACCTGAAGGAAGACGCCGAGCGCCATTGCCACCGGCCGGTGGTCGAGGTCAACGGCGACCGCGCGGTGGGCTACGCCCTGAATCTCATGGTGGAGAACGCCATCCGCCGCCTGGTGGTGGTGGACGAGCAGGGGAACTTTCTCGGGGTGGTGACCCAGCAGGACCTGCTGCAGCAATTTGAAGAGGACTTCTACCGCTCCGCCCTGCGCGTCAAGCATGTGCGCGACCAGTTCCACGACCTGGTGTCGGTGGCGGAGGACGACCCGGTCAGCGGGGTCCTCGGGCACCTGGTGAACCACCGCATCAGCGCGGTGCCGGTGGTGCGCGACGGCGCGGCCGTGGGCATCATCACCGAAAAGGACGTGCTGCGCCTGGCCACCACTGGCGCCGACCTCAGCGACCCGGTGGCCAGGCACATGTCGTGCCCGGTGGTGTCGGCCACTTGGGAGACCAAGCTGGTGGAGATCGTCAAGACCCTCAACGAGGCACAGATCCGCCGGGTCGTGATCACCGGGACCGGGGGGCGCGCCGATGGCATGCTCACCAGCCGCGACCTGGTGCGCAATCTGGAGGGCGACTACAACGATTTTCTGGAGCGCAAACTCAAGTACTCCAAGGAAGTGCTGAACCTGTTGCCGGAGATGCTCTTGGAGGTGCTCGACACCGGCGAGCAACACCTGGTGGTGTGGGCAAACACCAAGGTGTGCAACGTATTCGGCCGCGCCCTGCTCGACAAGCCGGTGACCCGCTTGGTGCCGGCGGAGAAGTGGACCGAGATCCTCTCCGACCTGCGTGCGCACGGCAAGGTGGAGGACGTGCGTTTCAAACAGGGTGAGCAGGTGTTCGAGCTCTCCGGCTTCTATCTGGCCATGGACAAGGCGTTTGAACGGGGTCGCATCCAGCTGGTGCTGCGTGACATCACCCAGGATTTCCGCCTGTCCACCATCGACGCCCTCACCAACATCTACAATCGCCGCTACATCAATGAGTTCCTGGCCATGGAGACGGAGCGCAGCCGGCGCAAGGAGCGGTCGTTTTCCGTGGCCATCGCGGACGTCGACGACTTCAAGAAGATCAACGACAGCTACGGCCACACGGCCGGGGATCAGGTGCTGCAGTCTGTGGTGCAGGCGCTGGTGGACGGCACCCGGGAGTACGACGTGGTAGGGCGCTACGGCGGCGAGGAGTTCCTCGTCGTGATGCCCGAAGTGGCCAAGAGCGTAGCGGTTCAGGTCATCGAGCGAGTGCGTGCCCAAATCGCCGCCAAAACCACCAACCTGCCTCACGGGCAGAGCACCGCAGTCACGGCCAGCTTCGGGGTGGCCACCTACCCGGACGACGGCGAGAATCCGGAAGACCTGCTGGTGAAAGCCGACGAGCGCCTGTACGCAGCCAAGCGCAGCGGCAAGAACCGGGTGGTGGCGGACTGAGGAAGCGAAGGGAGGGGCTTCGTGGGGGACTTCGGTACCGGCCTACGGGCGCGGCCGCTGCCAAGGACAAGTTGCGACAGGCGGTTCCCTGGCGAGCCGAAAGGACCCCAAGGACTCCAAGGACGGCAAGGACACGGCAGGAGAGCCGGGGGCATCAAGTGCCTTTGCCGTCCTTGCCGTCCTTGCCGTCCTTCAGAACCCCCAGTTCCACCGTGGCGGCGTAGACCGTGCCGCGGCCAAACCGGA
>PHCO01000346.1 GCA_002842265.1 Betaproteobacteria bacterium HGW-Betaproteobacteria-18 | reverse complement strand
AAGAAGAAATCATGCGTCGCATCGCCACCCGGCGCATCGCTTTCCGGCACCCCGGCAATTACCGCGCGCCAGCCGTGGCTGCCGAGCCTTGTCGGAGCGGTAAGGGTGACCGGTTCAGTGGTATTGGTGGCACCATCGAGCATCGAGAAGGTCAGGCTTCCGACAGCCGCCCCGGTGTCATCGAGGATCTGCACACTTTGCCCGCGCAGGTCGCGGCCCGGCGTGGCGCGCGCCGCACAGCGCAGCACCAGCGCGCCGCCCGCAGCAACTTCGCCCGGTTCAACGTCGATCAACATGTCGAACGACGTTTCGAGAATGTCGGATTGTTTGTTCATGGTATTGGCGCCCGGTCATTCGTGGTGTCGGGTTGGGCGGGGACCAAAGCCCCCGCCCGGCTTCTTGCAGATCGGTTACATCGCCGTCTCTGCGGCCGCATGGGTGCCGGCGATGTAGGCATGCACCAGACCACGGCCGAGGCCGTGCTGGTTGCCGCCACCGCTGGCCTCGCAGCCCGCGTAAAGGCCGGGGATCGGCTGGCCTTCCATGTCGATGACCTGACATTTGCCGTTGATCCGCAGACCACCGTAGCTGTCGTGCCAGACGACTACGATCGACGCTGCGTAGAACTTGGGCCGCTCGATCTTGTGCATCGGCGCATCTTCGCCGCGGCCAAAGTCTGCGTCGGCACCCGCATCCACAAAGCCGTTCCATCGCGCGACGGTATCGGACAGATGCGTCATCGGCACCCGCTGATACTTGTGGCCCGCGTTGATCTTGGCTTGCAGTTCTTCCAGCGTGTCGGCGCTGAAGAAGTAGCCGTTGTCGGCCACCCACGGGAAGGTAAGGTTAAGTTCGGCGCGTTCCACCGCGCCTTCGTCAAAGATCGCCCAGAGCGGACCCGAAAAGTACTCGGGCCCTTCCGAGCCTTCGTTGATTTGCAAGGCTGCATCGAGGCCAGCGTGCCGGTTGTACATCTTGCGGATATGGTCGCGGCTGGAGTTGCGCCAGTCGCCCTGCACGATGTCAACACCCCGCGCGGGCACGTTATTGCCGCCGGGGAAGTTGGTGCCCGCCGCGTTGCCGCGCATCAGGTCCATGTCATTGAAGAACCGCTTGCCGACCTGGTTGACCGCGATGAAGTGCTCGAAGGTGTTGGCGTTGGCCGCAAAACCGGTCGAGCCGCGGAATGGGAAGGTCGGGTGGCCCGGATACATGTCGGTGTAGGCGTCGCGGGTGGCAAGCCGCGTCGGACTGTGCGCCGTTGCCCCGTAGGATAGGTTCTGCTGCATCCCGGCAAGGTTGGCGCCGACCTTCAGACCCGCTTTCAGTGCGCTGGCGTCCGCAGCGTGCTCACCGATCAGCGCCTGTCCGCTCGGCCCCCATGCCGGTTCACGCATCGCGGGGTAGAACATTGAGCGGACCTGCGGGTTCCCGACATGACCGCCGGTGCCAAGGATCACGGCCTTGCGGGCGCGAATGTAGATGGTCTCGCGCGTCTCGTCGATATTGCCGTTCTGCCAGTAACTTTGCATCGGCGTGTTCGACCCGGGCAGCATACGCGGCGTATAGCTGGCCGTCACGCCGATGATCCTGCCCGTTGTCTCGTCGCGGATCAGGTCGTCGAAGTGCCGGTGGAGCATGATCTGCACGCCCTTTTCGCGCGCCGAGAACTCAAGGCAGCGCG
>PHCO01000345.1 GCA_002842265.1 Betaproteobacteria bacterium HGW-Betaproteobacteria-18 | reverse complement strand
TTCACCGCGGGGGGCCGGCTCTACGCCAGGTTGGAAGGGTCGTTCGGGCCAAACATGCCTGGGCGGTCAAGATTCTGCTGGATGGTGAGAACTCCCCCTCTCCCCCGTCCCCCCCTATACAAAGAAAATTTCGCACGCCCCCCCTTTCGGACGGCATGGAAGGGTCGACACGGTTGCTGCCCGGCGGGCCGGTCGACGTGATCCAACTATCAGGCCAGCAGCTGCACCACGGCACCCGGACCTATTGGGCCCAAGGCACGAGTGGTCGGCCATTGCCGCCAGGGAAGCCGGATCAAGGTTTTTCTGCTTTGGCCTATGCGAAGCGAGAACTGGCTGAGTGCTGTTACTGGGACGAAGGCACTTCGGATCCGCGCTGGTCAGTGTCCGAACCTGGGATGGAAGCCCCTTTGTCCGCGCCCTGCTGTTCGACCTGGTCGTTCTTGTTTTTCTCGCCGCGCGCCTTGCTGGCCCAACCGTGGCGGCCAGGGGCATAGTTTCCTCGGGTAGTGGTTGTACCGGAGTGCCCCATATCTAGGGCAGTTTGCTTGAGTCCGTATTGGCGCTTCCTGTTGGCGGCGAATGTGCTCCTGGCATCAGCAAGTCCGTAGGTCCGGTCGTCGGAAAAGGTTTTTTTGCATGCGCGCCAAAGCACATTGCGGACGGGGTGGAAATAGAACTTGCGAAAGGCCTCTTCCAGTTCATCTTTTGGCAGATCTCCATACCCGGGACCGACCATTTCAGTCATGACGGTTTTAATGGCGGCCATGTGCAGTACGACCACCCTGGCATCTTCCCTGTTGATTCTGACATCCCGGAAAAGGGTGGTGGAGTTGCCAATGCGGTTCCGTCTCAACTCCTCAACAAGTTCCTGATCCTTCTCCAGATCCAGGTGGGTTTCACTCAGTCGCCGCTCGAAATCAATTTCTTCCGCGCTGGGGCCATTACCACGTTCGCCGGGCGCCGCGGTATCCGATTCGGAAAACTCCTCAGGGTCGGCGAATGTTCCTGGTGGAATTGCATCCCAAGCATTGTGATATTTGTCCTTGGCCGTTGAAATACGGATGACATCGGTGGATACCCAGTCTGAATTGATCCATTCGATGGGACGGGCCCCGCAGATCACGCCCGACATCAGCATGTATTCCGCACGAGCTCCCCATTCTCCCATGCGCGTGAGCTGGTGTGACAGTGCCTCTAGATCGGATTTCGGGATCATTCGGCCGGGGGTTCTTGTCTTCCGATCCAAAGGAATTAGCGCGGGAGTATCTTTTGCCGGCTTCCATTTGAGCAACTCCTGGATGGCTTCTTCGGCACCGGGGGGGTTGGTCTCCCGGAAAATCCAAAGCAAGGCGGATCGGCGCAATTGCTGGGTTCTCACCCTCAGACTGGTTGGGTTGCTTTTAAGGGATCTAACCAGATCGCTGGGGGTCAGAAAAACATGCTCGTCGATCGCTACCTGGACCTCCTCGGTGGCCTGCTGTAGGACCGCCCGGTAGGCCTTCTTGTACATCGCGATCGTGACACTGCTGGGTTGAGTGTCCGGTCCGCCGGTAGGAGGCTGGTTGTACATATTCATGCTGTGCTTCGTCCTTGTAGGTCCTCATCCCGCCCGGGGGTCTTTCTGCGGGGATAAAGTCCCCGAAGTATCTTTTGCCCGTAAAGTGCCGCATTACTGTTGCAAAAC
>PHCO01000344.1 GCA_002842265.1 Betaproteobacteria bacterium HGW-Betaproteobacteria-18 | reverse complement strand
CTCGAAAAGGTCCACATGGCTCGGGAGAGCCAGGACTGACTGGACCATACTGAGGTGATTGATGCGTTCCGGGCTGCAGTCAGCCAGGGACTCGGAGAGAAAATCGGCCTGCTTCTGGTTGTTGCCTTCAAGACAGACGCGGTCGCCCGGCTGGATGACGGCTTCGAGCAGGTCGATGATACGGTCGACCGGGATTTCCTTGCCAAAACCGAGGCTCACCGCCCGCTCGAGGCGGCGGCCACGGCTCTGGCGCAGCGTGTCCCAATCACGCGGAAGAGATGCGTTCATGATCGTCTTTCCGCCAACTCAGGAGCCGCTGTACTGCGACGGCAGCCAGGTGGCGATTTCCGGGAAGACACAGAGCAGCACGATACCGAGCACCATCAGCAGCAGGAAAGGCACGGTACCCCACATGATTTCCTTGAGCTTGATGTCGGGAGCGATACCGCTGATCACGAACAGGTTGAGACCGACCGGCGGCAGGAAGAAGCCGAGCACGATGAGCAGGATATTGACCCAGAAGAAGAAGGCCCATTTGCTCAACTCCAGGGAAATCATCCAGGCGGCAGCCGACTGCGTGATGTGCAGGTAGCTCATGACGTAGGTGTAGAGGAAGGACATGGCGATGATCAGCATGATCATCGACGACTCTCGCGCCGTGCCGGAGAGGATGACCTTGAGGTCGCTCCAGCGCCAGCAGCCGTAGATCGCCATGACCATGAGCAGCGCGCCGAAGGCGCCGATGCCGGCGACTTCCGAAGGCGTTGCCCAGCCACCGTAGAGGGCGACCATGACGATGATGATCAGGCCGAGGAAGGGCGCCAGGCGGGGCAGCGTTTCAAGGCGCTGTTTCCAGCTGTAGGACTCTTCCGCCGGCATGGCCATGCCGGTCGACCGACTTGTTGCAAGTCTTTCCGTTTTTTCTGCCCAGGATTTGTAGATCACCCAGATCGCGAACAATCCCGTCAGCATCAAACCAGGGCCGACGCCGGCCATGAATAGCTTGCCGATCGACTGTTCAGTGGCCAGACCGTAAAGAATCAGCGTCAGCGACGGAGGAATCAGAATGCCCAGCGTGCCGCCGGCGGCAATCAGGCCAGTCGCCAGACGCTCGGAATAGCCGCGTTTGCGCATTTCCGGAATGCCCGAGGAACCAATCGCCGAGCAGGTTGCCGGCGAGGAACCGCACATCGCCGCGAACACCGAGCAGGCCAGGGTGTTGGCCAGGCCGAGACCACCCGGCACCTTGTACAGCCAGCGGTTCAGCGAGTTGTAGAGATCGGCGCCAGCACGTGATTTGCCAATCGCCGCACCCATCATGATGAAGAGCGGAATGGTCAGCAACGTGAAGCTGTTCAACTCGGAAAAGATGGTTTCAGCGATGATCGACAGCTGCGCCACCGGCATGAAAAAGTACATGAAAATCAGGGCGACCGAGCCAACGGCAAAGGCAATCGGCATCCCGGAAAAGAGGAACAGGAAAGTGGCGGCCGCGTAGAGCAGGCCCAAGGTTCCGACGCTCATTTGCGCTCTCCTTCGTCATCGTGCTGGATGCGTTCGATGGCCACCTGGATGGCAGCGTTGTGCTGGGCCGGCGGCTGGTGCGAACGCATGGCTTCGGGCAGAGAATCTTCGATGAACTGGACAAAAATCTGCAGGGCGAGCGAAGTCATGCCGACTGCCATGG
>PHCO01000075.1 GCA_002842265.1 Betaproteobacteria bacterium HGW-Betaproteobacteria-18 | reverse complement strand
CGTTGAGGTCGGTGCCCGCTGAGGCGGTGGTGGCCGAGGCATTGGGGATTTTGCTGGTGTCGCTGGCGCTGACGCGCACGCTTGAGAGCGGCACACCCAGTTCGTCGGCCACCAGTTGGGCCACTTTGGTGTGCAGGCCTTGCCCCATTTCGGTACCACCGTGGTTCACGCTGACGCTGCCGTCCAGATAGACGTGCACCAGCGCGCCGGCCTGGTTGAACAGCGTGGCGGTAAAGCTGATGCCAAATTTGACCGGTGTCAGGGCGATGCCGCGCTTGATGACAGTGTTGTTCTTGTTCCAGCGGGCAACCGCTGCACGGCGTTGATGGTATCGGGTCGTGTCTGCCAGTTGTGAAATCAACGGTTGCAGGATGTTGCCCTCGACCACCATGCCATAGTGGGTGGTGTTGCGGCGCATCGGGCGATCCTCTTGCCCGTCGGGTGTGTGTGGGGCGGACTTTAGTCCGCCAGGCCGACTGAAGTCTGCCCCACAAGTTCCATCACCATAAAGGTTGCGCAACCGCACGGCCAGCGGGTCGAGCCCCAGGTGGCGGGCAATGTCGCCCAGAATGGCCTCGGTCACGATCATGCCTTGCGGGCCACCAAAGCCGCGGAAGGCGGTGTGGCTCTGGGTGTTGAGCTTGCAGCGGTATGAGGTGATTTCCACATCCTGCAAAAAGTAGGCGTTGTCCACATGAAAAATGGCGCGATCGGCCACCGGACCCGACAAATCGGCGCTGAAGCCGCAGTGCGCCAGCATTTGCAATTGCAAGCCGCACAGCCGCCCGTTGTCGTCGAAACCCGCGGTGTAGTCATAAGTGAACGGATGACGCTTGCCGGTGATCATGAAGTCATCATCGCGGTCCAGCCGCAGCTTCACGGGCCGCTGCAACTTGTGCGCTGCCAGCGCTGCCCACACCGCCACATGGCCGGCCTGCGTTTCCTTGCCGCCAAAACCGCCGCCCATGCGCCGACATTGGACCGTGACCGCGTGGTTGTCCAGCCCGAACGCGTGCGCCACCCAGTGCTGCACCTCGCCGGGGTGCTGCGTGCTGCTGTGAATGAGCCACTGGTTCTGCTCCTGCGGCAGCGCGTAAGCGACCTGGCCTTCCAGATAGAAGTGCTCCTGGCCGCCTACTTCCAGCGTGCCTTGCAAGGTGTGGGGCGCACGCGCCAGCGCGGCGGCGGCATCGCCCCGGCGCACCGTCACGGGCGGCAGCACAAAACTTTTTGCTGCCAGGGCCTCGCGCACGTTCAACACCGCGGGCCGTGGCTCGATCCGGGGCACCACCAGGCGTGCCGCACGGCGCGCCAGCATCACGCTGTCTGCCACCACCAGGCCAATCACCTGGCCCACGTGTTGCACGGTGTCGATTGCCAACACGGGTTCGTCGCCGGCAAAGGCGGCGAGCATCGGGCTGCCAGGCACATCAGAGGCCAGCAACACCGCGTGCACACCGGGCAGGGCCAGCGCCGCCTGCGTGTCCACGCCCAGCAGCTTGCCGTGTGCCACCTTGGACAGGACGGGTGCGGCATGGAGCGTGCCGCGCACCTCCGGGATGTCGTCGATGTAGCTTGCTGCGCCGGCAATCTGGGCCGCCGCGCTCTCGTGCGGATGCGACTGGCCGCAGGCCGCTATGGGTTCAGGGCTTGCTGGCGAAGGCGTGTTCATGCGCTTTCTCCTTCCAGAGTCAAAGACTGCAAGCTGATGTTTGGCAGCCCTTGACTCTCCAACCAGAAACGCTTCATCAGGTTGCCCAGCACAGCGCTGCGGTAGGCAGCACTTGCGCGCATGTCCGAGATCGGTTGAAACTCGCTACGCAAGATGGTGATGGCATGGTTGACCGTGTCCTGCGTCCAGACATGACCTTTCAGTGCTTTCTCGGTTTGCACTGCGCGTGTCGGCGTAGCCGCCACGCCCCCTGCGCCGATCGAAGCTTCAGTGACTTTGCCGTCCTGCACCTGCAAACAGATGGCAAGGCAAACTGCGGAAATATCGTCCTCAATGCGTTTGGAGACCTTGTAAGCCCGCAGCAGCTCATCCGGCTGCGCTCTGGGTACACAAATGAAGGTCAGCACTTCGTCTGCTGCCATGACGTTTTTGCGGTAGCCGGTGTAAAGGGCTTCCAGCGGCAGTTCGCGCTGGCCATGCACGCTCATCAGCACCACGCTGGCGCGCAGCGCAATCAACAGCGGCATGCTGTCGCCGATCGGTGAGCCGTTGGCAATGTTGCCACCCAGGGTGCCGGCGTTGCGCACTGGCAAGCCGGCAAAGCGGCTGAAAAAGGCGTGCAGTTGGGGCCGCTCCACTTCCAGCGCGGCAAAGGCATCGTTCAGGCTGACCGCTGCGCCAATCACGGTGTGGCGGTCCTGCACCTCGATGGTTTTGAGCTCGGCCACGCGCGTCACATCGAGCACTTTTGCAAAATCCATGTGCAGCTTGTTGACCCATAAGCCCACATCGGTGCAGCCTGCCACGAGTTGGGCCGGCGGCTGCTCGGCACGGGCGGTCAGTAACGCGCTCAGGCTGGTTGGCGCGTTAAAGGAGCAATCGGTTTCCTGCCCCTTGTACACAGGCGGGATGCGCGCTAATTTTTCAAGCAAAACGGCCTCATCCAAATGGACCCGGGGCAGGGTGGCCAGTTGCTGGGCTGCCTCCAGAATGGGGCGGTAACCGGTGCAGCGGCACAGGTTGCCGGACAAAGCCTCTTGTGCCTGCGCGCGGCTCACGGGCTGGTCTTTCAACACCTGATTTTGGTACAGGCCAAACAGGCTCATGGCAAAGCCGGGCGTGCAAAAGCCGCACTGGCTGGCGTGGCACTGGTGCAGCGCCTGTTGCACCGGGTGCGGCGCGCCGTCAACAGCGGTCAAATCAGCGGCTGTCCAAAGTGCCATGCCGTGGATGGCATGCGCCAGGCGGATGCAACTGTTGACGGCCTGGAAGCGCAGATGCCCGCCCTGTTTTTCAGCCAGCACCACGGTGCAGGCGCCGCAGTCGCCTTCGTTGCAACCTTCCTTGGTGGCGCTGTGGCCCAGGTCTTCGCGCAGCAGTTGCAGCAGCGTGCGGGTGGGCGTGATGTTGTGCAGCGTGACGATCTCGCCGCGCCAGACAAATTGCAGCAGGGGTGGGTTCATGAAGGCACTCACAATGTAGGGGTTGAAGGTGATCGGTGGCACCACGGTCATAAGCATAGGGCAAATGCCATACCCGCTCACCATGAAGTGGGTGCGAACTGGCATTGATCTTGCAAGTTTTTTTCTGACTTCAACACGACGGGCTAACGCCAAAATCCATATTTCAAGGCATTTTGCTGGTAAAAACAGCACCTGACTTAATTGACTCACCTGTTCATGACCACGCCCCGCCTTCAGCTCACCGGTATCACCAAACGCTACCCCGGCGTGGTGGCCAACAGCGACGTGAGCCTGACGGTGATGCCCGGCGAGACCCATGCGGTGCTGGGTGAAAACGGCGCCGGCAAATCGACCCTGATGAAAATCATCTACGGTGCGGTCAAGCCCGATGCGGGCGAGGTCAGGATCAATGGCCAGCTCATGCAGATTCGCAACCCCAAGGATGCGCGGGCCAACGGCATCAGCATGGTGTTCCAGCACTTCAATCTGTTTGACACCCTGACCGTGGCTGAAAACGTCTGGCTCGGGCTGGCGCGCAGTTCGCTGGACCAGGTCACGGCCAGCATTCTTGCCAAAGCCACCGAGTACGGCCTTGATATTGACCCGGCGCGCCCGGTGCATACCCTGAGCGTGGGTGAGATGCAGCGGGTTGAAATCATCCGCGCCCTGCTGACGCGCCCGGAGTTGCTGATCCTGGACGAACCAACGTCGGTGCTGACACCCCAGGCCGTAGAAAAGCTCTTTGTGGTGCTGAAAAAACTGGCCAGCGAGGGCTGCAGCATTTTGTACATCAGCCACAAGTTGCATGAAATCCGCGAGTTGTGCAACGCCTGTACGGTGCTGCGCGGCGGCAAGGTCACGGGCGTCTGCAACCCGTCGCAGGAGTCCAATGCCTCCTTGTCACGCATGATGATCGGCGCCGAGCCGCCGCAACTCCAGCACCGTGCGCAGCAGGCTGGCGCTGTGGTGCTTGACGTGAACGGCCTGAGTCTGACGCGTGAAGACCAGTTCGGCATGGACCTGGAAGGCATTGGGCTGCAGGTGCGCGCCGGCGAGGTGGTGGGCATTGCCGGTGTTTCAGGCAATGGCCAGAAGGAACTGATGTTTGCCTTGTCGGGCGAAGACTGCCGTGCTCCCAAGGGCAGCATTCGCATGGGACTAACCGATGTGTCATCCCTGCACCCCGGTGAGCGGCGCAAGCTGGGCCTGCACTTTGTGCCCGAAGAGCGGCTCGGGCGCGGTGCCGTGCCGACCCTGAGCCTGGCGCACAACCTGTTGTTGACGCGCACCGAATCCATTACTTTCCCGGGATTTGCCGGTGGCTGGATCAAGGCGCGCACGCTGGAGCAACATGCCGCGCAAATCATCAGTGACTTCAACGTCAAGGCCGGTGGTCCGCGCGCTTTGGCACGGTCACTGTCGGGCGGCAACCTGCAAAAATTCATTGTCGGGCGCGAGATCGATGCGCAGCCCAAGCTGTTCATTGTTTCGCAGCCGACCTGGGGCGTCGATGTGGGGGCGTCAGCGCAAATCCGGGGCGCCATTCTGGCGCTGCGCGATGCCGGTTGCGCGGTGCTGGTGGTGAGCGAGGAACTCGACGAGTTGTTCGAGGTGAGCGATCGGCTGCATGTGATTGCCAAAGGCCAGTTGTCGCCCTCGGTGCCGGTGGCAGAGGCCACCGTTGAAAAAATAGGCGAGTGGATGAGCGGCCTGTGGGACTTTGATGTGCAACAGCATCTGGCCGCGCTCGAAAAGGCCGCGGCCAACGATTCGGCAAGCCAGTCAGGAGGCCTGCATGCTCAAGCTTGAAGCACGCCCCGAACCTTCCAAAGTCTGGACCTATGGCTCGCCGCTGCTGGCGCTGCTGATCACGGTGCTGGTGGGCGCGCTGATGTTCACGGTGCTTGGCAAGGACCCGCTCAAGGGCCTGCAGATGTTTTTCTGGCTGCCCGTTCAAAATGCCTACGCTTTGGGCGAGCTGATGGTCAAGGCCACGCCGCTGCTGATCATTGCGCTGGGGCTGGCGGTGTGTTTTCGCTCCAACGTCTGGAACATCGGCGCCGAGGGCCAGTACATCATTGGGGCGATCTTTGCCGGTGGCGTGGCCTTGCTGGCCAATGCCGACAGCAGCCGCTGGATCGTGCTGCCCATTCTGTTGGCCGGCGTGCTCGGCGGCATGTTGTGGGCCAGCATCACCGCGCTCTTGCGCGACCGCTTTCACGCCAACGAGATTCTGGTGAGCCTGATGCTGGTCTATGTGGCCGTGCAGCTACTGAGCTATCTGGTCGGCGGGCCGTGGAAAGACCCGATGGGTTTCAACTTTCCGCAAAGCAAGACCTTCGAGGCGGTGACGCGCATCCCGCGCCTGTTTGACGGTTCGCGCGTGAGTATTGGCGCGCTGCTGGCGCTGCTCAGCGTGGCCGGGCTTTGGGTGTTTCTGTTTCGCACCCGCGCCGGTCTGGCCCTGCAGGTGGGCGGTCTGGCGCCAGCGGCGGCGCGCTACGCCGGCTTTTCTTCGCGCAAGGCGCTCTGGACGGCGCTGCTGATGTCGGGTGGGGCGGCGGGCCTGGCGGGTGCGCTCGAAGTGGCCGGCCCGATAGGCCAGCTCACGCCCTATGTGCCGGCGGGCTACGGCTTTGCCGCCATCATCGTCGCCTTTGTCGGCCGCCTGCATCCGGTGGGCATGGTGTTCTCGGCCATCTTGATGAGCATGTTTTACATTGGCGGCGAGCTGGCGCAGTCGCGCCTGGGGCTCACCAAGTCGCTCACCGGGGTGTTTCAGGGGCTGTTGCTGTTCAGCCTGCTGGCCTGCGACACGCTGGTCAATTACCGCCTGGTGCGGGGAAAGGCCTGGGGCAAGTGATGGAATCATACGCACTGCTGCTGGCCGCCACGCTCAACGCGGGCACGGTGTTGGCGATCGCTTCGCTGGGCTTGCTGATCAATGAAAAAGTGGGCATCGTGAACCTGGGTGCCGAGGGCATGATGCTGTGCGCGGCCATTGCCGGCTTTGCCACCGTGGTCACCACCGGCTCCGACATGATGGGTTTTGCCGCGGGCATGGCAGTAGGCGCGTTGCTGGCTGCCGTGTTTGGCGTGCTGGTGATCTGGCTCAATACCAACCAGTACGCCACCGGCCTGGCACTAACGCTGTTTGGCACCGGTTTCTCGGCCTTTGTCGGCACCGGTTTTGTGCAGGCCAAAATTCCGCAGCGCACCAGTTTCGCCATTCCTGGCTTGTCGGATATTCCCTGGCTTGGCCCGGCCTTGTTTCGTCACCACCCGCTGGTGTATTTGACCGTGCTGCTGGCGCTGGCGTTGATCTGGTTCATGTACCGCACCCGCAATGGCCTGGTGATGCGCAGTGTCGGCGAAAGCCCGGAGTCCGCCCACGCGCTGGGTTACCCGGTGCGCTTGATCCGGCTGCTGGCCGTGGTGGCGGGCGGTGCGCTGTGCGGCCTGGCCGGGGCTTACCTGTCCGTGATTTACACGCCGCTGTGGGTTGAAGGCATGGTGGCGGGCAAGGGCTGGATCGCGCTGGCGCTCACCACCTTTGCCACCTGGCGTCCGGCGCGGGTGCTGCTGGGGGCCTATTTGTTTGGCGGTGTCACCATGCTGCAGTTTCATCTGCAGGGCATTGGTGTCGATGTGCCGCCCCAGTTTTTGTCCATGTTGCCTTATGTGGCCACCATTCTTGTGCTGGCGCTGATCTCGCGCAACCCGCAGTGGATACGCATCAATATGCCCACCAGCCTGGGTAAGCCGTTTTATCCAGGTGCATGAGTATTCCGGTTCATAATTCCACTTTTCTCGCTGTCCAACCCGTCCCTTGATAAGGAAATCACATGACTGATCTGCAAAAACGTTCGCTACTCAAAGCGGCTGCTCTCACTGCCGTGGCCGCTGCCGCGCTGGTGGGCTGTGGCAAAAAGGAAGAGGCTGCTCCCGCGCCTGCCCCCGCGCCGGCGGCTGCCGCGCCTGCAGCCAAACCCGAGCCCCTCAAAATTGCCTTTGCCTATGTCGGCCCGGTGGGCGATGGGGGCTGGACCTTTGCCCATGACAATGGCCGCAAAGCCCTTGAGAAAGAGTTTGGCGACAAGATTGCCACCTCCTTTGTAGAAAACGTACCCGAATCGGCCGATGCCGAGCGCGTGCTGCGCGACATGGCCGGCCAGGGCAACAAGCTCATTTTTGGCACCACCTTCGGCTACATGGAGCCCATGCTCAAGGTGGCTGCTGACAACGCCGGCGTCAAGTTCGAGCACGCCACCGGTTACAAGCAGGCCGACAACATGCGCACCTACGACAGCCGCACCTACGAAGGCGCGTACATGGCCGGTGTGATTGCCGGTGCCATGACCAAAACCAACACGCTGGGCGTGGTAGGCTCGATCCCGATCCCTGAGGTGGTTCGCAACATCAACGCCTTCACATTGGGAGCACAGTCCAGCAACCCCAAGGTCAAAACCAAAGTGGTGTGGGTGAACGGCTGGTTTGACCCGCCCAAAGAAACCGAAGCCGCCACCAGCCTGATCAACGGTGGCGCCGACGTGCTGTTCCAGAACACCGATTCGCCCGCCGTGCTGAAAACCGCCGAGGCCAAGGGCAAGCGCGCCTTCGGCTGGGACTCCGACATGACCGCCTACGGTCCTAAAGCGCATCTGGCATCCGCCGTCATCAACTGGGGTCCGTACTACATCAAGGCCACCAAGGAAGCCCTGGACGGTAGCTGGAAGGGCGGCACAGCCGCCTGGTGGGGCGTGAAAGAAGGTGCAATTGACATCGTGTCGATCGCCGAAGACGTGCCCGCCGAGACCAAGGCCAAAGTCGAAGCGGTCAAAAAAGGCCTGGCGGACGGCAGCTTTGCCATCTGGAAAGGCCCGATTGCCGACAACACCGGCAAGGTGCAAGTGGCCAAAGACACGGTGGCTGACGACAAGTTTCTGGGCGGCCTGAACTTCTTCGTCAAGGGTGTCGAAGGCAAGGTGCCGGGCGCCAAGTAAAACGGGTTTAAACCTCGATGCAAGCCGCCTTCGGGCGGCTTTTTTTAACTGCTGAGATCACCATGCTGCCAATCAAACCCGTCCCTGCTGAACGCTTGCCCGAATTGCTCAGGCGCATGCCAAAGGCCGAACTGCACATGCACATCGAGGGTTCGCTGGAGCCCGAGCAGATGTTTGCTTTGGCCCAGCGCAACGGCTTGAGCGTGCCCTACGCGGACGTGGCAGCGCTGCGCCGGGCCTATGTGTTCAACAACCTGCAGGAGTTTTTGGACATTTACCACGCCGGCACGCTGGTGTTGCGCACCGAACAGGACTTTTATGACATGGCCTGGGCTTACCTGGTGCGTGCTGCGGCTGACAATGTTCTGCACACCGAGATTTTTTTCGACACGCAAACCCACACCGGCCACGGCCTGAGCGCCGAGGTGGTCATTAACGGCCTGCACCGGGCTTGTGTCGATGCCCAGGCGCAATTGGGCATCAGCGCGGTGTTGATCCTGTGTTTCTTGCGCCATTTGTCGGAGGCTGAGGCTTTCGAGGCGCTGGAGCAGGCGCTGCCCTTGCGCGACAAGCTGGTCGGCGTCGGGCTGGCATCGAGTGAGCTGGGGCATCCACCGGAAAAGTTTGCGCGCGTGTTTGCCAAGGCGCGCGCGCTGGGTTTTCGGCTGGTGGCACACGCGGGCGAAGAAGGCCCGCCAGCGTATATCTGGAGCGCTTTGGATGTGCTGAAAGTGGAGCGCATCGACCACGGCGTGCAGGCCCTGCGCGACCCGGCGCTGGTGGCGCGGCTGGTGCATGAGCGCATACCGCTGACAGTGTGCCCGCTGTCCAATCTGAAGCTGCGGGTGTTTTCAAGCCTGACCGAGCACAACCTGGGCCGCATGCTGGAAGCCGGGCTGGTGGCCACCGTCAATTCGGACGACCCGGCCTATTTTGGCGGCTACATCAATGAGAACTTCACGCAGACTTTTGCCGCGCTGGGGCTGACCGCCCGGCATGCGTACCAGTTGGCGCGCAACAGTTTTGCGGCCAGTTTTATCGACGCGTCAGCCAGGCGGGCTTACCACGACCGCCTGGACGAGGTTTTTGAAACCTTTGAATGAACCGGGGCGCTTATTGCGCCGGTACCCAGCGTTGCAGGCGCGGCAGCATCACGCGGTAAGGCGCCAGCAGCACGGCGGCCATCAGCCATTTGACGCCCAGGTCACCAGTGGCCAGCGTCAGCCAGTTCATGTCGGAGCCGTAGAACGCCAAAAAGAAGAAGATGCCGGTATCGACCACCGAGGCGATGATGGAGCCGATCAATGGTGCTTTCCACCACGACATGGCGCGCAGTTTGTTGAACGCCGCAATGTCGAGCAGCTGGCCGACGATGAACGCCACGCCGGAGGCCACGGCAATGCGCCAGGGCGCCAGCGCCAGCGACACCAGCACGGCGATGGCAAACCCCGTCCAGGCCACGCGCCGTGCGGCACCCGCCCCGACGGCGCGGTTGGTCAGGTCGGTCACCAAAAAGGCCACGGGAAAGGTAAAAGCACCCCAGGTCAACCAGTCGTTGATCGGAAATTGCACCAGGTAGTTGGACGAGGTAATGACGACCAGCATGGCCAAAATGGGCCGCCAGAGTTTCAAAAGAGGGATTTGCAGGGTATTTTTCATGCGCGGATTATCGCAGCAGTCACTCATTTGAAACTTGGGTAAGCTCTACAGCCTATGAAAGCCTACCGCGCCGCCATCCTTCGCTTTGCCACTGATCGCGAACCCCGCCACGCCGCCCTGTATGAGGAAGACGGCCTGCTGGTGGTTGGCGCCAACGCGCAGGGCACGCAAGTGGTGCAGGCCGTGGGACCCTGCAACGAGATACGCCCGCGCTATCCTGATCTGGCTGTGACGCACTGGCCAGGCCGCATCATCGCCCCCGGTTTTGTCGATCTGCACAGCCACTACCCGCAAACCAACGTGATCGGCTCGCCGGCCGAGGGCTTGCTGCCCTGGCTGGAAAACTACACCTTTCCGGAAGAAGGGCGCTTTGCATCAGCTCAATACAGCACCGAAGCTGCGCAATTTTTCATCGCCGAACTGCTGCGCCATGGCGTCACCACCGCGCTCACCTTTGCCACCGCGCACCCGGCATCGGTGCACGCCATTTTTACCGAGGCAAAAAGGCAGCGCCTGCGCCTGATCACCGGCCTGTGCTTGATGGACCGCAACGCCCCGGCGGATGTTCTGAATCAGGCGTCAGCCAACGGCGCAGCTGACGCCACCGAGCAAAGTTTGCTGGACTCCGAAGCGCTGATCCGGCAGTGGCATGGCATCGATCGGCTGGGCTACGCCATCACGCCGCGTTTTGCGCCGGCCAGCACCGAGGCCCAGTTGCGCGGTGCGGGCGAGCTGGCGGCCAGCTACCCGGATGTCTGGATACAGTCGCATGTGGCCGAAAACAAGGCCGAGATTGCCTGGGCGCGTGCGTTGTTTCCCGCCTCGCGCAGCTACCTGGCCACCTACGGCGACTTCGGCCTGCTGCGCCGACGCGCCATCTACGCCCACTGCCTCCATTTTGATGACCAAGACCGCGCCCTGATGCGAGACGCAGGCGCGGCAGCCGCGGTATGCCCAACCAGCAACCTGTTTCTGGGCAGTGGTTTTTTTGACTACGCCGGCGCCGACCGGGTCGGGTTTCAATACGGGCTGGCCAGCGATGTGGGCGGCGGCACCAGTTTTAGCCCGTTTCACACCATGCTGGCCGCCTACTACGTGGCGCGCGAGGGCCAGACCAAAGCGGGCTTAAGTCTGAGCCCGCAACAGCTGTGGTGGCAGCACACGGCAGGTGCCGCGCAGGCGCTCGGGCTGGCTGGCGTGGTGGGCAATTTGCAGCCGGGTTGCGAGGCGGACTTTGTGCTGCTCAATCCCCAGGCCACGCCGCTGCTGGCGCGCAAGACGGCGCTGGCCAGCAACCTTGACGAGTTGTTGTTTTCGATGATTGTGCTGGGCGATGACCGGCTGGTTGAGCAAACGGTGATTTCGCAGGCCATTCAGGCCTGACTCTTTCACGCTAAAAATTAAACAGCTTGGAGCCAATTGATTTGCACCTTTCGACCATTGACAAGATTGGTTGCCTTTCGGGCCGAGATGATGCGAATAATTGCAACCATGCTCCCGCTTTCCATGCACACAGTATTTGGGCTTGTTGTAGGGTCGACTCCAGTCGACCATGGCGGGTGCAAGTCCGCCCTACAGGGTTCAAGGTACGGAAAACAGGGGCAAGATCAGAAGTCAGGTTTTGTGGTCAATCGCTGCGCGATTCACCACGAGGGATTTTTATTTGACAAAGATAGGGTAGCCCTTGTAGTGCTAAGCGGCGACGCGCTTACGCGGTGTCCGACTTGAGCGGCTCGTTATGCTCGTAGCGGCTGTGGCTACAGCCAACAAACTACGCAACGCATCGTTAACCGCCTCATTGTTTGGAAATGCTTTGGTCAATGCAGGATCGATCACAACGACATTCGTTGCCTTCGCGTAGCGTGCCGCGTATTTGCCTCGCACCAATGGCCCGAGGTCAGCACGCGTATATTCCGCCCGCATTTCATCGTCTTTGATATCAGCCTTCTTCATAAATTCGCTTCTCCTTCCGAGTTGCAGGTCGGGCACTGATGATGCGGATGACACCCCCACGGTCTGTGTGAGAGACAACCAGTACACGCCCATGATTTGACAGACCAAATGTTACCAATCGATGCTCTCCGACCGAGTGTTCCAAATCACGGCCACTCACGGAAAGGATGTCGCCAAACACCGTGCTGGCCTCATCAAATGTGACACCGTGCTTGCCTTCATTGGCATTCGCCTTGATTGGATTCCATTCAAATTTCATGATTGATCATAAAGGCATAACGAATGAAAGGGACTTCTCCGTCCCAAGTGAGCCGCGACCCGTGGGGGGTGCGGTTTACGGCAACACAGTGCCAAGATGGAGAGGCAAATCTTTTCATCAACTCACCTGAGAGGGGAAATCATGGCTATCGTAACCGTTGGAATTGACCTTGCCAAGAACTGAACGTCTTTGCCGTGCACGGCGTCGATGAGTCCGGCAAACCCGTGCTGGTGCGTCCCGAAATACCACGCGCCAAACTGTTGGAACTCATTCGGCAAAAAATAGTTCAAAACGACTGATTTGGCCCCGTCAAGAGGCCCACTTTGGGCACAAAGCCATTGCAATGATGGCTTGATTTGTCGGCACGTTCGGGCTTGGACACCCCAAGACCCTTGCAGCCGGTGCGACGGGAAAAGATATTTTCTGAGGGGAAGAAACAGGCGGTTTTAGCCAGGCCCGGGCTCGTCCAACAAACGGTTCAGATCGTGGCTTCGCACGATCTAACCTTATTCGTTGGGCATTTTCATGCTATTCGCACACCTCGGCGATTGTAGATACCGCTTAGCGAAAATGGCTTCCCCGAAATTGGAACAGTAAGACCTGCCAAGTCAACGGTTCGAAGAGTGGTTGTGGTCAAGTCAAAATCGTCTTTCTCCATAGACCCCAAATTGACTAGCCAAACAAACCTGAACTCTCGTTCATCTCGAAACTTCGGGTTCTTCTGAAAGAACGGCTCTAGTCGTAGTTGCTTGGAACGAAATGTTTCAATGTTGTCTTCGGTTACGAAGCGATCCTTGGAGTCCGTGTTGTATTTGATAGGGCCAAAGACAGGCAGGACTTCAAGGAGGTGCAGCTTTTCTCTTGCTGATTGGGGCATATGCGCATCCTGCATGGCCACTGTTAGATGGTTCTTTAGACCTTCTGCTACGGCATCAGCAAAGCCGAGAGGATTTTTAATGAAAAAACGGGAATCTGATTTGAACTTTTGAGCCAGCTTTGGGATTTCATGATTGCGCTGGAGCAACGAGCATGAAAATACAAATGCATTGAACTCACTTTTCTCCGAAAGCAAGGGGATGCCGCCTGTGTCGATTGTCCAGCCGTCAGTGAGCCGATAAGGCTGCTCTGCAAAAATTCGGTTGTGAACTTCGGCGGTCAATGGGGTCTTGGCACGGTGCACGATTCGTCCGTCACCTTCGTTCTCGTCGCGGAAACGCGCATCATCAATTTCCCTGTAGTACAAAACGCTACCGATCCGCAGGGAGGTTTGACTTAGCGCTGCATCACGCCAGCGTCTTGCCGTGTATTTCACAAGGTACATGTGGAACTAGCGGATATTAATGCCCAACGTAATGTAGATCGTCGGATATTCTGGGCTCCCAGGATATCCGACGGGATATACCCAAATTCTGCCTGTGGATACCTATGAACAATCAAGCGACAGCGCAGATGTCGCCTGGGTTTACAGCCAATTTCAAAAGAAATTGAAGTCATTTCCGCCCCCTTCAACCTTGTAGCCTATCCTGGCAAAATTTGGTCAACGTCGAGTTCGCTTTCTTGACGTTTTGTGTTGCCTGACTATAGCCCAACTGACCGCACATCCGGATGTCGGTTCCCGCTGCAAAACTGCTTGCCCGAGGTATTTGCTTTTGTCCGATTCCAGTAGTCGTTCGCCAGCAGGCAATGGGTTATTGCTACGGCCCGATGAAGTATGAACCGTTCGCCCTGAGCTTGGCCTGTCCTGAGCTTGACGAAGGGTCGAAGGGCTTCGACAGGCTCAGCCCGAAC
>PHCO01000343.1 GCA_002842265.1 Betaproteobacteria bacterium HGW-Betaproteobacteria-18 | reverse complement strand
CCTCCGGGAACTTGACCCCCGCCGCAAAGCAGCGCGCATAGGCTTTCAGTTCTTCCCCCTGCACGCCCAGCAGGTGCATGGCCTCGCGGTCGGCGCCATCCATGTCCTGAAAAATACACTGCTGCTCCACCACGAACACCTCACTGCGCAGGCGCAACACCTCGTACAACTCGCCCACGCGCAAATCTTCGAACGACATCAGGCGCCACACCGGTGAGTGTGCTTCGCGGGACTTCAACGAGCCCACCGACCAGAGTTTGAACGTCATGCTGTCAGCTCCTGTTTAAGCGCATAGCCAACGCGCGGAAAGTGCACCCGCACCACGCCCGCGCGCGGATCGACCCGGCGCAGGGTGTAGCGCGTGCGGGTGGCCGCCACCAGCTCGCCCACGGTGGGCTCGGCGCCAAAACTCTCGGCGCTGATGCTGACCCGGCTGCCCAGGGCAATGCCGTGATCGTCCTGAAAATAGTCTTTGTCCTGACGCCACGCTGCGCCAGCACCCGCGCAGACCGCAATGGCATCTGCCGCGCTTAAGGAGCTCATCTGGCCGTGGCCCAAAGCCGCCATGCGGTCCATCCAGGCCAACACTTGCGGCGTGGCCTGAAAAATGCCCGCCATGGCAGGCACCTGGGTGCGCGTGAACCAGAGCGGATGGTAGGCGGCAAAGTCGGCAATGCAGGGTGGATCACCCAGCAAAAAATCGTGCCAGTCGAGCATGTCAGCCAGGCGACGCAAATAGGCCTTGTACGCGCTGGTGGCGTCCAGCGGCCGTGGCCGCGTCATGCCCTGCGCCATGGCCGAGCGGTCGGCGGCAAAGGCCTTGACCGCTTCCGCAGGCACCCCGGCAAAGAGTTCGACCATGCCCGGTTTTTGCAGGTTGTAGCCCATGGCCGCCCAAAACAGCGTGCTGTCGGCCCACTGCGCGAAGATGCGGGCCAGGCCTTTGCTGCCTTCGGGGTAAAGCGTCGGCGCAGGCTGCAGGTGCTCCAGCACTTCGCAAATCAGCGCCGTGTCGCAGTAAACGTCGGCGCCTATTTGCAGCACCGGCGTTTTGCGATAGCCGCCGGTGAGCGCCAGCAAGTCAGGCTTGGGCATCACCGTGGGGATCAGCACCGACTGCCAGGCCAGCTTCTTGAAGCCCAGCACCGCGCGGACCTTTTCCGAAAACGGCGACATGGGGTAATGGTGAAGGATCAATTCAGGCATGGCGCGACTCCTTTCTAGTTATTCAATGGCTTCTCTGGCGCATTCAGCGGGTGAGAAGTTTTGGGGCCGGTGGGCAGGCGCCGGATGTATTTGAAGGTGCCGGTAGCATGGGCGCAAGGCTTGCCATGGGCATCAAATACTGTAGCCTCGGTGAACGCCAGCGTGGCAGTGCGGTGCAGCAGGTGGCCTTTGGCCGTCAGGTGCCCGCGCGAGGGCTGCATGAAACTGGTTTTCATCTCGATGGTGACCACGCCCATGTCTTTCAGGTCGCTGCGTGCTGCCATGGCCATGGTCACATCCAGCAGCGTCATCACCGCGCCGCCATGCGTCACGCTGTATGAATTCAGATGCTCGGGCTGGGGTTCATAAGTGACCTCCGAAAGACCCCCCTCAAACACCGTGAGCACAAAGCCCAGGTGCGTCACAAACGGGATCGCAACGCCAAAGTCGGTCGTGGGTAAATTCGTGGTCATTCAGCCTCCAAC
>PHCO01000074.1 GCA_002842265.1 Betaproteobacteria bacterium HGW-Betaproteobacteria-18 | reverse complement strand
CATCGTGCCGCTGGTCAGTCAGTTGGTCGGCGCTGCGGGCGAGGCGGGGCAGTGGGTGCATTTTGGTGCCACCACGCAGGATGTCATGGACACGGCGCTGGTGCTTCAAATCCAGCGTGCTGTACCCCTCGTCTTGCAGCCGCTAAAACGGGTGTGTGAGGTACTGCGTGGTCTTGCCGAGCAACACCGGCACACGGTGATGGCCGGGCGCTCCAAGCAGCAGCACGCTTTGCCCATCACCTTTGGCTACAAAGCTGCAGTCTGGCTCGATCAGCTCGACCGCCAGCGCCATGCGCTTAACGTTTGCGCTGAACAGGCCAGGGTGGTGCAATTTGGTGGTGGTGTAGGTACTCTGGCAGCACTCAATGGCAACGGACTGGCGGTGCGCACCTTCCTTGCCGAGGAGCTTGGTCTGGCTGTACCTGACATCACTTGGCATGTGTCGCGCGATCGTTTCGCCAATATTGTTCATGCGCTGACCATGGTCAACGCCAGTCTCGGAAAAATCGCTCTTGATATTGTGCATCTGATGTCTACCGAGGTCGGTGAGTTGCGCGAGCCCTTTGCCGATGGCAGGGGCACCTCATCAACCATGCCGCAAAAGCGCAACCCGGTTTTGAGTGAGGCCATTCTGGAGGCAGCCCGTACCGCGAGCGAAGGGCCATCGTGTATGGTGTGGGCCATGTTGCAGGATCAAGAGCGCGCCGTTGGTTCGTGTCACATCGAGCGGCGTGCCATCGCCAACGCTTTCATGCTGGCCGCTGGTGCCAGTGAATTGGCATATGAACTCCTCAAAGACATTGAGGTCAACAGCGCCAGGATGAAAGATAACATGGATATGACCAACGGCTTGATGATGGCTGAGTCGGCAATGATGCTGGTGGCGCAGAAATTGGGGCGGTATGAGGGTCACAAAATCGTGCATCATGCGTGTGAAATGGCGGCGGCGGCGGGGCAATCGCTGAAAGAATGTTTGCTGGAAAGCTGTCGCGTTGATGAATTTGAGCTTGCCGCTGTATTGGAGACCGCAAGTTACTTGGGTGCCACGGACGACATGATCAGCAAGGTGTTGGCACGGACGAGAAACTTGTCACTTGGTGAATCAGTGACACTTGACGCCGATTGAACCGGCGCCCCGGATGCTTGCGCCCCGCCGGTTACTCTATTCATGAGTCAGTCAAACTTAAAAATTGATGCGTAGTTCTCAAACGTCCGCTGTCTTTTTCCCAACTCGAAAATGAATGTCAGCTCGGCCCTTTGCCAGTTGGTGGCTATGGGAACGTTGCCGGATACCACAAACGGCTTCTGACGGTAGTTGAACTGGACAACCGGAAAACTGCCGGTCGTGAGCGGCTCCTATGTGTCTTGACCAGTCCTACGATGCGGGCTGAAATCAGTCGATACCAATTCGCCACCAGAAAGCGAACCCCTACTTTTTTCCGCGAATTCAACTCTTGTTTTTATAACCTGATTCGCGCTGGCTTCGCATTGCCAGCACAAAGACCGTATCGAGTGACGCCACGTATTTGTACAAAGCAACGTAGCCTCTGGACGCCCGCCCAATGACAAGTTCGCGTTTGCCGCCTTTGACGGGACGGCCGATCATGGGGCTGGTCGCCAAAATTTGCACAGCCTCCACAATTTCTCCAATGCGTTCAGGCGCGGAGCCGACATCGAACTGTGCAATGTAGTCAAAGAAGCGGTCGAAGTCGTCGAACACCTCGGGAGCAATCTCAATGCGAGTCATTGCAGCCGTCAATGGTTGGAACTGCGGGCCAACGGCTTGTTCGGGCTTTCCCCAAGTGATTTGGCTACCAGATACGCTTTGGCGTCCTCCCAGGATACCGTCTGCCCGGAAGCAAGTATCCCCTGCCACCGCGCGTCTGCGATGTCATTGAACTCACTGTCGAGTTCAACCTGCTCAACGGTTTGGGAGATGGCGTCGAGAATGAAGGCGTGCGCTGATTTGCCAGCATGGTCTGCCGCGGCTGCGATGCGCTCTTTCATGGTGTCATCGAGACGGATGGTGGTGGTCTGCATTGTTTACTTTCAAAGTAGGGCGTCAATGTAGCATTATTGTGCTACGCATGCAAACTGCTGGGAAATGTATCGCTGGGAAATGTATCCAATGACATCCCTCGGCCTTCTTCTTTGGGAATGTTAGCATTGCCAATCAACCAGACGACAGGACGAAATGAGCAATATCGAAGACAAATTTGCCATGCTTGCAACCGACAACGCGCCGGGGCAAGAGGGGCGCCAAAAGGCGGCCGATCTGGGTCTTTTGCTGCGCGGCGAGCCGCTTGAAGGCAGGCCCGTTGATTTTTCGCACGGCGATGTCAATGCGTTCGAGCCCACCCCTGGCGCCTTTGAGGCCTTTGTCGCGGGTGTCGAATCCGGTGCCGACCAGGCCTATACCGAATATCGCGGCAAGAAAAACATTCGCGGCCACCTTGCCGCCAAACTTGCCGATTTCACCGGCGCACAGGTCTCGGCGGACGATGGGCTGATCATCACCCCGGGCACCCAGGGCGCGCTGTTCCTGGCCATCGCTTCCACTGTTTCAGCTGGCGACAAGGTCGCAATTGTGCAACCCGACTATTTCGCCAACCGCAAGCTGGTTCAGTTTTTCGGCGCAGAGATTGCGCCCGTCAAGCTGGACTATCTTGCCGCAAGCGATCATGCGGGCCTCGATTTGGGCCAGCTCGAAGAGGCTTTTAAAGCCGGGGCCAGGGTGTTTGTTTTCTCCAATCCGAACAACCCGGCCGGCGTGATTTACTCGGACAGTGAAATCAACGCCATTGCGCGTCTGGCACAGGCTTACGGCGCCACCGTGATCGTTGATCAGCTCTATTCCCGGCTGCTGTATCCGGGCAGCCATTACACGCATTTGCGGGCCAACCCCCATGCCCCCGACAACGTGATCACCATCATCGGCCCCTCCAAGACCGAATCGCTCAGCGGTTACCGCGTGGGCGTGGCCTTTGGGGCGGCGGCGCTGATCGACCGGATGGAAAAGCTGCAGGCCATCGTCTCGTTGCGGGCCGGGGGCTACAGCCAAGCAGTGCTGCGAACATGGTTTGCGGAACCCGCCGGCTGGATGCAGGAACGCATTGCCCTGCATCAGGCGATCCGCGACGCGTTGCTTGCCAGGCTCCGCGCTGTGGATGGGCTGGCTGCCCGCACCCCGCAAGCGGGCAGCTATCTGTTCCCGCGCCTGCCTGAACTCGCCGTGCCCACCCAGACCTTTGTCACCATCCTGCGTCATCAGGCCGGTGTGACGGTCACCCCCGGGGCCGAATTTGGCCCCCATTCCATTGACAGCATCCGCTTTAACTTTTCGCAAGACCGAGAGGCGGCGATTCAGGCGGTTGAGCGCACCTGTGCCCTGATCGAACGGTACCGGAGATGACGCGCTCCCCGGTGCCGCAAGGGAACTATGTCGCCGCCAGGCGGCATGGCGACCTGGTCTATACCTCGGGGATGACACCCCGGGACAACGGGGTATTGATGTTCAAGGGCGCGGTCAGCCCAGGCGCTCCGCTGGAAAGCTATCAAGCGGCGGTCGAGCTCGCGACGAAAAATGCCCTCACCTCCGCACGCCTTCTGGCGGCTCCGCACGAAAGGGTCGCGGGGGTGCTCAGCCTGACGGTCTATATCGCCGCTGAACCGGCATTCACTGCACATGCACGTTTGGCCGATTTCGCTTCGGCCTATCTCCAGCGTGAAATCGGTGACGAAGGGATCGGATG
Organism: Betaproteobacteria bacterium HGW-Betaproteobacteria-18; assembly: GCA_002842265.1. Lineage (GTDB taxonomy): Bacteria > Pseudomonadota > Gammaproteobacteria > Burkholderiales > Burkholderiaceae_C > Rhodoferax. Next base: position 10,106 of record PHCO01000074.1, on the reverse strand, counting down.
CCGGGCAGCCGTCGGGGTTGCATCCCTGCCGGGCAACGCGCCAGTCGAAATCAAACTCATCGCCATCATTGCCAAGCAGGCGTAACCCGTCAGTTGCCGATTCCAGCCGCTCGATCCAGGTTTTTCGGCCGCATGACCAAGATACTTCCGAACGACTGTAAACCGACCACCTCTTCGAGCGCCATACCGCTGCGCTCAAGCAGCGATGTCCATTGCGCCAGCGTCCGTTCGCGGCCCCGCGTACCCATGAACATTTGCATGTCAAACGAAGCGCTGGCGAGATCTGCGCCGGCCTCGGGGAGCACCATCTCCATGACAGCGATTCGCGCACCGCTGCTGCCACTGGCGCGGGCCAGATTGGCCAGGGCCTTGATGCAGGTTTCGTCGTCGAAGCCGTGCAGCACGGCACAGAGCAGGTAGATGTCTCTTTCGTCCTGCGCAGTGGGAATGGACGACAGCAAATCGCCCGTCTGAAAGCTCAACCGTTCTGAGCCAGTGGCACGGTGGGTGGCCCAATAGCGCTGCGCTTCAGCGATCACCTGGCCACGGTCAACCACCAGTGCCGTCATATGGGGATGGCGCCTCAATATGGCTGAAGACTTTGTTCCGCGGGAACCGCCGACGTCAATAATCCGCCCAAACCGGCCCCAGTCGAAATCAGTGACAAAGCTGTCGCCGGTCAGGGCCTCCACGCTGTCCATGGCTTCGGAAAACAGCTTGTCAAAATCCGCGTGGTGATCCAGATAGTCAAACAACTCATCGCCATGGCACAGGCGAAAGGGGGGCACGCCTTCGCGCACACCGCGCTCCAACTGCTCGAACCAGGGTCGGCTCATGGTCTCGGAGTTGTGCATGAGAATCATGGCGCGCACGTTCTTCGGCTTGTCGGTTCGCAGGAAGTTTGAGAGCTTGTTGTTGCGATAAACCTGTGGCGCAGTTTCCTCGAAGACGCCCATGGCGGCCAGCATGCGCAGCAACCTTGCCGTGGCATCGACAGCGGTGGCAATGCGTGCAGCGATTACTTTGGCATCGAGTGCTTCATCGCCGAGCACGGTGGCCAAATCCAGCCGCGCAGCCACATAGAGCACCCGCGACTGCCAGAACGCTGAACCGATCTGCATCAGCCGAAAAGGTGGTGGCGTGAGTTTGTTGGGCAGGGCCTGCAACCAGGCGCTGAACTTCATGAGCTTGGCAAAACGGCCAACGGCACCGGCGTTTTTCTGCAGCTGCATCTGTTCACTCCTGTTGGATCAAGCGCTTCGCGAGCATTCACGCTCCAGCAATCTTATGCCGCCTATGCAGCAAATGGCGAGAATAAAACCAAGCACCGCCTGTGGATATTTTATTAACATCACGCGTTATCAACGTCTGGCGTTAACATTCAGGCATGGCGATCAAAAGTTTTCAATGCAAAGACACGCAGGCACTTTTTCTGGGGCAGCGTGTCCGGCGGTGGGTCCATGTCGAGCGATCGGCTTTGCGCAAATTGGAGCAACTTGACTGGTCTTCGGTTTTGGAAGATTTGCGTATTCCCCCAGGCAATCACTTGGAAGCATTGAGGGGAAATCGCGCCGGGCAGCACAGCATTCGTGTGAACGATCAATGGCGTGTGTGCTTCGTCTGGACTGAAGATGGCCCGAAAAACGTTGAGATTGTGGACTACCACTGAAGGAGATTGACTATGCGAACTGTCCCCCCTGTTTCCCCCGGTGAAATGCTGGACGAAGAGTTTTTGAAGCCGCTGGGCCTGACCAAGTACCGCCTGGCCAAAGACATTGGTGTGCCGCCACAGCGCATTGGTGACATTGTGGCGGGCAAACGCGCGATTACCGCAGACACTGACCTGCGCTTGTGTCGGTACTTTGGGCTCAGCGATGGCTGGTGGCTTCGCGGCCAAGCCAACTACGATACAGCGGTCGCGCGCGAAGCCATGGGTGAAGCCCTTTCGCATATTTCCCGTTGCCAGTTGCTGGCTGCCTGAGTCGCACGGTCAATTTACGTCAGTGAGTTCTTTATGTTCATTCCTCAACGAGTCAAATTAGTCGAAGTCGGCCCGCGCGACGGCCTGCAAAACGAGAAGAGCCAGGTGCCGGCTGCCGTCAAGATCGAACTGGTGCACCGGCTGCAAGCTGCCGGACTGCAAGAGATCGAGGTCACCAGTTTTGTGAGCCCCAAATGGGTGCCGCAAATGGCCGACAACGCCGAGGTCATGGCCGGCATCAGCCGTCTGCCCGGTGTGCGCTATTCGGTGCTGACGCCCAACCTCAAGGGTTTCGAGGCCGCTTTGGATTCAAAGCCCGACGAGATTGTGGTGTTTGCTGCCGCCAGCGAGGCCTTCAGCCAGAAGAATATCAATTGCAGCATCGCCGAGAGCATCGAGCGCTTTGCCCCGGTGGTGGCGGCTGCGCGAGACGCGGGCATTTATGTGCGCGGCGCCATGAGCTGCAGTGTGGGTTGTCCGTACGAGGGCGATATTGCGCCCGAGCGGGTGGGCTACCTGGCCGGACTGATGAAGGGCATCGGCGTGCAGCATGTGGGCGTGGCCGACACCATCGGCGTGGGCACGCCGCTCAAGGTGCAGCGCGCGGTGGAAGCCACGCTCAAGCACTTTGATATCAACGATATTTCGGGCCACTTTCACGACACCTACGGCCAGGCGCTGGCCAACACGCTGATTTGCCTGCAAATGGGCGTCTGGCAATTTGACGCCTCGGTGGCCGGGTTGGGTGGTTGCCCCTATGCCAAGGGCGCCACCGGCAATGTGGCTTCTGAGGACGTGGTGTATCTGCTGCACGGCATGGGCATTGACACCGGCATCGACCTGGACAAGCTGATTGATGCGGGCCAGTTCATCAGCGACTTCTTGGGCCGTTCTACAAATTCGCGTGCGGGCAAGGCACTGTTCAACAAGCGGCAGGCCTGATGTGCGGCGCTGAGTTGAAACTCAATCAAAAAGCGATGAAATTCCTGGCCGCCAGTGCCAGGCACATCCGTGCCAGCGAGCAAAACTTTGCGCAGACGGTGCCATCGCCCTGCGTGTCGGTGTGCCAAATGAGTGATGCCACCGGCTTGTGCCAGGGCTGTTTTCGTACCCTGGAAGAAATTGGCCAGTGGGGCAATGCCGATGATGCTTTCAAGCGCGTCGTCTGGACCAGAATTGAGGCGCGCCTGACGGAGTTCGAAGAAACATGAAACACATTACTTTCTACCTGGATTTCATCTCGCCTTACGCTTACCTGGCGTTCGAGCAACTGCCCGAGACGCTGATGGGTCACAGCACCAGCGTGAGCTACAAGCCGGTGCTGTTTGGCGCGCTGCTCAAGCACCACGGACAATTGGGCCCGGCCGAAATCGCTGGCAAACGCGAGTGGACGTATCGCCAGGTGCTGTGGCTGGCGCATCAGCACGGCGTGGAGCTGCAATTGCCCGCCAGCCACCCGTTCAACCCGCTGGCTTTGTTGCGGCTGGCGCTGGCCTGTGGTGCATCAGAGCAACCCAACCGCTATGTCTGCGAAACCCTGTTCCGCCATGTCTGGCAGGGTGGGCTGGAGGCCGCTGACCCGGCACGGCTGCAAGCGGTCACCCAGCAATTGAAGCCGGCGCGTGCGCCTGACAGCGACGAGGTCAAGGCCCGCCTCAAGGCCAATACTGACGAGGCGATTGCGTTGGGCGTGTTTGGCGTGCCCACTTTTGAGGTCGATGGCAAACTGTTCTGGGGGCTCGATGCCTTGCCCATGTTGCGCGCTTATCTGGCGGGCGATGCGTGGTTTGAAGGTGCGTGGGACGCAGCGGCGACTATTGCGGTGGGAGTAAAGAGGTAGCCGGAGCCAGGCGTGCTTGAAGCCATTGTGGGAAAAGTTGCCAAGGCATGGCTTGGTGCCCATTGGGCAAAGCCCTTACTTGCTCGGTGCGGCAAACCAGCAGGCCGCCGGGGTGGGCATCGTCACCTGCGACTGCCAGCAAACGGTTGAGTGGGGCCAGATGACCGGCACCCGGTGTGGCGGTCAACTTGATCTCGACGCCTTGCAACTTGCCATCGATCATGATCAGCAAGTCAAGCTCCAGCCCATCGTGCGAACGCCAGTAATACAAGTCTGGTTTGCGCCCCAGCGCCATAAATGTCTTGACCGCTTCCATGACCACCCAGCCCTCCAGCAGCGCCCCACCCATGGGACCAGCCAGCGCGGCACCGGGGTCTGGCTGGCGGGTCAACAAGTTGACCAAGGCGGCATCGAAAAAGTAGAACTTGGGTGTCTTGACAATGCGTTTGCCGTAATTTCGAAACCACGGCTGCAAAAAATAGGCAAGATAAGAGGCCTCCAGAATGCCAGCCCAGGACTTCACTGTGGGTTGAGAGATGCCCAACTCGCGTGACAGGTCAGCAGCGTGAAATTCCTGGGCGTGGCGGGCCGCAGCCAGATTGACAAACTGGTTAAACACACGCAAGTCAGGAATATTGCGAATCTGGCGCACATCACGCTCGATGTAGGTGGCCACGTAGCTACGCAGCCACAGGTCGCGCCGCTCGGGGTTCAATGCAATGACCGGATAACCTCCTTGCCAAAGAACCTCCTCCAAAGTGGGGCGCAAAAATTCTTCATGCGAGAACGGGGGAAGTTCGAGGATGGCGACGCGGCCCGCCAGTGACTCACTGACATCACGCATCAAGCCAAACTGTTGCGAACCCGTCAAGAGCCAGCGGCCACATTGATTGGGCGCTTGGTCGATACGCATCTTCAGGTGCGAGAGAAGTTGGGGGACGTACTGAATCTCGTCCAAAATCACAGGACGGCTGGCAAACCGGCCTAAAAACCCAGCCGGGTCAAGACTTGCAAAATCGCGTTCAAGTGGGTCGTCGAAACTGACGTAGTCCACGTCCGTGCCCGCCTCGTGTTTAAGAAAGGTGGTTTTGCCCGACTGTCTGGGGCCAGTGATCAAGATGGCAGGAAAGCTGGACAGCGCCTGGCGCAGGACGGGAGCAAGGAGTCGTTGGTGGTACATGTCTGCCAATAATAAAAGCAGATTTTATTTTGGTCAAGAGTTGGTTATCTGTTGGCCCATGATGCGCCCCGCCGTCTCCTGGATTCGCAGGTGTGACGGGCGACGCAAGCTGCATGAATGGCCTGTTTATTCACCGGTTGGGGGCGAAGTCCCTAGAATCATCGGCCTTATCAATCGGAAAGCCTCCATGTCACAGGGAACCATCCGCATTCGCGGTGCACGTCAGCACAATCTTAAAAATCTGGATCTGGACATTCGCACCGGCGAACTCACCGTAGTCACCGGGCCCAGCGGTTCGGGCAAGTCCAGCCTGGTTTTCGACACCCTGTTTGCAGAAGGCCAGCGCCGTTACGTGGAAACCTTCAGCGCCTACGCGCGCCAGTTTTTGGAACGCATGGACAAGCCGGCAGTCGATAAGGTGGAAGGCGTGCCACCCGCGATTGCCATCGACCAGACCAACCCGGTGCGCTCCAGCCGCTCCACCGTGGGCACGATGACCGAGCTCAACGACCATTTGAAGCTGTTGTTTGCCCGCGCCGGGTCTTTGTTCGACCGGGTCACGGCGCAGCCGGTGCGCCACGACACGTCCGAAACTATTTATGCCCAGTTGCAGGAGCGGGTCGGCAGCAGCGATGCCCGGCTGGCCATCACCTTCCCGGTGGAGTTGCCCGCCAGCGCCACGCCGGCTGAAGTCGAGCAGTGGCTGTCGGTGAGCGGCTTCACCAAGGTGCAGGCCGAACGTGAGGTGGACGTGAGCCCGACCGGAGTGGCATTTGGGTCGGATCCCAATTCGGCGAAACCTGCTCGCAAGGCAAAAAGTCGTTCATCCGAATTGGGCTCTGACCCCGATGTCACGGCCTCAAAGCGCAAGGTGCTCGACGTGGTGGCTGACCGCTTCCGGCTGGGCACGGCCGAGCGCGCGCGCGTGCTGGAAGCCATCGAGGTGGCGCTCAAGCATGGCAGCGGCCGCATGACGGTGTACCTGCTGGAGGCACCGCCAGCGGCAGAGACGGCGGAGCCCGTCATCTGGAAGTTTTCGACCGGCCTGCATTGCCCGGAGAGCAACCTGCGCTACACCGATCCGATCGCGTCGATGTTTTCCTTCAACTCGGCGGTGGGGGCCTGTGACACCTGCCGCGGCTTTGGCCGCGTCATCGGGGTCGATTACGGCTTGGTGATTCCCAACGACAAGCTCACTTTGCGCGCCGGCGCCATCAAACCCATACAGACACCGGCCTGGAAAGAAGCGCAGGACGATTTGATGCGCCATGCCGAGTTTGAGGGCATTCCGCGCGACACGCCGTGGAACAAGCTGAACCCCGAGCAGCAGCACTGGGTGATTCACGGCTCGCCACACTGGAAGGGCAAGTGGAACCAGCACTGGTTTGGCGTCAAGCGCTTTTTTGAATACCTGGAAACCAAGTCCTACAAGATGCACATCCGGGTGCTGCTGTCCAAGTACCGCAGCTACACGCCGTGCCCGGATTGCGGTGGCGCCAGACTGAAGACCGAGAGCCTGTTGTGGCGCATCGGCTCCAAAGCCGATGCCGATGCGGTGCTGGCGCCGCCCCAGCGCTTCATGCCGCAGGGCGTGACATGGACGCGCGATCAGCTGGAGGCGCTGCCGGGCCTGTGCCTGCATGATTTGATGCAGTTGCCGATGGACAAGCTGCGGCAATTTTTTGCCCAGTTGTCCACCAGTGAGCAGCCTTCGTCGCGAGGGCGCGACTCCTACAAACTACCGTCCAACCCTGACCCTGTAGGAGCGGCGCCCTCGCCGCGAATGGATGCCCCTCGGGGCCAGCAGCAAGCGCTGAAGCTGCTGTTCGAGGAAATCAGCACGCGCCTCAAATACCTGTGCGAGGTGGGCATTGGCTACCTCACGCTCGACCGGCAAAGCCGCACGCTCAGTGGTGGCGAGGTGCAGCGCATCAACCTCACCACCGCACTGGGCACGTCGCTGGTCAACACCTTGTTTGTGCTCGACGAGCCCAGCATCGGCCTGCACCCGCGCGACATGCACCGCATCATCAAAGCCATGCAGCGCCTGCGCGACGCCGGCAATACGCTGGTGGTGGTGGAGCATGACCCGGCCGTGATGCTGGCCGCCGACCGCATGATCGACATGGGCCCCGGCCCTGGCGAGCGCGGTGGCCAGATCGTGTTTGACGGCAGCACCGCCGATTTGCGCAACGCCAACACCCTCACCGGCGCGTATCTGGGCGGGCGTAAGACCGTGGGCATGGGTTTCAAGCGCCTGGTGGCCGCCAGCACGCCGCGGCTGGTGCTGGAAGGCGCCAGTGATCACAACCTGAAAAACGTCACAGTCGAGATTCCGTTGCAGCGTCTGGTGTGTGTCACCGGCGTCAGTGGTTCCGGCAAGTCCACCTTGATCCAGGACACGCTGGCCCCCGCGCTGTTGCGCCACTTTGGCAAGGCCACCGAGACGCCGGGCGCTTTCGAGCGCCTGCTGGGCGCCGAGCAGATCAGCGACGTGGTATTCGTGGACCAGTCGCCGATCGGCAAAACCGCGCGCTCGAACCCGGTGAGTTATGTCGGTGCCTGGGATGCCATCCGCGAGATTTTTGCCAACGCGCCGCTGTCCAGACAGCGTGGCTACACCGCCACCAAATTCAGCTTCAACAATGGTGATGGCCGCTGCCCCAGCTGCGGCGGTTCGGGCTTTGAACATGTGGAGATGCAGTTTCTGAGCGATGTTTATCTGCGTTGCCCGGACTGTGACGGCAAACGCTACCGACCGGAAATCCTGGAGATCACCATAGAACGAATGGCACCCGTTCGCCCTGATTCCGTTCATCCTGAGCTTGTCGAAGGGGTCGAAGGGCTTGCGGGGACTTCGACAGGCTCAGTCCGAACGGTTTCATTAAATGTGGCCGACGTCCTCAATCTCACCGTCAGCGAAGCTGCTGCGCTGTTCAAGGCCGACCGTGACGTGTTGCGGGCGCTGCAACCCATCATGGATGTCGGCCTGGACTACGTCAAACTCGGCCAGCCAGTGCCGACTTTGAGTGGCGGCGAAGCGCAGCGCCTCAAGCTCGCGGGGTTTCTGGCCGAAGCCGCCAGGAGTGCCAGTGCCAGCCGTCAGCCGACCGCCAGGCGTGGCGTGTTGTTCATGTTCGACGAGCCCACCACCGGGCTGCACTTTGACGATATTGCCAAGCTCATGCGCGCGCTGCGCAAATTGCAGGATGCCGGCCATTCGCTGCTGGTGATCGAGCACAACCTGGACGTGATTCGCGCCTCGGACTGGCTGATTGATTTAGGGCCGGAAGGCGGCGACGCCGGTGGTGAAGTGGTGACGTTTGGCACGCCGGAAGAGGTGATGCTGCACGCCAGCTCCCACACCGCGCTGGCGCTGCGCGACTACGCCGCACAAATGGGCGTGGTGCATGAAGTGCGGGATTTTTCTGGGTGTGGGCTTCGTGGGGTCGACTTCAGTCGGCCAGGTCGACTGAAGTCGACCCTACAGGAGCAATTCGTCGCAGCGGCCAGGCATGGGCATGCCGACAGCATCCAGATCATCAATGCGCGCGAGCACAACCTCAAGTCTTTGAGCGTCAACATTCCACGCGGCAAGTTCACCGTGGTCACCGGGGTTTCGGGCTCGGGCAAATCCACCCTGGCGTTTGATATTTTGTTCAACGAAGGCCAGCGCCGTTACCTGGAAAGCCTCAACGCCTACGCGCGCTCCATTGTGCAGCCGGCGGGCCGGCCCGAGGTGGATGCGGTGTACGGCATCCCGCCCACGGTGGCGATTGAGCAGCGGCTGAGCCGGGGCGGGCGCAAATCGACGGTGGGGACCACCACCGAGGTCTGGCACTTTTTGCGGCTGCTGTACGTCAAGCTCGGCACCCAGCACTGCATCCATGACGGCACGCCGGTGGCACCGCAAACGCCCGAGAGCATCGCGGCGCAGTTGATGAAGAACTTTCGCGGTCAGCACATCGGCCTGCTGGCGCCACTGGTGATGAACCGCAAAGGCGTTTACACCGAGCTGGCCGATTGGGCGCGCCCGCGTGGTTTCACCCATTTGCGGGTCGATGGCAACTTTTTACCTACCACCAACTTCCCGCGTCTGGACCGTTTCAAGGAGCACACGATTGAACTGCCGGTGTTCAGCCTCGATGTGTTGCCGGAACAGGAAGCGCTGTTGCGCGAGGCGCTGGCCAAGGCCTTGCAGCACGGCAAGGGCGTGCTGCATGTGCTGAGCGATCTGGCCGGTTTGAGCGAGGCCCTGCAGGCGGGCACAGCCACCGCGGGCATTGGCAAGCTCAGTGTGTTCTCCACCCTGCGCGCCTGCCCGGTCTGCAGCACCAGCTACGCCGAGCTGGATCCGCGGCTGTTCAGCTACAACAGCAAGCACGGCTGGTGCCCGGACTGCGTGGGCACCGGCGTCAAGCTCACGCGCGAGCAGCGCAAGGTGTTTGACGACTCGGTGCGCGATGACGACAACAAGGGCCGTGAGCAGACCTTTGCCGAGCCCGAGGTGGAAGATTTGGTGGATGCCGTGTGCCCCAGCTGCCACGGCACGCGCCTGAACGCCACGGCGCGGGCGGTGAAGTTTGGCGCTGATATGACCCAGCCTGAAATCGGGGTTCGTGGGGCCGACTTCAGTCGGCCAGGTGGACTGAAGTCCACCCTACAGGTGCCGGGTCAGCCGCTGGCAACATTTGACGGGGTTGCCATCACCGAGCTGGCGCGCCTGTCTGTGGCCGATCTGCGCGGCTGGGTGGAAACGCTGCAGCGCCTGGGTCGCCTAAGCAAGCGCGAGAGCGACATTGCACGTGACCTGATCCCCGAGATCAAAGGTCGTCTGGAATTTTTGGAGCAGGTGGGCTTGGGCTACCTGACGCTGGACCGGGGCGCGCCCACCTTGAGCGGTGGCGAGGCCCAGCGCATCCGGCTGGCAGCACAACTGGGCAGCAATTTGCAGGGCGTGTGCTACGTGCTGGACGAGCCCACCATCGGGCTGCACGCGCGTGACAACAAGATTTTGCTGGGCGCCCTGCAAACCCTGAGCGACCAGGGCAACACGCTGGTGGTGGTGGAGCATGACGTGGACACCATCCGCCATGCCGACCACA
>PHCO01000342.1 GCA_002842265.1 Betaproteobacteria bacterium HGW-Betaproteobacteria-18 | reverse complement strand
CTCCAGTGTGGCCGAAGTGCTGGGCAAACCGGTGGTCACCATCCCGGGTTGCCCACCCAACCCGTATAACTTCTTGGCTACCGTAGTTCACTTTTTGACCTTTGGCAAGTTGCCCGATGTGGACCACCTGGGGCGCCCCAAATTTGCTTATTCACGCCTGATTCACGAGCACTGCGAACGCCGCGCCCACTTCGATGCCGGCCGTTTTGCCATGGAGTTTGGTGATGCCGGTCACCGCCAGGGCTACTGCCTGTACAAGCTCGGCTGCAAGGGGCCTGAAACCTACGCCAACTGCTCCACGCTGGGCTTTGGTGATGCCGGCGAAAACAACTGGCCGGTGGGTTGTGGCCACCCCTGCATCGGTTGCACCGAGAAAGGCGTGGGCTTCACCAAACCGATCCATCAGGTGGCGACCGTGATCAACATCGTGCCACCGCAGCAGTATCCGCGTATCGTCGAAGAAAACGGCAAGGGTGCCAGCTTTGCCGCAGCGGCTGCGCTGGCCGCTCTGGCGGGCGCCGCCGCAGGTGCTGCCGTGATGCTGACCCGCAACCTGGGTCTTTCGCACAAAGCAGAGGAAGCCGAGCGAGCCAAGGCGGGCAGCAAGACCGAAGATCAGGGCGAGGTTTGATCATGGAATCCCGTCGTCACTTTCTCAAAGGGGCGTTGGCAGGTGGTGCGGTCATCACCAGTGTCGCCTTGACCCCAGAGGCCTGCGCCAGGGAAACCCACACCCGCCCTGCGGAGGCTTTGGGTTTGCTGTATGACGCCACGCTGTGCATTGGCTGCAAAGCCTGCGTCGCGGCCTGCAAAGAGGCCAACAACAACCCGCCCGAGTTTTCGACCGAAGACAAGTTGTGGGACACACCGCTCGACACCTCGGGTTACACCTTCAACATCATCAAGATGTACCGCAACGGCACCATGCAAACCAAGGACGCCGAGGTTGACGGCTTCTCGTTCATGAAGACCTCGTGCATGCACTGTGCCGACCCTTCCTGCGTGTCGGCCTGCCCGGTGACAGCCATGGCCAAAGACCCGGTCACTGGCATCGTGTCATATGACCCCGATATCTGCGTCGGTTGCCGCTACTGTGTAGTGGCTTGCCCGTTTGGAATTCCCAAGTACCAGTACGACTCGCCCACCGGCAAGATCGGCAAATGCGAACTGTGCCGCCACCGCTACAAAGACGGCCACTATTCGGCCTGCGCCGAGGTCTGCCCCACCGGGGCCACCCTGTACGGCAAAACCGCTGACCTGTTGATCGAGGCCAAACGCCGCATTGCACTACCGCCTGGCAGTGTCACCAAATACCCGCGCGGCAAACTCGGCGGTGTCGATCAAAGTTACGAAGGGCATGTTGGCAAGTATCTCCAGCACGTTTATGGCGAAAAAGAGTACGGCGGCACGCAGGTGCTCAAGCTCTCAGCCGTCAACTTCGTAAAGGTGGGCATGCCTGATCTGCCACCCAAGTCGTCCGCCTCTACCTCCGAGACCATTCAGCATTCGCTCTACGGCGGGCTGATGCTGCCGGTGGTGGTGCTGGGTGCCTTGAGTTTTATCGCCAAAAAGACGGTTCACGAGGATGACGATGCCTCGCCAAAAGACACCGAGGAGAAGCAATCATGACAACCCATCAACATGCAGCGCCCGCCCCGGTGGGGGGTAGCTTGCTCAATGCGGCCACCGTGGTCTGCGGGGTG
>PHCO01000073.1 GCA_002842265.1 Betaproteobacteria bacterium HGW-Betaproteobacteria-18 | reverse complement strand
ATCTGGTTGATGGTGGTCAGAGGTATGCCGCGATCTTCACCGCCGTAAAGACCGAGTACTGGCGCTTTCAGGTCGGCCGCCAAATCCAGCGGATGTTTCGGCGTGAGGACAGAGGACGTGCCCACCAGTCGCCCGTACCAGGCCACACCGGCCTTGACATTTTTGCTTTGTTCGGCATACAGCCAGGTGATGCGCCCGCCCCAGCAAAAGCCGGTGATGCCCACCTTTTTCAGATTGCCACCGTTTTCACCGGCCCATTGCACCGCACCATCAAGGTCTTTCATCACCTGCGCATCGGGCACTTTGGATACCACTTCGGCCATCAGTCTGGCCATTTCACCGTAGCGACCAGGGTCACCCTGACGCGCATACAGCTCGGGCGCAATTGCCAGGTAACCAGCCTTGGCAAAACGGCGACAGGTGTCAGCGATGTATTCGTGCACACCAAAAATTTCCTGAATCACCAAAATCACCGGCAGGTTCTTCTTGCCTTCAGGTGCGGCATGGAAAAATGGCACTGAAAAACCCTCCACGTCGTAAATCCCCTCGCCCGTGGTCAGGCCGTCGCTGGATGTTTTGATGGCGGTTTGCGCCATGATCGGCATGGCGGTGGCAGCGTAGCCCACGCCCAACGCCACTTTCAGGGCGGTGCGACGACTGGCACCGTCTGCGCTGGACTGGCCTGGCAGCAAAGCATCGAAATCTTTGGTTTGATCCGGGGTCAGCATAAGAGGTCTCCTTTGGTTAAAAAATGCGAGCTTAGCGGCGAAATCCCTGCAAGGCCGGGCGCAATACGTAAATCCTCACAAGTCAAACAGGTGATCGTCCGGCGCCATTGCGCTATGATTTGGCCCCGTTGCCAAACCGGGCGGTGATCCCGTTCGTTTAGGCAACAAAATGCGCTGCGTGCTTTACCCAATGCACTTGGTGCCACTTTCAACGTATTCTTTGCTGGATCACAAGTCCGCCAGGAGATAAACTTCATGCCACAGCGCAACCCCCTGCACCTGCACGTGCCAGAGCCTACCGGGCGTCCCGGGCACGAAACGGATTTTTCTTACCTCCCCCTGTCTGCCGCCGGTGCCAAGCGCCGCCCGCCGGTCGACGTGGCGGCCGCGCAAACCAACGATCTGGCGTTTGCCCTGATCCGGGTGCTCGACGACGACGGCAAGGCGGTTGGCCCCTGGGCTCCGCAGATGGACGTGGCACTGCTCAAGCGCGGCATGCGCGCCATGCTGCTGACGCGCGCCTTTGATGCCCGCATGCTGATTGCCCAGCGGCAAAAAAAGATGTCGTTCTACATGCAGTGCCTGGGTGAAGAAGCCATCGCCTGCGCCCACGCGCTGGCCCTTGGCGAGGGCGACATGTGCTTTCCGACCTACCGCCAGCAAGGCCTGCTGCTGGCGCGCGAAGACAACAACATGGTGGACATGATCTGCCAGCTCTATTCAAACGAGCGCGATCCCATGAAGGGGCGCCAGTTGCCGGTGATGTATTCCAGCAAAAAGCAGGGGTTCTTTTCGATTTCGGGCAACCTGGCCACGCAAGTGATCCAGGGCGTGGGCTGGGCCATGGCATCGGCCATCAAGGGCGACGACAAAGTGGCCTCGGCCTGGATTGGCGACGGCGCCACCGCCGAGGCCGACTTTCACACCGCGCTCACCTTCGCCCACGTCTATCGCGCGCCGGTCATCATCAACGTGGTCAACAACCAGTGGGCCATCTCCACCTTCCAGGCCATTGCCGGCGGCGAAGGCACCACCTTTGCGGCGCGTGGCGCCGGTTGCGGCATTGCCTCGTTGCGGGTTGATGGCAATGACTTTCTGGCGGCCTACGCAGCCTCCAAATGGGCGCTGGAGCGCGCCCGCTCCAGCTTTGGCCCGACCCTGATCGAGTGGGTGACCTACCGTGCCGGACCCCATTCCACTTCGGACGACCCGAGCAAATACCGCCCTGCCAATGACGCAGCACGCTTTCCACTGGGCGACCCGATCGAGCGCTTGAAAAAACACCTGATCGTGCTGGGGGCTTGGTCCGATGCCGAGCATGAAGCCACCAAGAAAGCGGTTGAGGCAGAAGTGGCTGTTGCGCAAAAAGAGGCTGAAAAATTTGGCACACTGGCCGATACCCACGCGCTGGATGCGTCCAACATGTTTGAAGACGTTTACAAACACATGCCGGCGCACCTGGTGCGCCAGCGTCAAGAGTTGGGAGCCTGATCATGAGCGATACAAATAGCATGAACATGACTCCAATGACCATGATCCAGGCGCTGCGCTCGGCCATGGACGTGATGCTGACGCGCGACCCCAATGTGGTGGTCTATGGCCAGGACGTGGGCTACTTTGGCGGTGTCTTTCGCTGCACCGAGGGCTTGCAGCAAAAGCACGGCAAGCAGCGCGTGTTCGATGCCCCCATCTCGGAGGGCGGCATTGTCGGCACGGCGGTCGGCATGGGCGCTTACGGCCTGCGCCCGGTGGTCGAGATCCAGTTTGCCGACTACGTCTATCCGGCCACCGACCAGATCGTCTCAGAAGCAGCACGGCTGCGCTACCGCTCGGCGGGCGACTTCACCTGCCCCATCACCATCCGCATGCCCTGTGGCGGCGGTATTTACGGCGGCCAGACGCACAGCCAGAGCCCCGAGGCCATGTTCACCCAGGTCTGCGGCCTGCGCACCGTGATGCCGTCCAATCCCTATGACGCCAAGGGCCTGCTGATCGCGTCGATTGAAAACGACGACCCGGTCATTTTTCTGGAACCCAAGCGGCTCTACAACGGCCCGTTCGACGGCCACCACGAGCGCCCGGTGGTACCCTGGAGCAAACACCCCCTGGGCGAGGTGCCCGAGGGCTACTACACCGTGCCGCTCGACAACGCCCGCGTCACCCGGCCCGGCAACGCGGTCACGGTGATCGCCTACGGCACCATGGTGCATGTGGCCGAGGCCGCGACACTGGAAAGCGGTGTCGATGCTGAAATCATCGACCTGCGCAGCCTGTGGCCGCTGGACCTCGACACGCTGGTGGCTTCGGTCAAGAAAACAGGCCGCTGCGTCATCGTGCACGAGGCCACGCGCACCAACGGCCTCGGGGCAGAACTCAGCGCGTTGATCCAGGAGCATTGCTTCTACCATCTGGAAGCGCCGATCGAGCGCGTCACGGGCTGGGACACGCCCTACCCGCACGCCCAGGAGTGGTCTTATTTTCCGGGGCCAGCGCGCGTGGCTGCAGCTCTCAAACATGTGATGGAGGTCTGAGCATGGCAACGCAAACAATCAAAATGCCCGACATTGGCGAAGGCATTGCCGAGGTTGAACTGGTGGCCTGGCATGTGCAGGTGGGTGACGTGGTGGCCGAAGACCATATCCTGGCCGACGTGATGACCGACAAGGCCACGGTCGAAATTCCATCGCATGTGGCAGGCAAGGTCATTTCGCTGGATGCAGCCGTGGGCCAGGTGGTGGCCGTGGGTACCGAGATCATTCACATCGAGGTGTTTGACGCCGCCAGCAATGGATTGCCACGGCCTGAGGTCCCCACCACGAACCCAGCGTTTGTGCCTGTATTTGACTCCGCTGTAGGGTCGACTTCAGTCGACCATGGCGGACTAAAGTCCGCCCCACAGGGTTCAAGGTCCGCATCTGTGCCCTCCCCTAAGTTGGTATCGGCACCCTCCCCCGTTCGCCCTGAGCCTGTCGAAGGGCACCCCGGCGGCAAGCCCATTGCCGCCCCGGCCGTGCGGCGTCGCGCCTGGGAACTCGGCATTGACCTGAGCACGGCCAGCGGGACCGGCCCGGCCGGGCGCATCATGCAGTCGGATCTGGATGCCTGCGCGCTGCACAGTGGCGCAAACAACGGCAACGCGACAGCCGAGCAGCGCTACGCGCTGCGCACGGCTGAAGAAGTGATCCCGGTGATCGGCCTGCGCCGCAAGATTGCGCAAAAAATGCAGGAGGCCAAGCGCCGCATTCCGCATTTCACCTATGTCGAAGAAATTGACGTGACCGAACTCGAAGACCTGCGCGTGCGCCTGAACACCCAATACGGTGCCACGCGCGGGCGCTTGACGCTGCTGCCATTCCTGATGCGCGCCATGGTGCTGGCGCTGCGTGACCACCCGGAGGTCAACGCCCGTTTTGATGACGAGGCCAATCAGCTCACCCGCTTTGCCGCCGTGCACCTGGGGCTGGCCACGCAAACCCCTGGCGGCCTGATGGTGCCGGTGATCCGCCATGCTGAAACGCTGGACTTGTGGGCTGCTGCTGCCGCCGTGCTGCGCACCAGCGAGGCGGCGCGCAGTGGCAAGGCCGCGCGCGAAGAGCTGAGCGGCTCCACCATCACGCTCACCAGCCTTGGCGCTTTGGGCGGCATTGTCAGCACGCCGGTGATCAACCACCCGGAAGTGGCCATTGTTGGCACCAACCGCATCGTTGAACGCCCCATGATCAAGGGCGGGCTGGTGGTGGCGCGCAAGCTGATGAACCTCTCAAGCTCGTTCGACCACCGGGTGGTGGATGGCATGCACGCGGCTGAATTCATCCAGCAAATGCGGGGACTTCTGGAGTGCCCGGGGACGCTGCTGGTGGACTAAACGAGCCCTCGCAACAGGGGGTCCATCGCGTGCCTTGACCGCGCGCGATTTACCCCTTCTTGTCCGTGACCAGCAAGAAACCACCCACCACAATGGCGCCGATGCCGGCCCACAGTGGCACGTTGACCGTTTTCTTTTCCTGCACCGTCATCTCCAGCGGCCCCACTTTCAGCGCCGTGGTGTCCTTGGTGTAACTGAAGCCACCGTACATCAGCGCCAGGGCACCCAAAACGATCAGAACAACACCCGCCAATTTGCTTGAGTTCATGGAACTACCTCGCATCACATGCCACCCGAACCCCAACGCCGACGGCTTCAGGGTGTGTGACATACGGAATATTAAAGCACGGCAGGCCAACAAGCTCGTTGATCAGATCAGTGCGCCTTGTCCCAATTCAACCCCACGCCCACTTCGGCCAGCAGCGGCACCTTGAGGTGCGCCACCCCGGCCATCAGCCGGGGCACCTCATGGCGCACCCAGTCCACCTCTGATTCAGGCACTTCAAACACCAGTTCGTCATGCACCTGCATGATCATTTTGGTGGCACGATGCTCGGCATCGATCACTTGCTGCACCTTGACCATGGCCAGCTTGATCAGGTCAGCCGCCGTGCCCTGCATGGGCGCGTTGATGGCGGCGCGCTCGGCGCCACTGCGGCGCGGACCATTGGGGGAATTGATCTCGGGCAGGTACAGGCGCCGGCCAAACACGGTTTCAACATAGCCTTGGCGCTTGGCAAGCGCCCGGGTGTGGTCCATGTAGTTTTTCACGCCGGGATAGCGTTCAAAGTAACGCTCGATGTAGTTTTTGGCGGCGGTGTTGTCAATGCCCAGCGCTTTGGCCAGGCCGTAGGCGCTCATGCCGTAGATGAGGCCGAAGTTGATGACCTTGGCGTAACGGCGCTGCTCGCTGGTAACCTGATTCGTATCCAGCGCAAAAATTTCAGCGGCAGTGGCACGGTGCACATCCATGCCGTCATGAAACGCCAATAGCAAAGCAGCGTCACCGCTGATGTGCGCCATGATGCGCAGCTCGATCTGGCTGTAATCGGCACTGGCGATCATGCAGCCGGGGGGTGCGACAAAGGCCTCGCGCACCCGTCGGCCTTCAGGTGTGCGCACCGGGATGTTTTGCAGATTGGGGTCATTGCTGCTCAAACGCCCGGTGACGGCCACGGCCTGCGCGTAATGGGTGTGCACGCGCCCGGTGCGGGGGTTGGCCAACTGCGCCAATTTATCGGTGTAGGTGCCCTTGAGTTTAGACAGGCCACGGTGCTCCAGAATTTTGGCTGGCAGCGGGTAGTCTTCAGCCAGTTTCTGCAGCACTTCGTCATCGGTACTCGGTGAGCCGGTGGGGGTTTTTTTAACGATGGGCAAGCCAAGCTTGGTGAAGAAAATTTCACCAATCTGCTTCGGGCTGCTCAGGTTGAACGGCTGCCCGGCGAGCTCGTGCGCCTCTTTTTCAAGCTGCAAAATGCGCTGACCCAGTTCATGGCTTTGTGCCGCCAGGGTGGGCGCGTCGATCAGCACACCATTGCGCTCGATGCGGTACAGCGCTTCGCTGCTGGCAATTTCCAGCTCGTAGATGAAGCGCAGTTTGTCGTTGCCCTGCAGTTGCGGCCAGAGCACGCGGTGCACATCCAGCGTCATGTCGGAGTCTTCACACGAATACTCGGCTGCTTTGGCGACATCGACCTGATCAAAACAAATCTGGTTGACCCCCTTGCCGCAAAGGTCTTCAAAACTGATGCCGGTGCGCCCCAGGTGGCGCTCGGCCAGGCTGGCCAGACCATGCGGCTTGGTGACTTCGAGCACGTAACTTTGCAGCATGGTGTCGTGCGCGTAGCCCTGTACCTCGATGCCATGGTTGGCGAACACGTGGCGGTCGTATTTGACGTGCTGGCCGAGTTTTTTGTGACTGCCATCCTCGAGCCAGGGTTTGAGCCTGGCCAGCACCTCGTCCATCGGCAACTGCGCTGGCGCATCCGGGTAGGCGTGCGCCAGCGGAATGTAAGCGGCCTCGCCCGGCGTGACGCTGAAGCTGATACCGACAATTTGCGCGCGCATCTCGTCGAGCGAGGTGGTTTCGGTGTCCAGCGCCACCAGCTCGGCGGTCTGCAATTTGGCAAACCATGCCTCAAAAGCTTCCCAGGTCAGGATCGTGTCGTAGCTGACCGTGCTGACGCGGCTTGCAGCCGGGGCAGGCGCAGCATCCAGTTCATCGAAAAGGCCCGGCTCGCGGTTGTTAACGACGGACTTGACAGCGGAATTGGGGTCAGAGCCAGTTACGGAAATGGGGTCGGATCCACGTAGCGAAGCGAAGCTGGCTCTGACCCCTTTTCCGTTCTCCCCAATTCCTGAACCCAGTGCCCGCGCCAGGCCCTTGAAGCCATATTTTTCATAAAAATCTGCCAGTGCCGCGGTGTTCATGCTGCCCACGGCGATGTCGTCCATGTCGGGCAAATCGGGCAGCCAGTCTTTCAGGTCGCAGTCGGTCTTGACGGTCAACAGCTTGCGTGCGGTGGGCAGCCAGTCCAGCGACTTCCTCAAGTTTTCCCCGACCGCCCCCTTGATGGTGTCGGCCTGGGCCACGATGGCGTCGAGCGAGCCATATTCCTGCAACCACTTGGCCGCCGTCTTGGGCCCCACCTTGGGTACACCGGGCACGTTGTCGATGGCGTCGCCCACCAGCGTCTGGTAGTCCACCATCAGGCTGGGCGGCACGCCGAATTCGGTAGTGACCCCGGCCACATCGCGACGGCGCCCGTTCATGGTGTCGATGATGGTGATGCGGTCATTGACCAACTGCGCCAGGTCTTTGTCGCCACTGCTCACAATCACCTGCATGCCTTGCGCGGCGGCGGTGGCTGCCAGGGTGCCGATCACGTCGTCAGCCTCGACGCCAGGCACCGCCAGCACGCGCCAGCCCATCAGGCGTACCACCTCGTGAATCGGCTCGATCTGGGCGCGCAGGTCGTCAGGCATGGGCGAGCGGTGGACCTTGTACTGCGGGTACAAATCATCACGAAAGGTGGGGCCTTTGTCGTCAAAAATACAGGCTGCGTATTGGGCCGGCACCTCCTTGCGCAGGCTCTGCAGCATGTTGATCATGCCGCGAATGGCCCCGGTAGGGCTGCTGGCGGGGTCGCCCGGCACGGCGCGCAGGTCGGGCATGGCGTGAAAAGCGCGGTACAGGTAGCTGGAGCCATCGACCAGCAACAGGGTTTTAGGGGGGGCATTGTTCATGCCGGCATTTTGCCTGCACCCGGCCCGCTAACGGCTTCAGCCCTGGCTTTATCTACAATCAAAAGATGCGTTCATCCTACATCCTCCTACCCCTCCTGCTGGCCTGCGGCCTGGCATGGAGCCAAACCCCCATCGCCACACCCCCTGCGGCCCCTGCCAGCGCGACGGCGCAGCGTGATGTCCGTGCCAAAGTACAAGCCCGGGTCGAGCACATCCAGGTGGAAGATGCCGGCGCGCGCATTGACGAGGTGCGCGTGGGTGGCGACACCCAGAGCATCACGGTGCAGCCCAAAGGCGGTATGCCAAGCTACCAGGTGGCACCCAAAACGGGTGAACGCACTTGGAAAATTCTGGGTTTTTGAACCATGGCGGTTTATACAGAAGTCTCGTTTGATGAGGCCCGTGCCCTATTGCAACAACTTCAATTGGGAGAACTTCAAAGTTTAAAAGGCTGCCCTGGCGGCATAGAAAACACCAATTATTTCGTCACCACCCTGCAAAATGGCCAAACCCATGACTACGTGCTGACCCTGTTCGAGCGCCTGAGCTTTGAACAATTGCCGTTTTATTTGCGCCTGATGAAGCACCTGGCGCAGCGCGGCATCGTGGTGCCGGAGCCGCATGCCAACGCCCAGGGAGAACTGGTGCTGAATGTCAAGGGCAAGCCCGCTGCCGTGGTCGATAAATTACGTGGCGCCAGCGAGCTCAACCCCGGTCCTGTGCACTGCGCCCAAGTGGGCACCATGCTGGCCAACATGCACCTGGCCGGACGCGACTTTGAATTAAGCCAGCCGAACCTGCGCGGACTGACATGGTGGAACAACACTGTGCCGGTGGTGTTGGCGTACCTGACCGACAGCCAGCAAACCCTGATCACCCGGGAGCTGGCCTATCAAAACCAGGTGGCAGCCCTGCCAGGCTACGCCGCCCTGCCCCGCGGCCCAATTCACGCCGACCTGTTTCGTAACAACGTGATGTTTGAAACTGTGGCTGGTCAACCCGTCTTGAGCGGGGTTTTTGATTTTTATTTTGCCGGTATGGACACCTGGCTGTTTGACGTGGCGGTGAGCCTCAATGATTGGTGCATTGACCAGGCAACCGGCACGCACCATGCACCCAATGCCCATCACTTCCTGACCGCCTACAACGCCGTGCGACCGCTGCAAGCGGCCGAGCAGGAACTGCTGCCGGCCCTGCTGCGCGCCGCAGCCTTGCGTTTTTGGCTGTCGCGGCTGTGGGATTTTTACCTGCCACGCCAGGCCAGTATGCTGCAAGCCCACGACCCGGCGCATTTTGAACACGTGCTGCGGCACCGAACCGGCCAGCTGCTGGACTACCCTGCCCTGAAGGCCCTCACATGAAGCTCAAACTTGTTCCCGTCCGATCTGGTGCCGTTTGGGTCAAGCTCGGCATGCAAACTTTCCTCAAGCAACCTTTGGCGCTGGCCGGGCTGTTCTTTATTTTCATGGCCGTCATGTCGTTGGCCACGATGCTGCCGATCGTGGGCTTGCCACTGGCCATGACACTGCTTCCCGCGGCCACGCTGGGCCTGATGGCTGCCACCCGCGAAGCCACGCAGGGCAAGTTTCCCATGCCACTTATTTTGTTTACCGCCTTTCGCGCCGGGCCCGTCAAATTGCGCGCCATGCTGATGCTGGGAGCCATGTACGCCGCAGGCTTCATGCTCGCCATGGGCGGCTCGTACCTGGTGGATGGGGGCGGCTTTGCCAGGCTTTACCTGGGAGGCAGCACGCCCACTGCGGAGCTGTTGCAGTCGCCAGACTTTCAGACTGCGATGTGGGTCTTTATTGGGCTGCACCTGCCGCTTTCCCTGATGTTCTGGCACGCCCCGGCGCTGGTGTTCTGGCACGATTTGCCACCACTCAAAAGCATGTTTTTCAGCATCGTGGCATGTTTTCGCAACTTCTGGGCATTTGCCGTGTTTGGCATCACGTGGATGGGCACCATCGTTGTCGCCATCCTGGCCATCGGCACCCTGGGTAACGTCATGGGGAACCCTGGCCTGTCGGGCATGCTGCTGTTTCCGGCACTGATGCTGCTGGCGTCGATGTTTTTCACCTCGCTGTATTTCACCTACCGCGATAGTTTCGAGCTGGAACCGCCTTCCCAGGCCTGATCAAACAAACTCAAGGCACGGGCGTGAGCTTGGCCACCGACAGCGCCAGCCATTTGATGCCGTGGCGGGGAAAGTTGATTTGCGCCCGCGCATCGTCGCCCTTGCCTTCGAGTGACAACACCATGCCTTCACCAAACTTGGCGTGAAACACCTTTTGCCCCGTGCGCAGGCTGTTGCCAGCCTCTGCTTTGGGTTGGGCGATGGGTTGCTGAGCCGGCGCTAAAAAACGCGAGTAATCAGTGCCCAATTGACCCGCTGGCCTTTTGGCATAGGCGTTGGAAGCACCCGAATACATGGCGTCTGAAAAGCTGTCCGCCTTGCCAAAGTCCTGATGCCTGGGCGTGATCCATTTCAGCGCCTCTTCAGGCAACTCTTCAAAAAAGCGGCTGCGCAGGTTGTAGCGCGTCTGGCCGTGCAGCATGCGGGTTTGCGAATGGCTCAGGTACAGGCGTTTGCGGGCACGCGTGATGGCCACGTACATCAGGCGGCGTTCTTCCTCCAGACCATCGCGGTCGTTCATCGAGTTTTCGTGGGGGAACAGGCCTTCTTCGATGCCGGTGATGAACACACAGTCAAATTCCAGGCCCTTGCTGGCGTGCACCGTCATCAACTGGATGGCATCCTGGCCGGCTTGCGCCTGGTTGTCACCCGCCTCCAGCGCGGCATGGGTCAGAAAGGCCGCCAGCGGCGACAGGGTTTCGCCGGTTTCAGCATCAGGCGCGGGGATATCCAATACAGGCTGGTTCAGGTCCAGACCCTGGGACGCGGGTGACTGAGTCAGGGCATTGCCCAGTTCATCCACCGGCAGCGCCACCGCATCGCGGCCAAAGCCCTCGATCGAGACAAAACTCTCCGCCGCATTGACCAGTTCCTCCAAATTCTCCACCCGGTCAGCGCCTTCGCGGTCGGCTTTGTAGTGGTCTATGAGGCCGCTGTGATCGAGCGTGAGCTCGATGGTTTCGCGCAGGCTCAAGCCCTGCGTTTGCTCGCGCAGCACATCCATGCCTGCCACAAAGGCACCAATGTTGGTGCCCGCCTTGCCGCCCAGACCGCTAACTGCATCATGCAGAGCGCAACCGGTTTCACGTGCCAGGTCTTGCAATTGCTCCAGACTGCGTGCCCCAATGCCACGCGGCGGAAAGTTCACCGCGCGCATGAAACTGGTGTCGTCGCGCGGGTTTTCCAGCAGCCGCAGGTAGGCCAGTGCGTTCTTGATTTCAGCCCGCTCGAAAAAACGCAGGCCGCCATAGACCTTGTACGGCATGCCGACGTTAAACAGCGCGGTCTCGATGACCCGGCTTTGGGCATTGCTGCGGTACAGCACGGCAATTTCCTTGCGCTCGTAGCCCTCACGCACCAACTGCTTCATTTCGTCCACCATCCAGTTGGCTTCAGCAAAGTCGCTGGTCGCTTCAAACACCCGCACCGGCTCGCCCGGGCCTTGCGCCGTGCGCAGGTTTTTCCCCAGACGCTTGCTGTTGTGGCCGATCAGCGCGTTGGCAGAGTCCAGAATGTTGCTGCCGCTGCGGTAGTTTTCCTCGAGCTTGATCTGGTGCCGCACTTTGAACTCACGCACAAAATCGGCCATATTGCCCACGCGCGCACCGCGAAAGGCATAAATGCTCTGGTCATCGTCGCCCACGGCCAGCACGCAGCCGGTGGGTTGAAAGGCACCCTCTACCGTGCTGTGGGCGCCCGTGCCAGCCAGCATCTTGATCCAGGCGTATTGCAGTTTGTTGGTGTCCTGAAACTCGTCGATCAGAATGTGCTTGAAACGGCGCTGGTAATGCTCACGAATGGGGTCGTTGTCGCGCAGCAGCTCGTACGAGCGTAGCATCAGTTCACCAAAATCCACCACGCCCTCGCGCTGGCATTGCTCTTCATAGAGCTGGTAAATCTCGATCTTTTTGCGCGTTTCTTCATCGCGCGCCTCGACCATGTTGGGGCGCAGGCCGTCTTCCTTGCAGCCACCAATGAACCACTGCATCGGCTTGACCGGAAAACGTTCGTCGTCAATGCCGAACTGCTTGTACAGGCGTTTGATAGAAGAGAGCTGGTCCTGCATGTCCAGAATCTGAAAGCTCTGCGGCAAGTTCGCCAGCTTGTAGTGGGCGCGCAAAAAACGGTTGCACAGGCCGTGAAAGGTGCGAATCCACATGCCGCGCACATTGAGCGGCAGCATCGCAGACAAGCGCGTCATCATCTCCTTGGCCGCCTTGTTGGTGAACGTGACCGCCAGAATACCGCCGGGAGACACCTGACCGGTTTGCAGCAGCCAGGCGATGCGGGTGGTGAGCACCCGGGTTTTGCCGGAACCCGCCCCGGCGAGGATCAGCGCGTGCTCGGACGGCAGCGTGACAGCGGCCAGTTGCTCGGGGTTCAGGTTGTGCAGCAGGCCGGCATCAGCGGCGCGGGGTGGGGTCGGGGTTGAAAACATGGAGGCATTGTAGAAAGCCACCCGACTTCGATAGAATCAAGCACCGGGCCCAAGCAATTGTGGCCCGGTTTTTTTTGAATAGGCGCCTGACCATGGAAATTTTTGATTACGACAACATCCTGCTGCTGCCCCGCAAATGCCGGGTGGACAGCCGCTCCGAGTGCGATGCCAGCGTGGAACTGGGGCCAAGGCGCTTTCGCATCCCGGTGGTGCCCGCCAACATGAAAACCGTGGTGAGCGAGGACATTTGCGTCTGGCTGGCGCAAAACAACTACTTTTACGTGATGCACCGGTTCGATCTGGACAACGTGGCGTTTGTCAAAGCCATGAAAGCACGGGGCCTGTATGCATCGATTTCGCTGGGCGTCAAGCAACCGGACTACGATGCGGTCGATCAAATGGTGGCGCTGGGGCTGGCGCCGGAATACATCACCATCGACATTGCCCACGGCCACTCGGACAACGTGAAAAACATGATTGGCTACCTGCGTGAAAAAATACCCAGCACCTTCATCATCGCCGGCAATGTGGCCACGCCCGAGGCGGTGATCGACCTGGAAAACTGGGGCGCCGACGCCACCAAGGTGGGCATTGGCCCGGGCAAGGTCTGCATCACCAAGCTCAAAACCGGCTTTGGCACCGGTGGCTGGCAGCTTAGCGCCGTCAAGTGGTGCGCCCGCGTGGCCACCAAACCCATCATTGCCGACGGCGGCATCCGCGACCACGGCGACATTGCCAAAAGCATTCGTTTTGGTGCCACCATGGTCATGATCGGCTCGCTGTTTGCCGGCCACGAGGAAAGCCCCGGCCAGACGGTGGAAGTGGATGGCAAGCTCTACAAGGAATACTACGGCTCGGCCAGCGACTTCAACAAAGGCGAGTACAAACACGTCGAAGGCAAGCGCATTCTGGAACCCATCAAGGGCAAACTGGCTGGCACGCTGGTCGAGATGGAGCAGGACGTGCAAAGCTCCATCAGCTATTCAGGCGGCAAGAAGCTGATGGACATCCGCAAGGTCAATTACGTCACCCTGGGCGGCGACAACGCGGGCGAGCATTTGTTGATGTGATCATTTCTTGGCGGTAGTGGAGTGCCATTTGATGGGCTGCGGTAGGTGTGATTTTCCTGAAAATGTCTCTGCTAGAATTCTGCACTTCACGAGGCACACGCTGTTTCGCTGAAACCAAGGGAACTTAGCTCAGCTGGTAGAGCAGCGGACTCTTAATCCGTAGGTCGAGAGTTCGAATCTCTCAGTTCCCACCAGATGCAGTAAAGGTTTGTTGTTACGAAAGTGATAGCAAACCTTTTTTTCTTTTGTGCCTCTGTAGGCAACTTGCCCAAATCCAGCGCCAGCGAATACCACCGTTCAGCGGTATTTCCTAACAGTCACGCAACCATCAGTCATAAAAACCCCAGCGGGTTAGGCTGCCTTCACCACGCCATGCGCCACGGCGTCACGCAGCACGGCATTGATGCGGGTCTGCCAGCCGTCG
>PHCO01000072.1 GCA_002842265.1 Betaproteobacteria bacterium HGW-Betaproteobacteria-18 | reverse complement strand
CGGCCCGATGATGTTTTAAGTTCCGTTCGGGCTGAGCCTGTCGAAGCCCTTCGACCAGCTCAGGGCGAACGGTTCATACTTCATCGGGCCGTAGCAATAGCGCCCAAGCTGGAGAGCGGTCAGGCAATAAGAACTTTTACTTGCCGCGTCCGCCACCACTGTTGCCACCACTGTTGCCACCGCCTTTGCCACCACTGTTGCCCGCACCATTGCCGCCACGGCTGGACGCTGCCGCACTTTGGCCCTGCAGGCCAGCTTGGGTGGGCTTGTTGACGTTGGCAGAGTTTTGCGCCCCTACCGGCTGGGCGCGGTTGGCAGCGCTGACGACAGCGCCCAAATTCAGGCCCAGGGAATGGGCGACCTGACCCCATCCCATGCCGGCATCCCGCAGCGCCTGAATGCTCGTTTCGGCCGCTGTGAGTTGCGTTTGATAATCAGGCGCCGTCGCTTCAGTCACACCATCCTTGGCGAGACTTGCTTTTGCCAGATCCGTGGTGAAACTTCTGCTGGGCGAAGTTTGCGGCGCTGTTGGTGCCTCGACCGTTTGCGCGGACACGCCAATGCTCCCAAGCAAGGCGGCAGAAATGAGGCAGAAAGCCCATGATTTTTTAGTCAATGGCATTGATGTACTCCAGGAGAGTTGATGGAATTTGACAGTTTAAGTCTGTCAGCCGCATTGTCACAATGCGTTTGTAAGCAGATGTTCGGCGTGTTTACACACTTCAGGGTCTCATCAAATCCTCGATGGCGTCCACCACGATCATGGTTCCCAAGGCGATCAAAAGAATGTCGTTGGCGACGCGGACATACTTGTAGCCTGGCGGCGGCAGTCCAATTTGTAACACAACCCCTCTTGGCACCGGGTACTGAATCAGCGACGCGGGCAACGGCTGGCCCATTGCCCATTTTTTGGCCTGGCCGGGCGGCAAGCAGCCATTTTTTTTCTTGGCAAGCCCTGGCGGGCAGCGCCCTCTTGCCTGTAGTTTCCCGTAATAGTGCGACACGGCCTGGCGTTGCTCTTCCCGGAAATAGGTGCCTATTTGAATCTCCTGCCTGGCTTGGGCTGTGGGCTTGTTGTGGTTAGCCTGGCCAGCCCCTCCAGGCTTTGCCGCCATGACCATCACGGAACTCGTCAGCAGCACCGCCAGGAATGCAGATTTCAGAAGTTTTGATTTCATACGTCGAACTCCATTCAGTTTGTGACTCTTGAGAGCTAATCTCCTCCAAATCAGACGATGGAGTCGATCTGTTCAGATTTTGTTCACACCAAATACAAGGAACAATGACGATTCGCATGTGTCGTGCCCTTTTCCTTGTCATTGACCTAAACTTCAAACCATCCCCGCCAAAAAAATCCCCATGCACTACCGCACTCTCGGAAAAAGCAATTTGAAAGTCTCGGCCCTGTGCCTGGGCACCATGATGTTTGGTGACCAGACCGCACCTGACGAGGCGGCATCCATCGTGGCCGACGCCCGCACCCATGGCGTGAACTACATCGACACCGCCGACAACTACAGCAAAGGTGGCTCGGAAACCATGCTGGGTAATCTGCTCAAGGGCCAGCGCCATGACTGGGTGCTGGCCACCAAGATGGGCAACGCCATGTCAGGCCGGGTCAATGAGGGGCACTACTCGCGCAGCTGGATGCTGCGCGAAATCACGGCTTCGCTGACACGCCTGCAAACGGATTATGTGGACATTTTGTACCTGCATCGCGACTTCAACGGCATGAACCTGGAGGAGCCCTTGCGCGCGCTCGACGCCATGCTGCAGGCGGGTCAGATTCGCGCCTGGGGCATCTCCAACTTTCGGGGCTGGCGCATTGCCGAGTTGGTGCACCTGGCCGCGCAACTTGGCATGCCGGGGCCGGTGGTGTGCCAGCCTTACTACAACCTGCTCAACCGCACGCCCGAAGTGGAGGTGCTGCCAGCCTGCGCGCATTACGGCATCGGCGTGACACCTTACAGCCCGGTGGCGCGCGGCGTGCTCACTGGCAAGTACCTGCCAGGGCAGACACCCGAGCCCGGCAGCCGCGCTGGTCGCGCTGACCCACGCCTGGCAGAAACCGAATTCCGTCAAGAATCGCTGATGATTGCGCAACAACTCAAAATACACGCTGAAAGCCGGGGCATCAGCCTGGCGCAATTCGCTTGCGGCTGGGTACTGGCAAACCCGGTGGTCAGTTCGGTCATTGCCGGGCCGCGCACGCTCAGGCAGTGGCAGGACTACCTGCCCGCGCTCGACTATGGGTTCACCCTGGAAGACGAGGCACTGGTGGACAGCCTGGTCAAACCCGGTCACCCCTCAACCCCCGGCTACACCGACCCGGTCTATCCGCCCACCGGCCGGGTACGGCACGCGGGTTGACGGGTGGTGGTGCCAACTACACTCAAGGCGCCCGTCATCTCCCAACACTTTCCCAATGGATATTTTTGTTTTTGTCACCCTGCTGGCCATCGGCGTACATGTCCTCAGGTCGCGCGAACAAGCGCAGCGCATTGCCTTGCTGGGAAGTTATCTGGGCAAATTCCAGATTGAAAAATTGATGCAGGATCTGCTCAATGGCTACCAGCGGGCCCTGGGTGAGACCGATGAAGAACGCCAGATGCAGGTCTGGCGTTATCTTGAGCCTGCTGAACAAACACTGAGCGAGCAGTTCAACCGTTTTGTACTTGAATTCGCAAAAGTTGCCGAGCCCCAGGCCAGGGTAAGCCGCTTGCCACTGGCTTTGCCATTTGTTTCGCAACATTTTCCTGACACCACCCTCGACATGCGCAAATTGCTCAGCGTGCACGCTCACGGCATTACGCAAGCCAGCCAAAACGATCAGACCCAGTCGCCCAGGCGCAAGGCCTTCACACTGTCGGCCGAGCTGATGCTGATGCAGCACAGTTGCCATTGGTTTTGCCGCTCCAAAACAGTGGCATCGGCACGCTTGCTGGCGCGCCACCAAACAGCATATGCCCAGGTACTGGAAGCCGTCACAACGCAAACCCGGCAGACCTATTTCCAGTTGATCAAAAATTGAGATGCCGGCACTTCACAGCAAAAGGCCCCATCTGGTACACAATCGCGCCTCATGGAAACCAAATGGCTTGAAGATTTTGTGAGCTTGGCTGAAACCCGCAGTTTCAGCCGTTCGGCGCAGTTGCGCCACATCACGCAACCCGCGTTTTCGCGGCGCATTCAGTCGCTGGAAACCTGGGCCGGCTCAGACCTGGTGGACCGCAGCAGCTACCCCACGCGGCTGACGCCAGCAGGCGAGACACTCCATGGACAGGCGATGGAGGTCTTGCAGGCCCTGCAAACCACACGCGCCATGTTGCGCGGCCACGCCACAGCGGCGCAGGATGTGATTGAGTTTGCCGTGCCGCACACGCTGGCTTTCACATTTTTCCCGGCCTGGGTGTCGGCCTTGCGCGCAACCTTTGGCCCCATCAAAAGCCGTCTCATCGCGCTCAATGTGCATGACGCCGTGATGCGTCTGGTAGAAGGCAGTTGCGACCTGCTGATTGCCTACCACCACCCATCCCTGCCCTACCAGCTCGATACTGATCGTTATGAAATGGTGAGTTTGGGCGAGGAAGTGGTGGCCCCCTATTCCAAACCTGACGAACACGGAAACCCCCTGTTCGAGCTGCCCGGCAAAGCGGGCCGACCCCTGCCCTACCTGGGCTACGCGCAAGGCGCCTACCTGGGCCAGATGGTGGAGCTGATCCTGAAACACTGCAGTGCCCCCATCCACTTTGACCGGGTTTATGAAACCGACATGGCCGAAGGCCTCAAAGCCATGGCGCTGGAAGGTCACGGCGTGGCATTTTTACCCATGAGTGCCGTGCGCAAGGATTTGCGGGCTCACAAGCTGGTGAGCGCCGCGCCGCCAGAACTCAAAGACCTGAGCATCACCATGGAAGTGCGCGCCTACCGTGAGCGCCCCACGCACCGCGAGACACTCAAACCAGGAACCCCCGCCCACGACACACCCAAACACAATGCGCAGGCCCTGTGGGACTATCTGCTGGCCCACGGCGGTACTTTCTGAACCGCGTCTTTTGGGACAATACCTGCCATGATCAACACCCTCACCCTGACCCGCCCCGACGACTGGCACCTGCACGTGCGCGACGGCGCCGCGCTGGCCACCGTGGTACCGCACAGCGCCGCCCAGTTTGGCCGCGCCATCATCATGCCCAATTTGCGCCCGCCGGTGACCACCACCGCGCAGGCGCTGGCCTATAAAGCGCGCATCCTGGCCGCGGTGCCGACAGGCGTGGCGTTCGAGCCGCTGATGACGCTGTACCTGACCGACAAGCTGCCCGCTGATGAAATTGCCCGCGCCCAAGAGGGCGGTATTGTGGCCGTCAAGCTCTACCCGGCCGGCGCCACCACCAACAGCGATGCCGGCGTCACAGAGCCACGCAAGACCTACCCGACGCTCGAAGCCATGCAGCGCCTGGGCCTGCCGCTGCTGGTGCATGGCGAAGTGACCGCGCCCGAGATCGACCTGTTCGACCGCGAGGCGGTGTTCATCGACACCCAGTTGATCCCGCTGCGCCGGGATTTTCCCGAGCTCAAGATCGTCTTTGAGCACATCACCACGCGCGATGCGGCGCAGTATGTGGCCGAGGCCGACCGTTTTACCGCGGCCACGCTCACAGCGCACCACCTGCTGTACAACCGCAACGCCATTTTTACCGGCGGCATTCGTCCGCATTACTACTGCCTGCCCGTCCTGAAGCGCGAAAGCCATCGCCAGGCCTTGCTGGCCGCCGCCACCAGCGGCAACCCCAAATTCTTCCTCGGCACCGACAGCGCGCCGCACCCGGTGCACCTGAAAGAGCACGCCAGCGGCTGCGCCGGCTGCTACACCGCATTCACGGCGATGGAACTCTATGCGCAAGCCTTTGATGCGGCAGGCGCGATCAATAAGCTGGAAGCCTTTGCCAGCTTTTTCGGGGCTGATTTTTATGGCCTGCCGCGCAATAGCGGCACGCTCACCCTGAAACGGGAATCATGGACCGTGCCAGAGCGTTTTGCCTTTGGCGAGGCCGAGCTCAAACCGTTGGGAGCGGGGGAGACGCTGGCTTGGCGGGTTGTTTGAAGGGTTTGAATGCTGAATAGCCCGGAAACCCGCATGACACGGGGGTTCTGGCGGAAGCGGTGAGATTCGAACTCACGAACCCTTGCGGGTTGCCGGTTTTCAAGACCGGTGCAATCGACCACTCTGCCACGCTTCCAGCGGGGTGGATTCTAACCCGGCAACTCAAGCCACATTGCACTCGCGCCGCAGCAGCGCCATGGCTTCCTGCAGTTGGGTATCGCGCTCACTGAGCAGGGTGGCTTGCGCCTCGTACACAAACTCTTGCCAAAGCCCAATAAAGTCATCCAGATGTTGCTCTGGCGCATGGGCCTGCAGGTAATTCGTGGCCAGTTCGGGTTGCCAGCCGTGTTTGCGGATTTTTCGCACCAGCGTGGCAGCGGTCTTGTCGGTCAGCAGGGTTTTGGGTGGGCTGCCCGCCGCCACGCACAGACACAACGTGAGCACGGTGCCATCGTCACTGTGACCCTGGGTGAGCTTGTCCCAGGCAGCAGACCGGCTGCGGTCATGGTGACCCACCTCACTGAGACCATCTTCCAGCCAAAAGTAGCGGCCCATGAAGGCGGGGGTCTGGTCAAACAGCTTGCGCGCTGACAAACGAGCGTCGAGCAAGCGGGGCCAGTCCGTCAGCACCGACTGGCGCACCGCCTCCACCACCGCCCGGTAAGCCCCTGGCAGATTTTTGGGCAGGGTCAACAGCTCAGATGCCGGCTGCTTTTGGCGCAGCGCCGAAATCATTTTTTCGAACGCCACCCAATCGGGCAGCTCCTTTCGGCGCGTCATGTTGAGCAGCAGCGCGGTGCGGATCACCGCCTCGGCATCAGGCTCTGCGTCTTGCAAATCATCGGCGGAAAGACCCAACTGGTCGGCCAGCCAAAGCGCGGCTTCCACCACCTGCACGGCATGCTGGCGCGCCAAAAACTCGGCCTGGTAGTCGGCATAACTGGTCAGCGTCCAGCGCGCCAGTTGCGGGATGTGGCGGTCGCTGAAACCGCCGCGCTCGTTCATGCCGAAGTGGGTGTTTTGCGGCATCACGATCAGCGCCTTGAGCAAGTCAGCGCCAGCCTTGGAGCGTGACAGCAGCGAATGGTCACGCAGCAGCCCGGCGGCCACGCGCAGGTCGCCTCTGCTTACGTCCTGCAAGTGCAAACTGACCAGATTGACCAGCCGGTCACGCGCTTTTTCAAGTTCCGGGCGCAAATATTCGCTGCCAAAATAGCGCGCAATTTGCACCATGCCCTTGGGTGCTTCCTCGGCGATGGCATCCAGTTTGGCTTGGTCAATCAGGCCGTGCTGGACGCCATACATCAGGGCTTTTTCAAAAAAAGGCCGTGCGTCAAACAACGACACGCCATGCGTGGATTCAGATTTGGGCAGCGTCATGCGATTGAGTGGCCAAGCGCAAGGTTCAGATGGCGGATTCTTCGTCGGGGTCAATCGCGGCGGGGGTGGCCTGGCCGCGGTCGGTGGCGCTGGTTTCAAACTTGCCGTCATCCTCAGCCATATCCTCTTCGTCCAGCCCCAGCTCGAAGGCACGCGCCTTGGCGCGCAAGACCAGCAGCATTTCGATGAACAGATCCGGGCATTCGTACCGCAACAGCCAGGCCAGTTGCATCCAGTCGGAATCAGCCACTTCGTCCTGGTCCAGCCGGGGCTGGGCATAGGCGTTGGCGCGCAACTCATCTTCGGACAGGATGGCACCGTCGTCCTCAACCGTCTCAAAGGTGCCGGTGCGGGCAAAGGCCTCGATGCGGCTCCACTTTTCTTCAAAATAATCCGCCAGCGCCTCACTGCCGCCTTCCAGGTCGCCAATGGCATTGAGAAACGCCAGCGGCTCAGCACCGTCCCTGAAAATCACCGAATTCATCATGCCGCGCAAATGGCTGCGCGTCAGGTCGCGGTATTGTTTTTCGATCACCACGGCGCGGGCAAACTGCTCGGGGGTGAGCATCAGGTTGATGATGGAGACGCGCGAGTTGTCGTACTCGCGAATCACCGCCAGCACATCCTTGGGTGGCAACTGTTGCAGCACTTCCATCAGAGCACCATCGCCTTCACGATCGGCCAACTCAACCAACGCAGACTCTGCGCCCACGATATCGCCGGCGGCAATCAGGGACTGGGTTTTTTCAATCAAGGCCAAATGCTGCATATGGGGTTCCTGTAGGGTCGGTGATGTCATGATGGTGTGGCCGCGCCTTATTCCTTGCGGTCAAAGCCCTGGTCTTCCAGCCACTGGGCGCTGGATTCTTCATGGTCATGGTCGCGGTGAAGCTCGTCGTCTTTGTCAAAATCGTAGCCCTGGTCGCGCCGATGGGCGGCGCCGTGAGTACTCTCTGCATCCTCTGCATGCGCAGCACCTTCATGGTGATGCGGCGTGGGTCGCTGGTACAAATACTCCAGCGTCGCCGCCACGGTCATGAACCAGTCACCTTGAGGCTCCTGTAACAGGGTGTCGGCCAGTTCCTGCGCCCACGGGGTCAGTTGCACGGCGTCACGCAGACTGCTCCAGTCAGGAAATTCATCCGACTCCAGGGTGAGCAACTGCTCCATCACCACCGGCAGCCCAAAATGGAAGCCGCCATGAAAAACCACGGCAACCATCTCGGGGCTCATTTCCATCATCTGCCGCAAAAACGTGATTTGACCGCGCTTCTCAAGCAAGCGCTGGCGCAGCACATCGCGGCCCTCAGAGTCAAACGTGAGGTCGTCAATCTCAGCCTGGTAAGACGAGCGCAACGCGCGAAAAAAAGCAGACATTTTCATGGCGTTCTCGGTGTGGGGTAAGGTTCAAACGATGCGGCTAAAGTAATCCTGCCAAATCACGCGGGCGGTGTCGATCGGGCTGTCGAGCAGGTTGCGCTGGCGATTGTCATCATAAGCCTTGCGCTTGACCGGATCAGACAACACATCGTAAGCCACCTGAACCAGCCTGAACCGCGCCGCAGCATCGGCGGCGCTGTTGCGGTCCGGGTGGTGGATGGAGGCCTGCTGGCGAAACGCTTTTTTGATGTCCGCCAGCGTGGCCGACGGGCGCAGGCCCAGAGCGGAATAATGGTCTTTCATCAAGGTGTCCGCAGCAGTCGGCCTCAATGGCCCGAAAAATCAACCAGGGTAAACAGGGCCAGTCCGCCGGCGCGCAGCTTGTCCGAACCACCCAACTCCGGCAAATCCACAATGGCGGCGCCCTCAAGCACGTGAGCGCCCAATTTTTCCAGCAGTTTTTTGCCGGCCATCATGGTGCCGCCGGTGGCAATCAGATCATCTATCAGCAACACGCGCTGGCCCGGTTTGATGGCGTCGGTGTGCAGCTCGACGGTGGCACTGCCGTACTCCAGCTCGTAGGTTTCTTCTACCGTGGTAAAGGGCAGCTTGCCTTTTTTGCGAATCGGCACAAAGCCCACACCCAGCTCATAAGCCACCACTGCGCCCAATATGAAACCCCGCGCATCCAGGCCCGCCACCACATCCGGGCGGCGTTCAGGGTCCATGTAGCGGTGCACAAACGCGTCGATCAGCACCCTGAACACCTTGGCATCTTGCAGCAAAGGCGTGATGTCGCGAAACTGCACGCCTGGCGCGGGCCAGTCCAGCACGGTACGAATGTGCTCGCGCAGGTATTGGGTCACACTGACATTTAGCATAAATCTTCCAGATCAATCAAAGTGCCTTATTGTGCCCCGCGCCGCCAGCCTGGCTTGCGTCAAAAGCTGCTTTTAAGGATCGCGCGCTCGGCTTGCTCCAGCATATCGGCCTTGCCCGAAAGCACCAGCGAGTCGCCCTCCATCAGCGCCAGATCATCGGCCAGCACCATTGCCTTGCCATTTTTGCGACGCAGGCTGACCAGTCGCACCTCCAGCGCAGGTAATTTCAAATCGCGCAGGGTGCGGCCAACGGACCAGGCCGACAGCGGCAAGCTAAGCGAACTCAGACGCTCTTGCTGCAGTTCATCGATGGAGCCGTCGTCCGCCCCCCGAAAAAACCCGCGCAGCAGTTGGTAGCGGGCATCGCGCTGCTCCTGCACGATGCGAATCACGCGGCGCATCGGCACGCCCACCAGCGCCAGCGCGTGGCTGGCCAGCATCAGCGAGCCTTCAATGGCTTCGGGCACCACCTCGGTAGCCCCGGCGAGTTGCAGGGCTTCCAGATCATGATCGTCCTGCGTGCGCACCACCACAGGCACCTGCGGCGCGTGTTCCTGAATGTGGGCCAACACTTTCATGGCGCTGGCGGTTTCCAGGTAAGTCACCACCACGGCACTGGCGCGCGCCAGGCCTGCTGCCATCAGCGCCTGCAGCCGCGCCGCATCGCCAAACACCACCGAGTCGCCAGCAGCGGCGGCCTGGCGCACCCGGTCCGGATCCAGGTCCAGGGCAATGTAGGGAATAGTCTCCTTGTCGAGCATGCGCGCCAGGTTTTGGCCGCAACGGCCATAGCCACAAATGATCACATGCTTGTTGGCCTTGATCGACTTGCGCGCAATGCTGGTCATTTGCACCGACTCCATCAGCCATTCATTGCTGACGAGTTTCATCACAATCTGGTTGGTGCGCATCACAATAATCGGGGTCGCCAGCATCGACAACACCATCGCCGCCAAAATCGGATTGAGCAGTTCGGGCGGCACCAGCTTGTTGGCTTGCGCCAGCGTCAGCAACACAAAACCGAATTCCCCCGCTTGCGCCAGATACAACCCGGTGCGCAGTGCCACACCCATGTTCGAGCCCAAAGCACGTGTTAGAAAAGTCACCACAACCGCCTTGTACAACACCGGCACCGTCACCAGCAACAGCACCAGCGGCCAGCGATCGAGCACCAGCCGCCAGTCCAGCATCATGCCGATGCTGATGAAAAACAGCCCCAGCAGCACATCGTGAAACGGCCGGATGTCGGTTTCCACCTGGTGCTTGAACTGGGTCTCGGAAATCAGCATGCCGGCAATGAAAGCCCCCAGCGCCAAGCTCAAACCCGCCAGCTCAGTCAGCCAGGCCAGGCCCAGCGTGACCAGCAACAGGTTCAGCACAAACAACTCTTCGCTCTTGCGCCGCGCGACCAGGGTGAGCCACCAGCGCATGATGCGTGGCCCCCCAACCATCAGCACAGCAATCAGCGCTGTGGCCTTGAACAGCGCCCAGGCCAGCGTTTCCACCATCTGCTCGGGCGAGGCGCTCAAGGCCGGAATCAGCACCAGCAGCGGCACCACCGCCAAGTCCTGAAACAGCAACACCCCCATCACGCGTTTGCCATGCTCGGTCTCCATTTCCAGGCGCTCGCTCATGAGTTTGACCACGATGGCAGTGCTGCTCATGGCCATGGCACCCGACAGTGCCAGCGCGGTGCGCCAATCCATGCCCCAATGCATCGGCGCCAGCACGGCAAATGCCATGCTGGCCGCCGTGGTCACCAGCATGGTCAGGGCCACCTGGAACAAGCCCAGGCCAAAAACATGGTTACGCATGCTGCGCAGCTTGGGCAGGTTGAATTCCAACCCGATCACAAACATCAGGAACACCACGCCAAACTCACCCAGATGGCGCACACCATCGGCGTTCTTGGCCAGTGCCAGCGCGTTGGGGCCGATCACCACGCCCACCGCCAGATAACCCAGCATGGGCGGCAATTTCAGATAACGACAGGCCACCACGCCCAGCACGGCAGCCAGCAAATACAACAGGGTCAAGTCAAGTGGGTTCACCCCCCGATACTACCAAGCACAAGACTTGTTTGAGAGGTCTGACCGATAGAATGCTGCCATGATGATTCAGTCCACCTCTGACCCGGCTTTTGATGCCAACCGCGCCGTGGCGCTGGCGCATGAAACGCTCGACATTGAAGCCGCCGCCCTGCTCGGCCTCAAGCAACACATCGGGCCCGACTTTGTGCAGACGGTGCGCCTGATGCTGGCGGTGCAAGGCCGCGTCGTGGTGATGGGCATGGGCAAGAGCGGCCACATTGGCCGCAAGATTGCCGCCACGCTGGCCTCCACCGGCACCCCCGCCATGTTTGTGCATCCCGCAGAAGCCAGCCACGGCGACCTGGGCATGATCAAGCCGGTGGACGTGGTGCTGGCCATTTCCAACAGCGGCGAGTCCGAAGAGCTGACGGCCGTTCTGCCCATGATCAGGCGCCTGGGGGCGCCGCTGGTGGCCATGACGGGCCATGCCAACTCTACATTGGCGCGCTACGCCGACTTGTTTTTGAACAGTGGTGTGGCCAAGGAGGCCTGCCCGCTCAATCTGGCGCCGACCGCCAGCACCACCGCGCAACTGGCGCTGGGCGATGCGCTGGCCGTGGCCTTGCTCGATGCCCGTGGTTTCAAGGCCGAAGACTTTGCCCGTTCGCACCCCGGCGGCGCACTGGGGCGCAAGCTGCTCACGCTGGTCAGCGATGTCATGCGCAGCGGCGACCAGGTGCCTCGCGTCGGGCTGCAGGCCACTTTCAGCGAACTGATGCGCGAGATGAGCGCCAAAGGCCTGGGCGCCGCCGCCGTGGTGGACGCCAGCGGCCAGGTGCAGGGCATTTTTACCGACGGCGATTTGCGACGCCTGATTGAAAAAGGCGTGGATTTGCGCAGCAGCACCGCCCAACAAGTGATGCACCCCAAACCCAGCACCATCAGCCGCGACGCCCTGGCGGTCGATGCCGTCGAGTTGATGGAACAGCGCCGCATTACCAGCGTGCTGGTTCTGGATGCGCAGGGCCGACTGTGCGGTGCGCTCAACAGCAACGACTTGATGCGGGCCAAGGTGATCTGATGGCCCCCGCGCTCAACTTCCCGCCCGAACTGCTGCTCAAGGCGCAGGGCATTCGCGTGGTTTTTTTTGATGTCGATGGCGTGCTCACCGACGGCGGGCTGTATTTTTCCGAACACGGTGAAACGCTCAAGCGCTTCAACACGCTCGATGGCCATGGCCTGAAACTGCTGCAGCGCGCCGGCATCACGCCCGTGGTGATCACCGGGCGCGACTCCAGGGCCCTGCGGCTGCGGCTGTCGGCGCTGGGCATTGAACACGCCCACTTTGGCACCGAAGACAAGCGCCCCGCTGCCGAGCTCACGCTCAAAGCGCTGGGCCTGGACTGGCAGCAGGCTGCCGCCATGGGCGATGACTGGCCCGACCTGCCGGTGCTGACCCGCTGCGCCTTCGCCTGCGCACCCGCCAACGCTCAGGCCGAGGTGCTGGCCCTGGCCCATTACGTGACCCGGCGTCAAGGGGGTGATGGCGCCGTGCGTGAACTGTGCGACCTGCTGCTGGTGGCCAGCGGCCGTTATGTTGATTTATTGCAGGAAGCCTTGCCATGAACAGGTTGCGCGACCTGTTCGATCAACTGACGCTGTATTTACCCGTGTTGTTGATGGGCGTGCTGGCCATGGCCACCTATTGGCTGGTGCGCAGCACGCCAGCCATTGAAACGCCCCAGCCCGCAGCGGCAGTACAACACCTGCCCGATTACTTCATGCGCCAATTTTCCGTCAAAACCTTTGATGCCCGTGGCCTGCTCAAAAGTGAAGTCACGGGGAGCGAAGCGCACCATTTCCCGGACACCGACACGCTTGAAATCGAACAGGTTCACATCCGCTCCTTCAACGAAGAGGGGCACCTGACCACGGCCACAGCACGCCGAGCCCTCACCAACAGCGATGCTTCAGAGGTTCAACTCATCGGGCAAGCCCTGGTCGAGCGCAACGCCACGCGCGACATCACCGGAAAAGAGCAAGCCGCCCTGACTTTCAAAGGTGAGTTTTTGCATGCCTTCATGGACACCGAGCGCCTCAAATCGCACCAACCGGTCGAACTCACCCGTGGCCCGGACCGCTTTACTGCCAACAGCATGGACTACGACAACCTGAGTCGCATCATGCTGCTTACTGGACGCGTCCGGGGTCACCTGGTGCCCACCAAGGCCCCCTGAAAGCAAGACAGATCATGACGACGCCCTTGGTCTTGATTACTGGTGCTTCCAGCGGCATTGGCCAGGCCGTGGCCCTGCATTACGCCCGCCTGGGTTATCGACTGGCTTTGGTGGCGCGGCGCAGCCAGGTGATCCAAACATGGCTGGACGAGCATGAAATAAACCCGATTAACTATGCCATTTATTGTGCTGATGTCGCCAATACCGGGCACATGGCCAGCATGGCGCAGGCTTGCATCGCGCAGCAGGGGCTGCCCGATGTGGTGATCGCCAACGCGGGCATCAGCGTGGGGGTGGACTCGTCGGTGCGGGAAGACCTGTCTGTGATGGCCCATATTCTGGCGACCAACGTGATGGGAACAGCGGCCACCTTTGGCCCCTTCATAACACCCATGCTGGCACGCGGCTCGGGCACCCTGGTGGGCATAGGCAGTGTGGCAGGCATTCGCGGCCTGCCCGGCCATGGCGGCTATTGCGCCAGCAAAGCCGCGGTGATCAGCTATTGCGAGAGCCTGCGCGGCGAACTGCGTTCAAGCGGCGTCAAGGTGGTCACATTGTGCCCGGGCTATATCGATACGCCGCTGACAAAAAACAACCGGTACACCATGCCGTTCCTGATGCAACCAGAGGTGTTTGCTGAAAATGCCGTGGGTGCCATTGCCGCAGGCTGCAGCTACCGCGTGATTCCATGGCAAATGGGTGTGGTGGCCAAGTTGCTGCGCTTGCTGCCCAATGCGTTGTTTGACCGCCTGTTTGCCGGACGGCCACGCAAACCGCGCGTGACGGACACCCAGGATTAAGCGACCCGAAAAACAAAAAGGGCCCCGAAGGACCCTTTTGTGCTTGCCAGAGGTGAATCTGGTTTGGTATCAGCTTAGTAGCTGCTACGGCCACCGCCGTAACCACCACCGCC
>PHCO01000341.1 GCA_002842265.1 Betaproteobacteria bacterium HGW-Betaproteobacteria-18 | reverse complement strand
ATGCCAAGAACAGACTGCACATCATCGCCGCTTGCGACCTGGGTATTACCCTGCTGTCGGTTCGCGCCAGGGCTCTGTCCCAGCTTGCCGAGCAGGGCGCGGCGATTGGACAGTAAATCGCGCATGGCATGAAAGGCATCTTCGCCCGACTCGGCGTTGACATAGGCGCCATCGGTTTCCATACCGGGCTCGGGGACGCCCGGCCACGAGGTCAATGGCGCCGGTGCCCGATACTCGGCTGCCGGTCGGTTCTGCAGTGCCGGTGGTCTTGGGCCTGGCTGCTGCTGCCCGGGTTGGCTGCTTTGCGGCGGTGTGGTGTCGGGCTTGGTCTCGTTGTCTTCTGGTGCGGTGTTGCGTGGGCCGCGCTTGTTCGCGCCCGGGCGGCCGCGTACGGGTACGAAGTTCAGGTGTGGCAGTACCCCCTCGCGGATGAGAAACGTGTTGACCGCTTCCACAAAGCCGCCGAACGCCGGGGCCAAACGCTTGTCGAACTGATTCAATACCACCAGCCGATTGGTTTCGCTCAGATCCAGGCAGCGACTGGCCTCTGCCATGATCCGGGTCAGCCCGTGCGGGCCGATGGGTAGTTGTTCGGGGTCAAAGGCGGCTTGCCCTATCAGCACGCCAAATCGTTGGCCGAGCAAATACAACGGCAGGCTGTTGCGGATTTCCAGACGGCTGGCGATTTCGCGCAGAGCCGTTGCCTCGTTGGCGTCGGCGTGCTCAACCAGTGCCAACCGTTCAAATGATGGGTCCGCAGCGTCTGCGGTGGCGATGCCTTTGCGTGCTTCACGCAAACTCGCAAGCTCCGCCTCAAGCCCCACCATGAACCTGGGTATCAAGTCAGAGCGGCTGCGTTTGACAGTGCGCAAGGCCTCAAAACAATGTTGTTGCACTTCATTGCTGCGCGCCTGCTCGGCGAGTTTGAACAATTGCTGTTCTGTGTCGTTGAGAGTCGCCGCAAGTATCCGCTCCATCTCATCGGAGGTATATTCAAGAATGCCTTCAAGCAATCGCCGCACACGTCGCGGAAACGCGGCGGCGGCGAGTGTTGCTGGCGGTTTGCTTCCTGCGCTACCGGGCGGTGTGGCCGATGCGGACATGCGGCGCTCCTGGATGATTATCCCCAACATGCAGTCTAAGCACGTTCGCGGCTTGGGCCAAGCGTTTCCGGCGCTGACCGCGCCATTTTTTGGTCACGGCCAGTCACTTGTCCGGTTTGTTGGTCAGAATGCGTTCTTGCGCGATTCAGGGGCCCACACCAGGCTCACGCTCAGGCTGCGGCCCGGTGTGTTGAATCCACGGGCCAATGCGTAGTCGCGGCCAAGCAGGTTCTCCAAGCGAGCCTCCAGTTGCCATTGCGCGCTGATCGGGAGAGCGCTGCGCAGGTCGAAACGGCTGTAGCCGCCCAGATCGCCGCCGAAGTCGGCACGAGTGGATACTACTGTGCCGTCAATACCGAGCAGCCAGCCCTTGCTGGAAACATGGCTCACTTGCAGAGCTGCCTTGCGTGGTGCGCGGCGCAGCAAATCGGTATTCGCGCTGGTGTTCTGTGCGCGTTGCCAACCGGCGTTGAAATCGAACCGCCACGCGCGGTGCTGAAGGTGGTATGCCAGCTCTGCACCATCCAGGCGTGCCTGCGCGATGTTGATCGCGGCAAAATCCGCACCGTCGAATGCCACCAGATCGCCAACGCGGGTGCGATACAACG
>PHCO01000340.1 GCA_002842265.1 Betaproteobacteria bacterium HGW-Betaproteobacteria-18 | reverse complement strand
CGGCGGTGGTGTGGTCGTTCAAGCCGCAGTCCTGGCCTTCGCAGTTCATCAGCACAAAGCGGCTGGCGTTCCAGAGTTTGTTGCAGAAGTTGCGGTAGCCCTCGCAGCGTTTGGCATCGAAGTTGATGCTGCGGCCCAGCGACGCCAGCGAGGCAAAGGTAAAGCGCAGCGCATCGGCGCCAAAGGCAGGGATGCCGGTGGGGAATTCTTTTTCAGTGTTCTTGCGCACTTGCGGCGCGGTCTCGGGTTTGCGCAAGCCTTCGGAGCGCTTGACCAGCAGTTCAGGCAGGGCAATGCCGTCGATCAGATCCACCGGGTCAAGCACGTTGCCCTCGGACTTGCTCATCTTGTGGCCTTGCGCGTCACGCACCAGGCCGTGGATGTAGACGTGTTTGAACGGCACTTGTCCGGTGAAGTGGGTGGTCATCATGATCATCCGGGCGACCCAGAAGAAGATGATGTCGTAGCCGGTGACCAGCACGCTGCTGGGCAGGTAGAGGTCGTAGTCTGGCGTTTTTTCAGGCCAGCCCACGGTGCTGAAGGGAACGAGGGCGCTGGAGTACCAAGTGTCGAGCACGTCTTCGTCGCGTTTGAGCGTCTTACCGGGGGCTTGCGCTTGGGCGTCGGCTTCATTGCGCGCCACATAGACCTTGCCGTCCTCGTCGTACCAGGCCGGAATCTGATGGCCCCACCACAGCTGGCGGCTGATGCACCAGTCCTGAATATTGTTCATCCACTGGTTGTAGGTGTTGACCCAGTTTTCGGGAACAAAGCGCACTTCACCCGACTGCACGGCGTCGATGGCTTTTTGCGTGATGCTCTTGCCCGTGGGGTCAGATTCACTCACTTTGCTCATGGCCACAAACCACTGGTCGGTGAGCATCGGCTCGATGATCTGCCCGGTGCGGCCGCAGCGCGGCACCATCAGCTTGTGTTTTTTCACTTCGACCAGGAGGCCCAGGGCGTCCAGGTCCTTGACGATCTGTTGGCGCGCGGCAAAACGGTCCATGCCGACATAGGCCGCAGGCGCGTTGGACTCGATTTTGGCATCGAGCGTGAGCACACAGATCATCGGCAGCTTGTGGCGCTGGCCCACGGCGTAATCGTTCTGGTCGTGCGCCGGGGTGACCTTGACCACGCCGGTGCCAAAGGTCTTGTCCACGTAGTCGTCGGCAATGATCGGAATGCTGCGCTCGCACAGCGGCAGGGTGACCTGCTTGCCGAGCAGATGCGCGTAGCGCTCATCCTCGGGGTGCACCATGGCGGCCACGTCGCCCAGCATGGTCTCGGGGCGGGTGGTGGCCACGACCAGGCCGGGGGCCAGTTCGCCGTTGACCAACTGCGGGCCGTCGGCAAAAGGGTAGAGGATGTGCCAGAGGCTGCCGTCTTCTTCTTCGCTTTCCACTTCCAGATCGCTCACGGCACTCATCAGCACCGGGTCCCAGTTCACCAGACGTTTGCCACGGTAGATCAGGCCCTGTTCGTACAGACGGACAAAGGTTTCGGTGACCGTTTTGGACAGCTTCTTGTCCATGGTGAAGTATTCGCGGCTCCAGTCCACCGTGTCGCCCATGCGGCGCATTTGGGTGGTGATGGTGTTGCCTGACTTTTCTTTCCATTCCCAGACCTTGCTGACGAAGTTCTTGCGCGCCTCGGCAGGGGTCGGGCCCATGTCGTGGCGACTGATGCCTTGGGCTTGCAACTGGCGCTCCA
>PHCO01000071.1 GCA_002842265.1 Betaproteobacteria bacterium HGW-Betaproteobacteria-18 | reverse complement strand
CGTGATGCGCCATTGCTTTTTCCCCAGACACCTGGCCCGCAGTGGTCGCCAGACCGAGGCCGCAGAAGGCATTCGCGCGCTGGTCATCGACAAGGACAATGCGCCCGTCTGGCAGCCAGCGCGCATTGAAGACGTCACCCCTGCGATGGTGCAGCTGTTTTTCTCCAGCCCGTGGCCGGCGCACAGCCATCCGTTGCGGGCGTTGGCCTGACTTTTTGATACCTTGCGGGTCAGACCACTCGCGCAGCGAGGTGCTCTGACCCCAACTGATTAAAGCTGGTGGTAAACCGCTTGCGCTAGCGTCATCAGTGATTCACGTGGCAACTGGCCAGCCAGTGCATAACCGAAGCCTTGGTCCACCCAGTAAAAGCTGGGTATTCCTGCCTGGGGCTCGAACCGGAATCCGGTTTCCTGGCTTGACACGCCCGCTGCTGCCTTTTCCACGGCGCCCAGATAAAGTGTGACGCGCTGACCCGCTGCGTTTTCAAACATGAACTGTGCGCGTGCGCCAGCGTCTCCGGGCAACAGCCGCCCCCCCACCAAATCAAACCCCTGCGCTGTCAAATCAGGCACCTTGAGCGGTTTGTCAAGACGCTTGGACAACCACTGCACCAAATGTGCCTGCTCCAGTGCGGTGACTTCTACCGGGTGGCGAACTTCTGGCGCATAAACGGTGTGGGCCAGCCCGGCCTGACGCACAAACTCGCGCTCGAGTCGGGCCCGCGCCAGGGTGGGCGCCGTTGATTCAAGCGCACTCAATTCCTGCCAGTTGGCGTTGGCCAGCCAACCGGCGCCAAATGCCAGGAGCACACTGGCAGCCATACCGCCAAAACGCCACCACTGGCTGCTGGTCGCCCGCACTGCGTTGGCATGTTGTATCGCCTGTAACAGCGCAGGTGGCACCGCTTCAGCCAGAACCTGGGCATGCAGTCGGTGCAAAGTGTCACGCTGGTGCTGCCAATGGGTGAACCTGGCTTGCCCCTCGGGGTCATTTGCCAGCCTCGTCCGCAACGCGGCCAGGGTGTCGGGTGATCCCTGTCTATCCACCAAGGCGTGGAGTTCATCGTCAGACAAGGGGCGGTCAGGCGTGCGATTCATGGTTTTGAATGGTCTATTTCAGTCGGTGTAGCGTCATGGAACGGGTCGGCAGCGCATGACCAGCGGCCCCTTCTGCGCGTGGGCGTGCGGGTTCATCCAGCATGGCCTGCAAACGGGCTCTGGC
Source organism: Betaproteobacteria bacterium HGW-Betaproteobacteria-18 (assembly GCA_002842265.1). Lineage (GTDB taxonomy): Bacteria > Pseudomonadota > Gammaproteobacteria > Burkholderiales > Burkholderiaceae_C > Rhodoferax. The sequence continues at coordinate 12,798 of PHCO01000071.1, read as the reverse complement.
ACGCGACAGGCGCGACATCACGGTCCCTATAGGTACACCGGTAACCCTGGCAATCTCGGCATAACTCATGTCCTCCATGCTCACCAGCAGCAATACTTCGCGCTGCTCGGGTGGCAGGCGCAGCAGACAGCGTTGCAGGTCCAGCGCCAGATCAGGGTTCGACGCAGGCGCCTGCAGATCATCGGCCAGATCGTTTATGTCAACCAGCGCTGTGTGTCGGCCGCCGGGTGACTGGCGCAACTGATTGACAAACAGGTGGTGCATCACACTGAACAGCCAGGCACGCAAGTTGGTTCCTACCAGCCACAAGCGCCATTTGTTGCAGGCGCGCTCCAGCGTGTCCTGCACCAGGTCATCGGCCGCCCAGGTATCCCCCGTGAGCGCCCGTGCATAACGGCGCAGGGCGGGAATCTGGGCAACGATGAGTTCGCGGCTCATGGGCTTATGACAGGCATGAACTCATGGGAAATTGCCGCAAGACGCAGTCAGGTTCTGGCCTGGTTGCCCATTCAGGGCTTGGCGACTTGCCAGACCTTGTTGAAGCCATCACCGGTCTTGTCGCCGGGTTTGTTGTCCTTGGACCAGTAATAGACCGGCTTGCCCTTGACCGCCCATTGTTTGCTGCCGTCGTCGCGTGTGATGATGCTGAAATCGCCGCTGGCCGTCTCACCCGCAGCGGCGGTGAGTGGTGGCCAATTGGCGGCGCAGGGGCCGTTGCAGACTGACTTGCCGCTGCCCGGTGCATCCTTGTCAAAGGTGTAGAGCGTCATGCCGTTGGGGCCGACCAGCACGCCATCGGCAACCTTGACGGGCGCCGACGCTACGGAGGCGCATGCCGTCAATAAGACAAAGGCGATAGAGGTCAAAGAAAGCGCGGATGAATTGAATCTCATGGTGAACTCCAAAGTTGGGGGAAAGCAAACCAACGTTTGCAAACCCATGAACACCGTGCGTTGCGGTTTTATTCCCTCTACCAATAAATAAAAGATTGCAGCCGGGTTTTCAGGCCGTGACTACAATCCGCGCGAACCTCGCATTCTCTATGAACACCGTCAAACAATCCGATTTAATTTGCTCCCATCCGGTTGCGATGTACTGGTGGGCGACGTCTTGGTGATCGGGGCAGTGGCGCCATGAGCCTGTTCAGGTCAGTCTCCGTGGTTTCGGGGTTGACGCTGTTGTCGCGCATTACCGGGTTGGTGCGTGAGTTGTTGATTGCCTCCACCTTTGGCGCCTCCAGCATGACCGATGCCTTCAACGTGGCGTTTCGCATCCCCAATTTATTCCGCCGGTTTTTTGGCGAAGGGGCTTTTAGCCAGGCTTTTGTGCCGGTGCTGGCCGCTTCCAAAGCGCAACACGGTGACGCTGCCACCCGGCTCCTGGTTGACAAGGTGGCTACGGTGCTGGCTTGGGCGCTGCTGATGCTGAGCGTGCTGGGCGTGCTGGGCGCGGCTGGGCTGGTGTGGGCCATGGCCAGTGGCATGCAGCAAGACCCACGCGGCTATGACGTGGCGGTGCTGTTGACGCGCTGGATGTTTCCCTACATCGCCTTCATGTCGCTGGTGGCGCTGGGCGCGGGGGTGCTCAACACCTACAAGCGTTTTGCCGTGCCGGCCGCCACCCCCGTGCTGCTCAATATTTGCATGATATTTGCCGCCTGGCTGGGTGCACCGTGGTTTAAAACGCTGGGGCTGGAGCCGATTTATGCCCTGGCCGGCGGCGTCTTGCTGGGCGGCGTGTTGCAGTTGGCGGTGCAATGGCTGGCCTTGAAGCGCCTGGGGCTCAACCCCAGGTTGGCCTGGCGCTGGTCGGCAATCAGGCAAGCTTGGGCCGATGGCGGTACCCAAAACATCCTCAAACTGATGGGCCCGGCTATATTGGGCGTCAGCGTGGCGCACTTGTCGATGCTGATCAACACCCAGATCGCCTCGCACCTGGCGCCGGGCAGCGTCAGCTGGATCACCTATGCCGACCGGCTCATGGAGTTCCCGACCGCCTTGCTGGGCGTGGCCATGGGCGTGGTGCTGATGCCGCAGTTGGCTGGTGCCCGTGCCAGTGGTGATTCTGCCCGCTACTCGGCCATGCTGGATTGGGGACTGCGCCTGGTGGTGGTGCTGGCCGTGCCCTGTGCACTGGCGCTGCTGGTGTTTCCGCTGCCACTGGTGTCGGTGCTTTACCACTACGGCGCCATGACCGATTTCGACGTGAGCCAGGTCACCCATGCGCTGATGGGCTGGGGCGTGGGGCTGATTGGCATTGTGGCCATCAAGGTGCTGGCTCCCGGTTATTTTGCCAGCCAGGATACCAAAACCCCGGTCAAGGTGGCGGTGGTTGTGTTGATACTGACGCAGTTGCTTAACTTGGTTCTGGTGCCTGTTTTTGCGCATGCGGCGCTGACGCTGTCGATTGGCATTGGCGCCATGGTCAATGCGCTGTGGTTGTTGCTGGGCTTGATAAAGCGCGGCAGCTACAAACCCGAGCCGGGCTGGGGTCTGTTTGTGCTGCAGGTTCTTGCGGCCTGCGTGTTGCTGGGTTTGTTCCTGGTGTGGGCCAACAGCCACTTTGCCTGGACCGCGCTGCGTGCCGAGAGTTGGAAGCGAGTTTGGCTGCTGACAGCCATTCTTGTTGCCTCAGGCGTCATTTACTTTATAGCCTTATGGGCTGCTGGCATGAAACTGCGCCAGCTGTTAAGACGATAGACAATAGGCCCCATGAAGCTGTCCCTGAACGTCCCCACCCCGCTGGAGTATTTTGCGTCTCTTGTGCGCAGCGATGCCGATTTTCCGCTGCTGGAAGCCGCCATCAGTCTGGCGCAAGACGAATACCCCGAGGTCGGCGTGCAGCAGGTGCTGGGCGATGTGGACCAGTTGCTGGCGCGCTTGAAACGGCGCATTCCGGCCGATGCCGGGTCACTGCAAAGGTTGCGCGTCCTGAACCAGTTTGTCTATCGGGACCTGAACTTTGGTGGCAATTTCAACAACTTCATGGACCCGGACAACAGCTACGTGCATGTGGTGTTGCGTACCCGATTGGCCATTCCGATTTCATTGGCCGTGATCTGGCTGGAACTGGCCCAGGGCATCGGCCTGAAGGTGCGCGGCATCAGTTTTCCGGGGCACTTCATGGTCAAGGTCAATCTGACTGAAGGCCAGGTGGTGATCGACCCGTTGACCGGCAAATCGCTCAGCCGCGAAGAGCTGTCCGAGCGGCTGGCGCCGTATCAGGAACTGGGTGGCCTGGATGATGATCAGGAGCTGCCGCTGGGTCTGTACCTGCAGGCAGCGCCAGCGCGAGACATCATTGCCCGCATGTTGTTCAACCTCAAAGACATCCATGCGGCGCAGGAAGACTGGAGTCGTCTGATTGCCGTGCAAGATCGACTGATTGTTTTGCTGCCGCAAGCCTGGCCGGAATACCGCGACCGGGGATTGGCACATGCCGAAGCGGGGCACCCTGGCCATGCCCTGGAAGACCTGGAAACGTATCTGGCCAATGAACCCCAGGCCCCAGATCGCGGCGCCATTGCCAACCGGGTGGCCGAATTAAGGCGCGCCACACATTAAGAAGCGTGTGCCTGATGGTTTTTGCAGCACCGCCTGCAAGCCCAATACTGGCGCGGGTTTCAGGACTTGCCAGCCTGGTTATCCACAAATTAATACACCGTTTCAAGGAGTAACTTTTGCAGTCTGACGGACAGATTTGGTGGGGCGAGCAAGCGGGAAAATTTCTACCACAGATTTCTCCCCTCATTTGATAGCCAAGCTGACGGATGGACAGCTTGATTGTTTTTTGGGCACGGCCTGCAAACCCACGACTGGCGCGGATTCTGGCGCTTGTACCCGCACTTATCCACAGGGTAGCTCACAAAAATTCAGGGTGAGGTTTTTTTTTAAAGTTTTCAAAGTCAGTGGGTGATGAACTCGTAGGCTACTTCTTCGCTCTCAACCATGTCCAGCAGGTCGTTCAGGATGTCGTCGTCCTCCGTGCTGCTCCAGGTTTCATCAGGGTCGCTGGCAAATAGCGGCTCGATGGCGATGTCCAGAAACTGCTTGTTGGGCAGCTTCAGCACGTGACCGCCTTCAGAGGTTGCAACCAGTTCCCAGTCATCCGGGACCGACATTTCCAATTTGATCGTGACGTTGAGTTTTTTCATGGTGTTCCTTGGTTGCTAAGGCGGCGAGGTTAACCGAAGTGTGTGGAAAAGCAAGGCTCAGCCCCCGGATTTTTTGGGCCTACAGCCCCCGCTGCCAGTCAGCGCGCAGCCTGGCAGACTCGGGGCGATGCATGGCATTGTTGACTTCCCGCAACATACGCTCTTTTTCCGCGCCCAAAATTCCCTTGAGCACCAGCCAGTTTGAAGCATGGTCGCTGCGAAACACGGTGCGCTTGAGCTCCAGCGCCTGCAGAAATTGCGCCATCTCGGCAAACAGTTCCTTCTGGTTGAGCGGCTCCCATTGCGGGAAACCCTGGCGAAACCGCTCCTCGCCCTGCGGGAAGCTCACCACCAGCGTGGCCAGAAATTCTGGCTGGGTCAGATTGATCAGGCGGGCCGAGTGGGCCGCGTGCTGCTCTGACAACTGGCGCCCGCCAAGCCCGTTGAGCAACATCACGGAGCGGGTGATGCCCGCCGCGCCCAGCTTGTCCAGGGCGTCGCGGGTGGTCTCGAAGGTTTCGCCCTTGTTGACGAGTTGCAGCACGTCATCATCGCCGGACTCTGCGCCCACATACACCAGCGACAAACCCGCTTCACGCAGTTCCTGCAGCTCATGCACGGTTTTGTGGCGCAGGTTGCGCGGCAGGCAGTAGCTGGAAATGCGCCGCACTTTGGGCAAATGGGTTTTGATCGCGGTCAGCAGCGTCATCAGCCGCCGGGTGGACAACACCATGGCATCACCGTCGCCGATAAATACCCGCTGCACCTGGCTGGCGAACTGTTCACCGCAGTGGCGAATGGCGTCCAACGTCTCCTGCTCGTCGCAAACACCAAACTTCTTTTGCGGCGCGGTGTACATCTCGCAATAGCTGCACTGGTTCCACGAACAGCCGTTGGTGACCGGCAGGATCAGCGACTCGGCTTCGCTCGGCGGCCTGAACACCGGATCGATATAACGAATGGGGAAAGCCAGACTCACTGGGGAATTGCCGTCATGCCACCTTGATGGCATTGCCGAACGCCACACGGCCGCGCACCATGTCAGCTTCAGGCTTCGGGTCGGGGTAGTACCACACGGCATCGGTGAGCATCTCGCCGTTGATTAATAGCGAGTAGTAGCTGGCCTGGCCTTTCCAGGCGCAACTGGTCTTGTGGTTGCTGAAGGTGACGTACTCTTTTCTCAAAGCGCTTTCGGGAAAGTAATGGTTGCCTTCCACCAGCACGGTGTCGTCACTCTCGGCGATGACGATGTTGTTCCAGCTTGCTTTCATGGTTTTGATGTTCTCCGGGTTTCAGGTTGTCTGCGTCTGAACCAGCAACTTGCTGGCTGGTTTGGGGCATTGGGGAATGATAACTGTGCGAATTTGACTTCCGCAAAGGTCCCTAGAATTCGTCCCACAATGTTTAACAGCACGGCATATCAATGTGCCAGTGAAAAGGGAGAGAACAATGCTTGTGACGCGCTATGAGGGCAAACTGAAGAAATGGAACTCCGAGCGGGGCTTTGGCTTCATTTGTGCCAATGACAGCGGGCAGGACATTTTTGTACATATTTCCGCCTTCCCCTGCGACGGTCAACAGCCCTTGGAAGGCGAGCTACTCAGCTTTGAGGTTGAACCGGACGGCAAGGGCAAAAAGCATGCTGTGCGAGTTCGGCGCGTTGGGGCTTCACAGTCAGCCAAAGCAAATTCGTCCAGAACCCATGTCACCAATGCAAGGCATCTGAGCCGAGTGCCAAAAACGTCTGCGTGGCCAAGCAAATTGATAACGCTGGTGCTGCTGGCTGCATTGGCCTGGTATGGCTACAGCCGCTATGCGAGCCGGGTGGTGCAGATCGAAGCGACCGCGCAAAGTGTGGACCGATCGCCAGCGCCCGTGTCACTGTTTCAGCCTGCCCAACCGGCTCCAAGCAGTTTCAATTGCGATGGGCGCAAACGCTGCTCGCAGATGACATCGTGCAAAGAGGCCACACTCTTTCTGCAAAATTGCCCCGGCATGGAGATGGATGGTAACCATGACGGCGTGCCGTGTGAGCAGCAGTGGTGCACGACTCCGTTCGCCGATTGATGGCCAAATATGCATCCAGGCCAGGTGAAAAAACGGTAAGAAGCGGCAACGAATGTTGCACTTGGCTGGCCTTGTCATGGCCCACAGCCTTGAACTTCCAGAGCGCGCCAATGCGATTGAGATGACCAACGTGCGAGCCGTCCGCCAAGTGCACGCCGTAAACGTTAGTGTTGACGAAGGTGAGGGCGAGGGAAGTCAATGCGGTTTCCCAAAAAAGTAGCAATTCAAACCATTTGTATCAGCAACTTCTTGCCGCAAGCCTGCGCATATTTGCGCAAAGTAGCGAAAGATGGTGAATGCTTTTCGCTGCGCAGTGAGGCTTCCAGTCTAGACACTGCCGACACAGTCGTGCCCATCCGGCTGGCAACTTCAGCCTGGGTCAGTCCTGCTGTTTGGCGGGCATCCAGTATGGCGTGCAGGGCGGTGTATTCCTCTTCCAGTGCGTTGAACGCCTTTTTGACGCCGGGCTTGGCCAGTAGCGTTGCGCGAAATGCCGCGTCGTGTGGCACGGGTTGGTAGCTAGTTTCAGCCATGTTGAACATCCTTTAGTCTTTTGCGGGCCAGACGCAATTCAGCGTCTGGTGTTTCCTGGGTTTTTTTCACAAACGAGTGCAGCACCACGATGGACCTGCCAACTTGCGTGCAATAGAACACCCGTCCAATGCCTTCCAGTCCTTTCGGACGCAATTCAAACAGCCCGCTTCCCATCGCCTTGGAATGGGGCATACGAAGGTCCGCTCCGTAAAGTGCCATGGCATCGGTAAGACGCACATAATCTGCCACGATACCTGCTGGCATGCTGAAAACCTCTTTGCGTACGCGATCGTTGTAGTAGGTGATAGACCAGTTCATTGAGAGTGAATATTAGCATATTTGCTAATATTTTATGGTGGTTAATCCTGTCATAACCATTACCAGTTGCTTCACCTTGTCGCATGTCTTGCATTTGGTGGCTTCCCAAACGGGCCAACTGCTCTCTGATTGAGTTATTTGGATTTTGCGGTCTTGCGTTTGGCTTTGGTGGGCACTACAGGCAGCAGGCTGGTGTACTTTTGGTACAGCTCAAACAAAAATGCCACGCGCTCGGCGTCGCTTTTGTAGTGCTTCTTGCCGCCGCTAGTCTCGTAGGCTTTGTCCACGGCAGCGTCCAGTTTTTGATGCGCCTTGAGCAACTCGGGCGGCATGGTGAGCGGGTCGTACAAGTCGGCCAGCGTGGCTGGCTGCTCGCCCGTCTGGAATTTGGCGCGCACGTCGAGCACGGTTTGGGCGGCTGATTCGATGGCTGCCGCCTGTGCTTGATTTGTCTGTATTGGGGGCTGATTTGGCTTGGAACTTTCAGTTAGCCCAGGCCAGGGGAAGTTGTTGTAGACGATGGTGTTGGAGTAACGGAAATCGCTCTTGAGTCGCCCACAGGTGTAGCGCATCCAAGCGTTGTGCATGCTGGAGATCAAAATTCCGAAGTGGTACAGCGAGGCGTTGGGCAGCATGAAATTGGCATCACTGCAAATCACGTTGGCATTCATGTAGCCAATTGGAATGTAGCGGCGATTCTCTGACGACACACGCGGAATCAGCAGGTAAGGCTGGTCGGTTTGACGGTCTTCGCCAAACAGGGTGGGCGTGTTGGCCTGTTCTACCGTGACCGCCTTGGTACTGGCCAGACGCATGCTTTTCACAGCTTGCACGCGCTGTAGAACGCGCGGCAAAGCGCGCAACTCGGCAGGCGAAATGTCTTTGAGCCACAGACACCAGCGTGGGATGGCGTTGATAAACTCATCGGCACCCATGAACGGATGAATCCACTTCTTGGCCTGGGGTTCAGTTTGCAGCAAGGCTTCTTTCTCGGTATCGCTGAGCAGCAGATGGCCGCCATCGGTCGGCTGACTGCCTTTGGTCATCTCTGGCGCTGTGCCAATCGGCCGACGACGTTTTTCCAGAAACACATCTGGCGCATCGACCAGATAAGGGTTGATGTTGACCGCTGGTACGGCGTGCGGCTCTCCTTTGATGTCGCTGTACTCAAAAATCACTTTGCCGGGCCTGTCTTCCAGACCAAAACCAATGATGACGCAATGCACCGCCGCATTGCCACGTGCCTCATTGGCCCAACTAAAGGTACGGTGTGCAAAATGGATATGGATGCCTTGGGCCAGTAACCAGCTCCACAATACGCCGACTTGCTCGCCTTGGCTGATGCTGTTGGTGGAAACAAAAGCCACCCGAATCGGGTTGAAGTAGCTTGGTTCACTTTCACGTACCCAATGTGGGGATTGTTCAGCGCGTATGGATTCCAAGCCGCGGATGTAGTTGGTGGCCTTGATGTACCAGGCTGCCACGTAGTCCAGCACACCGCCACCTTTGAGGGCAGAAAAAATGGGTTCAACGTCTGCTTTTTGTTGGGCGCTTTGGTAGCTGTAACCGACAAATGGCGGGTTCCCCACAAGAAAACTGCACCGAACTGCGGGTAGCACTTCGTTCCAGTCAAGGCGCAATGCATTGTTAAAGGCAATGTGCGGACTGGTGCGCAGCGGGATGCGGGCAAAGTACAGGCCAAATTCCTCACTGACTTGGAGGTTCATCTGGTGGTCCATCAGCCACAGCGCCACTTGGGCGATCTGGGCAGGAAATTCTTCAATCTCAATGCCATAAAACTGATCAACATTGACGCCAATCAGGCTATGCACATCGACGTTTTGCTGCCCGGTATGGCCACTCAAACTTTGACTGGCACGCAGCACGGCCAATTCCAGCAGGCGCAACTCGCGGTAGCTGATCACCAGAAAATTGCCACAGCCGCAAGCAGGGTCAAAAAAAGTGAGGGCGCGCAGTTTTTTGTGGAACTCAAAGAGGCGGTTTTTTTGCCCTTTGACCTTTTCAAACTCGGCCCACAGCGCATCAAGAAACAAGGGCTTTATCACTTTGAGGATGTTTTCCTCACTGGTGAAGTGCGCGCCCAGCGTGCGGCGCAACTGCACATCCATGATGCTCTGGAACAGGCTGCCAAAGATGGCCGGGCTGATCGATGACCAGTCCAGCGCACAAGCATCGAGCAGCGCTTCACGCATGGGGCTGGTGAAATCTGCCATTGGGAGCGGCTCAGAAAACAACTGTCCGTTGATAAACGGAAAAGCCGCCACTTGTTCGTCCAGCGCCTTGCTGCGTTTGGGTATGTCGGTGTTTAGCACCTGAAACAATTGTGCCAGCCGTGGCCCCAGGTCGCTGCCATCCACAGACGTGCGCTCCTCAATGAAGGTGCGAAACGACTGCGCGGGCTGGAAGATGCCGGTGTCGTCCGCAAACAGGCAAAACAGCAGGCGCACCAGCAGCACTTCGAGCGGGTGGTCGCTGTAGCCACTGGCCTTGAGCGCGTCGTGCAAGCGCCCCATGCGCTCGGCCGCCTTGATGTTGACCGGGTTTTGCGGCTGGATGGTTTGCACCTTGTAACCCGCCACAAAGCCGAACAGCTTGATGTGTTTGTGCAGGTCTTTCAGGGCAAATTCAAAGGTCTCGTTGGTGGTGAGGCGGTGCACCCGAAAACGGGCAAAGTCACAGACGATGACCAACTGGGGCAAGTCGCGCTCGGTAATGCCCGGAAAATACGACAGCGCCTGCGTGAGCGCGGCATCCAGATTTCTGCCGCGCGACTTTTGCTCCACCAGCAGCATGCCGGGCCAGAACAGATCGACAAAACCGTCGGTTTTGGCCTTGAGGCCGGGCAGCTTTTTGACGGCGTGCTCAAAGGTGGCCACGCGCTTGTCGGTGATGCCGAAAATCTCGAAAAAATCAATCCAGAACGGCTTGCCCTGGCTGTCTTCATTAGCCGCATCAGACCAGGTGCTGCTGAAGGTGAGCGCGCGGGATTTGATTTCGTTCCAGGAGAGGGGCATGGTGATTACTTTTGAAGGGCACGGGCAACCGACTCGGTGGCATCGATAAGGTCTGTGACCAGCCGCTCGTCCACATCAAGCAGGCCCTCATATTCGCCCAAGTTGCGCGTGTTGTGGCACTTGTCAAGCACGCGCCAAACCTCGGGTCCTAAATTCAGAGTGTGGGGCAAGACTTGAAAAACGATGTAGCGGTTGCCAGCACGGTAACCCATGCGCCGCAGCGCCGCCAGACACAGTGCATGCGCCGCGTTATAGGCCAGATCAAACCGGCTTTCCAGCGCAAGCGTTGTATTGCGTGCATCCTGCAGTCGCGCGATGCCCGTGCGCAGCAGACCCGCAATTTCTTTTGCATCTGGTGCTTCGGTTTTCAATGGCTTACCTGGGCCGCACAAGTTATCAAGTGCTGTGTGCATGGACTTGCTCCTCGGTTCCGATTAGCCATATCTTTGGCTGTTGCAAGACGCGGGTGACAAATGCGCTGTCTTCCGCAATGCGCTTAGCCCAGTCATCGGGCGTGTAGAGCGTAGGGTTGACTTTGCGCCCCACGGTTTGCGTGGCGTTCTCCAGTGCGCCAAAGACTTCACCGTAAGCCAGGGTGGGGCTGACGATCATCACGTCTATATCACTGTGGGCGGTGTCTTGTTGCCGCGCGACTGACCCATAGATAAAAGCCATGTCGATTTGCGCTGCCAGCGGCAAAAGCGCATGGCGCAGCACGTCCGCTAATCCCATGGTCTTGAGTACCAGCCCACGCAGTTCGGTAAACACGGGCGCGTTGGCGTTGGCTTGGTAATGTTTTTGGTTGCCCTGCTTGCTGATGGTGATCAAGCCAGCGGCAGACAGACTGGCCAACTCGCGCTGCACTGCACCCGTGCCGGACTGAGCCAGCGCAATCACCTCATTGGCGTAATAGCTGCGGTCTGGCGTGCCAAACAGCACGGCTAACACCCGCTGGCGTACCTTCGGGAAGAGTGCGTCTGCAACTGTGGATGACTCGGGTGGATTGATTGAAATACCCATATTGGGTTTAATCATACCTTAAATGGGGTTTTTCAAGTTTTTGTCTGAGCCCGAATGTGGCTGCTCAAGGCTGATGACATTGCCTGAACTTGTTCGCGCGATAGCCGTAAAGGTTCGTTCTCTATGAACTTGCTCAAGGCTTTAGTTTCCAGGTTGTCGATGAGGTCTTTATCGCCCGCGTTGGAGTGGGTATCTAAAAACAGGAGACTGTACACACGAGCTTCGGCCCTCATGCCGCCAGCAATTCGCCCAACGGCATTTTGGACACTGACAAATTGTTGATGTCCGCACGCTTGCTGGCGTGTTGCACGTCGATACCCACGAGTGCGCCATTGGCATCAAAGTCAAGTACCACGCCGTCATTGACTTCGTCAGAGTCCACCGAAGGGCGATCTGCTAGGTGGATGTAGAGCGAGTCGGTTGCCTTGTCGTATGAAATCTTCATGGTGTAAACCTCCGGTCTGGAAACGCATTGTGCACGGTTGTGCCATCTTCAAGGGTGACCACACGCAGATAGCGGCCAAGCTCTTCTATCCATACCCAGTGTCGGATGCGGCCATCGTCAGCCTGAACTTCGCGCCGCACGGGGTTGGTCAACGCCAATTCCAACCACTCTGCCTTGATGTAAGGCCGCTTGACCATGACATCATTGCGAAAGTAGTCGGTCATTTGCATGAGCCTACTTCCCCCAACTGTCCTTCAACCCCACCGCCAGATTAAACACCGGGTTGCGTCCCTGCACATGATCCACGCGATCCGCCACAAAGTACCCATGCCGCTCAAATTGGAAGTTCTGGCCCGGCAACGCATTTGCCAGTGACGGCTCGACTTTTGCCGTGATGACTTTCAGGCTGTTCGGGTTCAGGCTCTCGATGAAGTCTTTGCCACCCGCGTCGGGCTGGGCGTCCAGAAACAGGCGGTCGTACAGGCGCACTTCGGCGTTGACGCCGTTGGCCACGCCGACCCAGGTGATGGCGGCTTTGACCTTGACGGTTTCGCTGCCGGGCGTGCCGCTCTTGGTGTCGGGCACCACGGTGGCCAGCACTTCGGTAATCAGTCCGTTCGCGTCTTTGGTGCAGCCGGTGCATTCGATCACGTAGCCACCTTTGAGGCGCACCTTGTTGCCGGGGAACAGGCGCTTGTAGCCTTTGGGCGGCACTTCTTCAAAATCTTCGCGGTCGATCCACACCTCTTTGCCGATGGTGAAGTGGCGTGCGGGCGGCGGCTCTGTGCCTTCGGGCGCTGCATCAGAAGACGCGCCATGCGGCGCGTGTGGCAGGGCGGGTTGGCTGCAGGGCTCCAGGTGGCCGACACCCATCACCTCGTCCCAGTTTGTCATTACCAGCTTCACCGGGTTCAGCACGGCCATGCCGCGGTGGGCTTTCAGCTCCAGGTCTTCACGCAGGCAGCCTTCCAGCGTGCTGTAGTCGATCCAGCTGTCGCTTTTGGTCACGCCAATGCGTTCGGCAAACAGTTGCAGTGCCTCTGGTGTGTAGCCACGGCGGCGCAGGCCGACGATGGTGGGTATGCGCGGGTCGTCCCAGCCGTTCACCTTGTGGTCGTACACCAGTTGCGCCAGCTTGCGCTTGCTGGTGATGACGTAGGTGAGGTTCAGTCGGGCAAACTCGTATTGGTGCGGTGGCGGGCTGGCCAGCAGGCCGCCTTCGATCA
>PHCO01000070.1 GCA_002842265.1 Betaproteobacteria bacterium HGW-Betaproteobacteria-18 | reverse complement strand
TCGGCGACACCAGCACCCGCTCGGGCATGTGGGGCCGCAACGTTTACTACGGTGGCATCAAGTGGGGCAGCAATTTTGCGCTGACGCCGGGCTTCATCAGCCAACCCCTGCCCACGCTGAGTGGCACCTCGGTCGCGCCGTCCACCGTGGAGTTGTATATCAACGACGTGCTGCGCCAGGTTTCCTCGGTGCCAACCGGTCCCTTTGCCATCGACAACCAGCTCAGTCTGACGGGTGGTGGCGAGGCCAGACTGGTGGTGCGCGACATTCTGGGTCGTGAAACCGTCATTACCCAACCTTTTTTTACAAGCAGCCAGTTGCTGGCCACGGGGCTCAACGACTGGAGCCTGGAGAGCGGTCGCCTGCGGCTGGACCTGGGCACGGCCAGCGGCCATTATGGGCAGGGCTTTGCCAGCGGAACCTGGCGCCGCGGCGTGACGGATCAGCTGACATTCGAAGGCCACAGCGAGCTCACCCGGAATAACCAGGTCCTGGGTTTGGCGGCGGTCGCCGGCCTGCCGGGCCTGGTGTTGAGCAAGGCGGCGCTGGCCGCCAGCCGCGAGACGAGCCTGGGCTCGGGGCATCTTTGGCAGTTGGGCCTGGAGCGGCAGGTACTGCGCACCGGCATCTACCTTCAAGCCCAGGGCGCATCGATCAACTTTCGCCAGCTGGGGCAGGGCGTCGCCGACCTGCCCACCCAGTTCCAGCTGGCCGGCAATTTCAGCTATACCAGCGAGACGCTGGGGGCCTTCGGCCTGGGCTTCGCCAGCATCGACCGTTTTGACAACAGCCGGGTGACCACCGTCTCGGGCAACTATGCGACGCGGGTGGGCGAGCGCAGCAGCCTGAGCGTGTCCGCCAGTCGGGCGATCACGGGGGACGGTGGATTCTCCATCGGCCTGAATCTGGTCGTGCCCTTTGAGAACAATCGCACTGCCACCGCATCGGCCACCAGCCGTGGTGGTCAGCAGGACCTCTATGCGACGGTGACGCAAAACCCCGGCTTCGACGGCAACCTGGGTTGGCGCGCTTTGGCGGGGCAGCAGCAGTCCAGGCCCCGCGCCGAGGCCGGCCTGTACTACCTGGGACAGTATGGCCGGGTGTCGAGTGATCTGAGCGCGTCGGACAGCCAGACCGCGCTGCGGCTGGGCGCCAACGGCGGCCTGGTGCTGGCCGACGGCCACCTGTTCGCTACCCAGCGCGTGGACAACAGCTTCGCAGTTGCCGAGGTGAAGGGCTATGGCAACGTCGGCATGGGTCTGGGCAGCAACATGCTGAGCCGCACCGACGCCAACGGCTTCGCGCTGATTCCCCAGTTGGCGCCCTATGCCCCCAACCCCATCCGCATCGATGCCACCGAGTTGCCGCTGAGTGCGGAGATCGACTCGATCGAGCAGACTGTCGTGCCGGCCTGGCGCAGCGGGGTCAAGGTGGTGTTTCCGGTGCGCACCGGGCGCGGCGCGCTGATCAAGATCGTGTTTGACGACGAACAAGCGGCGCCGGCCGGGGCCATCGTGCAAATTGAGGGAGATTCGCAGGAGTTTTACGTGGCGCGGCGCGGCGAGGCCTTTGTGACGGGGCTGCAAGCCGCGAACCGCCTGCACCTGACATGGAAAGCGCGGCGGTGCCAGTTTGCTGTCGTTCTGCCATCCGAATCGCCCGACGAAATCGTCCGGCTGGGTCCGCTGGCTTGCAAAGGAATTACCCGATGAAACACACACTTCAATCATGGCTGGTGGCCATGGCCCTGCTGCTGGCATCCGCCTGGGCACAGGCTGCATTCACCTGCAGTGTCAGTTCACCGGGTTTTTTCTCGGTCTATGATGCGCTGGCCCCCAGCGACAATCAGAACATTGGCACCTACACGCTTAACTGCACCCGGCTGTCCAGCGACCCGGCCACGCTCAACTACATTGCATTCACCAACGACGGCCTGTACAACACTGGACCGAACAACCGCGCCAAGCTGAGCACAGGCAACAGCTACATCAAGTACGACTTCTTCACCGACGGCACCTATGGCACCAACTGGTCCAAAAGCAACAGGTGCATCACCGGCAGCGTCAATTTCGGCACGGCGCTGAGCGGCTCCCAGGTCAAGACGTACTACGCCAGGATTCCGGCGGGCCAGACCGGCGCACCGCAAGGCCTTTATGACGATACGGTGACGGTGTTGGTTGCCTACAACCGCACGTCCTGCGCGTCCAACGTGACGGGTGACACTTCTGCCACTTTCCCGGTGCAGATATCCAACGCGTCCGCTTGCCAGATCGCCATTCCACCGGGCACGGTCGCCTTCACCTATACCGCGTTTTCCGCCACGCCGGCCTTGGCATCGACCACGTTTTCCACGCGCTGCTCGACGAATCTGCCGTACACGATGTCGCTGGACGCCAACTTTGGCGTGGTCAGTGGGCTGAACTACGGGCTGACGCTGAGCGCGACCAATGGCAACGGTAACGGAGCGCTGCAAGGCTACACGATCAATGGCACCATGCCTGCGGGGCAGGCGGGGAGCTGCACGACCGGTTTCTGCACGGCCACGGACACGCGCAGACTGACCGTCACTTATTAAGCGCAGCTCAACCGCCCGCCTGCACGCAGGTAAGCTTTCAGTACCGCCTCTACACAACGCCCGAGCCTTCAATAGCTTGGGCTTTTTTGCTGTGTGTGTATGCGCAGTCAGCCTGGCGCACGAAAACCGGGGCCTGAATCCGCACATCGAAGACATCGTGCGGCGTCTGGCACTGGACGGTTTCATGGCTTTGGCCCCGGACGCGCTGACACCGCTGGGCGGCTATCCGGGCGGCGAAGACAAGGCGCGTCAATTGTTTGCAACGCTTGACCAGGCGAAAACCCGCGAAAATTTTGTGGCCGGTGCGCGCTACCTGAAAAGCCGGGTTGACTGCAACGGCAAACTTGGCGTGGTGGGTTTTTGTTGGGGTGGTGGTGTGGCGCATGTGCTGGCCACGCGCCTGCCTGATCTCGACGCCGCGGTGCCTTTTTATGGCAACCATCCGCCCGCTGAAGATGCGGCCAGGGTCAAACCCCCGTTGCTGATTCATTTTGCCGCTGTCGATGAACGCATCAACGCCGCCTGGCCTGCGTATGAGGTTGCGCTCAAGGCCGCCGGCGTGCGCTACACGGCGCACCAGTATGCCGGCACCCAGCACGGTTTCAATAACGACACCACCCCGCGCTTCGATGCGGCCAGCGCCAGACTGGCGTGGCAGCGCACGCTGGCATTCTTCGGGGAAACCTTGCGCGGGTAGGGCCGCTGGGAGGGTTCACAAGTGGCGTTGGTCTGCCTATACTGTGCGCAGTGAACTCCACTGAGCGCACACCATCAACCATGACGGAGGCAAGCTTCATGAATCCTGTTTCACCTGACCTGCTGGCATTGCAGCGCTTGTATTTTTGGGAAAAAACCGCTGCAGATCGCATTGCCCTGACCCAGCCGATGGGCGCTGGCGTCATCAAGGACTTCACTTGGGCGCAAGTGGGGGATGAAGTTCGCCGGATGGCCACCCATCTGAAAGCGCAGGGCTGGGAGCCTGGCGCGAGGGTTGCCATCATGTCCAAAAACTGTGCCTGGTGGCTGATGAGTGACCTGGCGATCTGGATGGCTGGCTACGTGTCGGTGCCCCTTTACCCCACGCTGGCGCATGACACCGTCAGGCAGATACTGACTCACAGCGAGGCGCGGGCCTGTTTTGTCGGCAAGCTTGACGACTGGGACTTGATGAAACCCGGCGTACCCCCGGACATGCCCTGCATCAGCTATCCACTGTCACCGCCGGATGCGCTCCAGCGTTTTGAGGGATGGGACGCCATCATCGCCCGCAACGAGCCCATGCAGGGTGAAGTGAAGCGCGCTGCCGATGAACTCGCCACGCTGATTTACACCTCTGGCACCACCGGCATGCCCAAGGGCGTGATGCACAGCTTTGGCAATTTCGCCTGGGCCATCGGTACTGGCGCAACCAGTGTGGGCATGACGCAGCAAGACCGCATGTTGTCCTACCTGCCGTTGGCCCATGTGGTGGAGCGTGTGCTGGTGGAACACGGCTGGCTGCTCACCGGCATGCACGTGTTTTTTGCCGAATCGCTCGACACCTTTGCCACCGACCTGCAGCGCGCACGCCCCACCATATTCTTTTCGGTCCCCCGTCTGTGGGTCAAGTTCCAGCACGGCGTGCACCACAAAATGCCAGCGGCAAAACTCAACCGGCTGTTGTCCATTCCCATCATTGGCGGCCTGGTGCGGCGCAAAGTGCAAAAAGCACTCGGACTGGACCAGTGCCGTTTTGCTGCCGGGGGCGCAGCGCCCATGCCGGTGCCGCTGCTGGCCTGGTACCGCAAGCTGGGCCTGCCCATCAACGAAGGCTACGGCATGACAGAAAACCTGGCCGTTTCGAACCTGACGCTGGCGGGTCAAAACCAGGAAGGCTCGGTGGGCCCCGCCTATCCGGGCGTCGATATCCGCATCGATGCAACCTCCGGCGAGATCCAGATGCGCAGCCCGGCGCTGATGCAGGGTTATTACAAGGAGCCGCAATTAACCAAGGACGCCTTCACCGAGGATGGCTGGCTGCGTACCGGCGACAAGGGTCAGATCGACGCGCAAGGCTGCCTGCACATCACCGGGCGTGTCAAGGACCTGTTCAAGACCAGCAAGGGCAAATACGTGGCACCGGCGCCGATCGAAGACAAACTGGTGATGCATGACGCCGTGGAGGCCTGTGTGGTGACCGGGGCCAATTTGGGCCAGCCGCTGGGCATCGTCATGCTCAACGCCGAGGCCGTGGCGAGCGCCGCAGACCCGTCCTACCGCACCGAACTGGAAGGGTCTTTGAAGCAACATCTGAAAACCATCAATGAAACCCTGGATCCGCACGAGCAGCTCAAGTGCCTGGTGGTCGCCACCACGGCGTGGACTGTCGAGAACGACATTGTGACGCCCACCTTCAAGGTCAAGCGCAACCGGATTGAGGACGCGTATTCGGCCAATTACGAGCGCTGGGAAAGCTCGGGCCAGTTGGTGATCTGGCAAAGTAACTGAACCGGCTTGACCGCTTGCGCCCGGCCAGCCCACGCGTTCTGTCCGGCGGCGTCAGGCGGGTTGCTGACGCGATGCCACTTCCAACGGGGTGGGGAACCTGCCCGCCAAAGACAATGTGATTCGCTTGACCTATCATGGTTGAAGCCTCTTTTCTCAGCCCCGTGATTGGATAACCCATGACCCCTGATTACCCCGAACAGGTGCTCAACCAGCATTTGCTGCGCATGCTCAGCGACGTTGATGCCGAGGCCCTTGCGCTGTTGCGGCGCCACCTGCAGTGGGTCGAAGTGGCCGCCGGTGACACGCTGATGCGCCAGGGCGAGCCTGGTGACGCCATGTATTTGTCGATCAGCGGGCGTCTGCGCGCCTCGGTGCGTGACGAAGACGGCGTTGAACACATGGTGCGCGAGATGGGGCGGGGCGAGATCATTGGCGAGATGAGCCTCTACACCGACGAGCCGCGCACGGCCACGGTGGTCGCCATCCGCGACTCGGTGCTGGTGCGACTGGCCAAGTCCGAGTTCACCCATTTGCTGGCCAGCAGCGCGCAGATGTCCATCTTGCTGACCCGCCAGATGATCAAGCGGCTCACCAGCAACAGCCTTCTTACCGCAGTGCCACCGCCGGTGGTCATGGCGCTGCTGCCCGTCACATCAGGGGTGGATGCGGCGGATTTTGCCCGGCGCCTGGCCGCCCAGCTTGGTCGCATGGGCCGGGTCTGTCTGGTCGATGCCGCCAGCGTCGATGCGGCCCTGCAACAGCCGGGCCTGACGCGCAGCGCAGCCACCGACACGGCCGCCAACCGCCGCATTGCTTCGCACCTGGATCAGCTTGAACTGGCGCACGAATTTGTGCTGCTGGTGGGCGATGCCGATGCCAGCGCCTGGACGCAACGCTGCAGCCGCCACAGCGATGAAATATTGCTGCTGGCCAATGCCAGCCAGGCGCCCGTCGTTCATGAAACTGAAACAGCTTGCCTGATGCAGCGTGATGGCCATAGCCATGCGGCGCAAATTCTGGTGCTGATGCACGACGCGGCGGTGCGTTGCCCCAGCGGGACGCGGCAATGGCTGGCGCGCCGTCCTGTCACCGACCACGTGCACATTCGGCCAACGCTGGACAGCGACATGGCGCGGCTGGCGCGTATTCAGAGCCGCACGGCGGTGGGCCTGGTGCTCGCTGGTGGCGGCGCCAAAGGGCTGGCGCACCTGGGGCTTTACCAGGCGCTGCAGGAACGTGGCCTGGTGGTTGACTTTGTGGGTGGCACCAGCATTGGCTCCATCATGGCGGCCATGGTTGCCTCGGACCAGCCGCTGGACAACTTGATGTCGATCGCGCGCGCCGCCTTTGCCGACAAACCCACCGGCGACTTCAACCTGTTGCCGCTGATTTCGCTCATTCGCGGACGCCGCATGCGTCGCATTCTTCAAGTGGCGCTAGAGCAGGTCTTCGGTCATCCGGCGGACATCGAGGATGCCTGGAAAAACTACTTTTGTGTGGCCAGCAACTACACCCGGGCGTGTGAGCAGGTCATCAGTCATGGGCCCATGACCCAATCCATTCTGGCCAGCACCGCCATCCCCGGCGCGTTTCCGCCGGTGCCGGTGGCGGGTGATTTGTTGTTTGACGGTGGCACTTTCAATAACTTCCCGGTGAGCATCATGCGCAAGCGGCGCGGCGTTGGCAAGGTCCTCGGCATGGACCTGGGCAGTCGCAAACCCAAGCCTGTGACGTTTGAAGAAGTGCCGGGTACCTGGGCGCTGTTGCGCGACCGCTTGCGAGCGCGCCAGCAGCGCCGCTACAAGCTGCCTTCGTTCATGGCTTATTTGCTCAATGTCAACATCATGTACAGCAGCTCGCGCCAGGACGAATCGCGCCGGTTGACCGACCTCTACTTCAACCCGCCGCTGGAGAGGGTGGGCATGCTGCAGTGGCAGCGCTTTGACAGCATTGCCAAGCA
Organism: Betaproteobacteria bacterium HGW-Betaproteobacteria-18; assembly: GCA_002842265.1. Lineage (GTDB taxonomy): Bacteria > Pseudomonadota > Gammaproteobacteria > Burkholderiales > Burkholderiaceae_C > Rhodoferax. Next base: position 7,032 of record PHCO01000070.1, on the reverse strand, counting down.
AGGCTACGTTTACGCCTGCGAGGTGCTCGATGCCATGTCTGAAGAACAGCTCAAGCCCTTTCGGTCTCGCCCCTGACGCCTGGTTCCGGTTGCTCAATCAGGATGACACTGCCAGCATGGGCTCCTGCTGCTGGAGCAGCTGAATATCATTCAGACAGATGATTGGACAACTGGAAGGTAATTAGACAACAGCCAAATGTAAATTAGACAGTTGCAGTTTGTTGGACAACTGACGTATGGAAGCAACAGGAGCACGGCCGAATCGCGGCTTTGTTATTTAGACACTTGCAATTCAGTTGTATATCTATATAGTTCAGTTGTCTAACAAAGAAAGCAGTGGATAGTCTCATGTTAACCAGCGTCGCGTTGCTTGAAGGTGCCGGTATTTCGCGTGCCACCCTCAACAATTACATTGCCGTCGGGCTGCTGCCCCGGCCGGAGGTGCGCCGGCAAGCCGCTGCGCCGGGTGAAGCGCCCACCACCTTGGGCTATTTTCCGGACTGGGCGCTGGACCGCATCGGGCAAATTCAGGAACTCAAACGCGCCGGTGTCAGCATGGAAGACATCAAGCGCCAACTGGCTGACGAGGCCGAGCCCGTCAAAGTCAAGCCGCCAACGCCAACGCCCGCTTTCTCTCCAGCTCCCGCTGCCAAGGCCACGGCCGAATCTTCCTTTGCTGAAAAACGCACCGCGCCTGCGGCCGTCCAGCGCAGCGAATCGGTTCAGGTTTCGGTGGAAAACATTCCGTATCCCGCTTACATGGTCAACTTCGAGTTTCAGTTGATCTGGCTCAACGCGCTGGCGCAAAAAGAGTTCTTTGCCGACAACCTGATTCCAGAGCGGGCCAACGACCGCTCCATCGTGCCCACCCTGCTCGAATGGGCAGCAGCATTGCCGCCGCAGGAGCAGGCCAGCTTGTTCAACGCCCATTTGGGGCCCATCAAGAGCCGCTTGTCACGCCAGGCCTTCAGCCAGAATCTGGGCAACCTGGCCGAGACGCAGCGGCAATGGCTGATGGACTGTTATGACCAATGCCCTGAGCCCGAAAACCGGATTCAGCACATTGTCGGTTTGATCCACCCTGATCCAGAAATCGGCCCCTGTCAGGTCGTGGCCTTGAGCTTTCGCGAAGGCGTGTTGATCGTCTATGTGCCGGAAAAGCAGGATGTGAACCAGCTGTTGAACTGTGTGTCGCGGCGCGACTCGTTCATTCGCGCCTTGCTCAGCCAGCGCCTGCCGGTGCTCACGCCGCTGGCCGTGATGGTGGCCGACCTGCAAAACTCGGTGCGTATTTGTTCCGAGCTGCCGCCCGAAGATTACTTTCAGCTGATCAACCAGATCTGGTCCACGCTGGACCCGATTTTCAGGGAGTATTACGGTGCCTATGGCAAACACACGGGTGATGGCATGGTCTATTACTTCTTTCCACAGCCTGATCGCAATTACCTGATGAACGCCGTGTTGTGCGCCAACAAGGTGCGTGAAACCATGCAAAACATCAGTCACGAATGGATGGTGCGCAAAGGCTGGACCAACACGTTGTACATGAACATCGGCCTGAGCGAAGGCGAGGAATGGCTCGGCACTTTCAGGACCAATACCAACTTTGAACTGGTGGTGCTGGGTGAAACCATCAACATTTGCGGCCGCTTGTCTGACCTGGCCCGCTTTGGCAAGGTCTGGGCAACCAAGGGGCTGATCAGCAAACTGTCCGTCACCGAACGCTCAAAAATCCGCTACGGCGTAGAGCGCGATACCCCTGAAGGCAAGGTGTTTGTCAACAACTCCTATGCCCAGGTGGCGACGCTGTTGTCCAATACAGACCCGCGTCATGTCAAACTCATGGACATTGCAACCTGTGCCGTGGCCGAGGTCCTGCCCAAGCTTTAACATCCGTACCACACCAAGTGGGAAGCAGATTTTGTGAACAGATCACATTTTCTGTGGATAACTTTGTGAATAATTACCCTGATAGCCGTCTCCTGATGGCTCTGCACTTGGGATGTAACACTTTGATTACAATTTAAGCAGCAAAAAACTCAATGAAATCAATGATGTCTAACGAAATGGCTCACACCGCTGCTAGCTTTTTTGGATTTTTGGCAACCGCGCCAAATTGTGGGCAATTTACTATCGTGTTGCTAGCGGCAGGTGGCCTGAAATGACGGCTGAGCCGTCTTTACTGCCTGGTTCTGGTGCTGTCTGGACGGTCAGTGCGCTGTGTCGCGCCATCGCCGATGCGCTGCAAGCCCGCTTCAACCCGGTGACGGTGCGCGGCGAGTTGTCCGGGTTTTCGCGCGCTGCCAGCGGGCATTGTTATTTTTCGCTCAAGGATGCTTCCGGACAACTGCGTTGCGCCATGTTCAAGCGCGCCGCCAGCGGCCTTGACTTTGCGCCGCGTGATGGTGAGCTGGTGGAAGTACAAGGGCGTCTGGGCATGTATGAGCCACGCGGTGATCTGCAGTTGATCGTGGAGGGCATGCGCCGCGCCGGCCAGGGCAGTTTGTTTGAAGAGTTTCTCAAGCTCAAAGCCAAACTGGAAGCGCAGGGGCTGTTTGACGCCAGTCGCAAGCGTCCGCTGCCCGTGATGCCGCGCGCCATCGGCCTGGTGACCTCGCTGGGTGCGGCCGCCTTGCACGATGTGGTCACGGCCTTGCAGCGGCGTGTGCCGCACATTCCGGTGGTGCTGGCGCCGGCATCGGTGCAAGGGGCCAACGCCCCGGCCGAACTGATGGCGGCACTGTCAGCCTTGTACCAACTCAAGACCCAGCCGATTGACGTCATTCTGCTGGTGCGCGGCGGCGGCGCGCTGGAAGACCTGTGGGCCTTCAACGACGAAGCCCTGGCGCGGTTGCTGGTGCAGAGTCCGGTGCCCATTGTTTGTGGCGTTGGCCACGAGACCGACTTCACCATTGCCGACTTCTGTGCAGACCTGCGCGCGCCCACGCCCACGGCTGCGGCCGAACTGGTGGCGCAGCCGCGCGAGGCCTGGCTGGGCGCGCTGGACCTGGCGCAGCGGCGCCTGAGTGACGCCGTGCTGCGCCAGCTTGACCGGCAGGGCCAGCGGCTGGACCGGGCCGTGGCGCGCCTGGGGCGGCCGTCCGAACGGTTGGCCGCCCAACGCCTGCGGCTGGCGGCCAGCGCCCATGGTCTGCAAAGCGCGGCAAGGCATTTTTTGCAACAAAAAGACCAACATCAGCAGCGCCTGGCCGCCCAATTGCCCACGGCCCTGCAGCGCGCCTGGCAACAGCAGGCGCAGCGGCTGGAGCGGGCCAGTCTGCGTCTGAACCTGCTGGACCCGCACCTGGTGCTGGCGCGCGGCTACGCCATGCTGTCGGACGATCAGGGCAACACCATTGCCAGTTGCCAGCAGACCTCGCCCGGCCAGGCTCTCCAGGCTACCCTTGTTGATGGCACGGTTGATTTGAGAGTCGTGTAAGCTGCGAGCTGAAAGTTTTTACAATTTCGTTTTTGCAACCCAACACCGAGGATCACATGGAACATACTTTGCCCGCCCTGCCTTTTGCGATGGATGCCCTGGCACCGCATTACTCCAAGGAAACGCTGGAGTACCACTATGGCAAGCACCACAACGCCTATGTGGTGAACCTCAACAACCTGCAAAAAGGCACCGAATTCGAGAGCATGGACCTCGAGTCCATCGTCAAAAAAGCCAGCGGTGGCATTTACAACAACGCCGCCCAAATCTGGAACCACACCTTCTTCTGGAACTGCCTGACCCCCAACGGCGGCGCCGAGCCCACCGGCGCTTTGGCCGCGGCCATCAATGCCAAATGGGGCAGCTATGCGGCTTTCAAGGAAGCGTTTGTCAAATCCGCGGTGGGCAACTTCGGCTCCGGCTGGACCTGGCTGGTGAAAAAGGCCGACGGCTCGGTTGATATTGTCAACATGGGTGCAGCCGGCACGCCGCTGACCACCGCCGACAAAGCCCTGCTGACGGTGGACGTGTGGGAACACGCTTATTACATTGACTACCGCAACCTGCGTCCCAAATACGTGGAAACTTTCCTGAGCAACCTGGTGAACTGGCGTTTTGCCGAAGCCAACTTTGCCTGAGCCCGGGCTTGGGTTGTCAACTGCTGCGCACTAACTTGCATAGCTGCCAAGCCACCCCAAATGATGAAAGAACAAGGTCATTGCGAGGTGCGTAGCGCCGCGGCAATCCATACAGTCCGGGGTTATGGATTGCCTCACTGCGTACGCAATGACGATGTACTTTCACGTTAACGGCTTTCACGGGTTCGTTGTGATGCCGTTTCTTCGAGCTTCCTGCGCAAATCTGGCGCGCGGGAGATCAGGCTTTGGTACTCCGCCAGCCCCAGCACCAAAAAACGTGTGGGCTTGACGGTCGTCACCGTGGCACTTCTGGGTTTGTTCTGAAGCAGGCCCGCTTCACCAAAGAAGTCACCACGCTTCAGGCGGCGCGGGGCGGGATGAAGGTCAATCTCAACCTCTCCGTCCACAATGAAAAACAGCGCTGTTGAAAACTCGCCTTTGGTGATCACGGTCACGTGGGCGGGAACCATCAAGGTTCTGAGAAGGCCGGAAATTTCCGAGATCCAGTTGGCGTCCAGGCCTTTGAACAAAGGCAGACTGGAGACGATTTTCCAGGTTTGCAGCAATTCCCGGCGCTTGCGCTCATTGGCAAAACCGGTGGCGATGATGCCGGTAGGCATGGCCAGCATGCCGATGCCGATCAACATCGTCATGCCGCCAAGAATCCGTCCTGGCAGGGTGACCGGTGACATGTCGCCGTAGCCGACCGTGGTCAATGTCACGATGCCCCACCACATGGAGTGCGGAATCGACTTGAATCGCTCCGGCTGCGCTTCGTTCTCGATCAGGAAAAGGCAGGTTGACAGAACAACAAGCAAAAGACCCAATGTGAGTACCGAAGCCATCAGCGTGTGTCGTTCGTTTCGAATGACGGTGCCCACCAGTTCAAGGGATGTCACATACCGGGACAGCTTGAAAAGGGAGATCACCCCGAACAGGCTGAGCCAGCCGGTCGCCGCAAAACCGGCCAGGATAAACACCATCGGAACGCAAACCAGCAGGTCAATCACGCCGTGAAAGCTGACTAAATAGGAGCCGCACTTACCCAATACCGGAAATTTCCCCCACAGTCGATGACATTCTGGTGCCGTCCAGAGACGCAGACAAAATTCCACCAGAAAGAGGCTGCCGCAAAGCAGGGGGATGGTGGTGTTTGCCGCCATGTGTGGCTGCAACTCCGGTACCGACTGCAGCAGGGTCGTCGCCGTGGCCAGGATGACGTTGCCAATGATCAGGGCCGCCATCCAGCGTGCGCCGCGATGTTCCTCGCCTTCGGGTAATGCAGCGTAAACCTGCTTGCGCATCGTGAAAGCTGCCATGTGTGTCCCGAGATTTTTATGTTGCGACGTTGCTGGCGCTCGCAGCTTTGCGCGCCTTTTCAGTGTCATGCATGAGACGCGCCACAATCAAACGCATGACATGAAAGCCCAGCTTTGGGTTCTGGTAGTACAGGCGTGCCATGCCTTCGGCCGACAGGCTGAAAAGCGTGCAGTCGGTCACGCATTCCAGGGTGAGCGTGCGGACGTTGTCAGGTGAAAAAAGGCCAATCTCGCCGACAAGGCTTCCCGGCGCCAGCAGTTCGCCGTATTCCACCAATCGCAGGCTGCCGGACTCCAGGTACAGCATTTCGTTGGCCACATCGCCCTTTTTCCAGAGCGTTGTACCCGCCCTGGCGGTGCGCCGCGTCATGTTGGGCAGCAGCCATTCCGAGATGGGTGTATCGGATTTGGCGTTTTCGATGGCCTGTACCAGTTTACGAATCTGCAGTGTCTTTTTGATATTGATGGGTATCAGCGCGCCATACAGCAACAAGGTGGGCATGGCTGCAGCGAAGTAGCCGTAGAGCACCAGGAACAGGCAGGCGACCAAAGCCACCACACGCAGCGGCAGCATGCTTTTCATCAGATAGCTGGTCACCATCAAGCCAGCGCCAATGAAGCCAAAAAAATAAGCAATATTGAAGTTGATCATGACTTCATTTCATTGGTTTGAAGTTGAGAGCGGAGCCTGTTGACACAGGCTGAGGCATCCGGGCGATTGAGTACTTCACGGGCATGTAAAAAGCCCTGTGCCGGGATGGTAGCACTGCCGCACCTTTTAGCTATAAGTCAGCTGAAGGCGCTGCCAGCGGCAGCCGCACCGTGGTATCGAGCCCGTCGATCTGACCATGCGCCATTCGGTTGACGAGTTCAATTTGCCCGCCCAGGGTGTGGGTGATCTCCAGGCAAATGGCCAGCCCCAAGCCGCTGCCGCTGTGGGACTGTCCGGCAGAAAAGGGCTGAAACAGGCGTTTGCGCAGTTCGTCGCTGATGCCCGGCCCGCAGTCGCTGATGACCAGCGCCGCGTGGCTGGCATCACGCAGCAGGCGCACCTGCAGCTTGCCTTGCACGGGGCTGTAGCGAATGGCGTTGTGCAGCAGGTTGCGCGACAGCTCGCGCAGCATCCAGGCGTGGGTTTGAATCGGGGCGGGTGTGGTGTCAATCTCAAAATCAAGCGCTTTGTCGGCAATCAGGGGCGACAAATCAAGCGCCACTTCACGCAAGCTGCTGGCCCAGTCCACCGCTGCTGTGGCTTTTTCCTGTGCCAGCTGCGCCACTTTGGCCAGTGCCAGCATCTGGTTGGCGAGCTGGGTGGCGCGCTCTACGGTGTGGCTGATCTCTGTCAGGCCCTGGATCGGGTCCACGTCGCCACGCAAGGCTGATTGCACCTGCACCTTGAGTACCGCCAGCGGTGTGCGCAACTGGTGCGCGGTGTCGCGCACAAAGCGCTTCTGGTTCTCCAGCAGGTGGTGCAGGCGGCGCATGGTGGTGTTGGTGGCCTCCATCAGGGGCAGCAGTTCCACCGGTGCGTCCACCACCTGCAGGGGGGTCAGGTCGTCCAACTGGCGCTCTTGCAGCAGTGTGCTCAGGCGCCGCACCGGCCGGGTGGCGCGTTGCACCACCACAAACACCACCA
>PHCO01000069.1 GCA_002842265.1 Betaproteobacteria bacterium HGW-Betaproteobacteria-18 | reverse complement strand
GCACGCAAGCATGGTGGCGCTGCGCGCCCTGATCGAACGGGTGGCGCCCAGCAAGGCCGGCACGGTGTTGATTTACGGTGAGACCGGCACTGGCAAGGGCCTGGTGGCGCGCATGATCCACCAAGGCTCGCAACGCGCCCAGAAAGCCTTTATCGACATCAATTGCGCCGCCATACCGGCCGAACTGCTCGAGTCCGAACTGTTTGGTCATGAGCGTGGCGCTTTTACCGGTGCCGTCCTGAAAAAAGAAGGACTGATTGAAGCCGGCAGTGGGGGCTCGGTGTTTCTGGACGAAATTCGCGAGCTGCACCCGGTGATGCAGGCCAAAATTCTCACCCTGCTTGACACCAAGCGCTTTCGCCGTGTCGGTGCGGTCAAGCCGATCGATGTGGACGTGCGCTTCATCGCCGCCACCAACAAAATCCTGTTGCAGGAAGTCAATGCCGGCAAATTCCGTGATGACCTGTATTACCGCCTGCAAGTCATCTCCATCAACATTCCGCCATTGCGCGAACGCGGCGAGGATATTCTTTTGCTGACGGACAACTTCCTGCACAAGTACCACCAACTGTATGGCGGGCAGCGCAAGAAACTCGACGCTGAGGCGGAGCGCATCTTTTTGGCCTACCACTGGCCGGGCAATGTGCGTGAGCTGGAAAATCTGACCGAACGCATCTGTCTGCTCGAAGACGGCGACCGCCTGCTGGCATCGCATCTGCCGGCGCGCATCTTGCGGGAAGTCCAGGCGGCACCGGCATCGATACCGTTGGCATCAGAGCCCATGGCATGGCCTGCCGACATGGACTACCACCAGGTCACCGGCGATTTTCAGAAAAAGCTGATCGAGCAGGTGCTGCGGGGCTGTGACGACAACCTGAGCACAGCGGCTGACCAGCTCAAGTTGTCGCGCCATGCCTTGCGCCACCAGATGTTGAAGCTGGGTTTGCTCAAAGGCGAGTGAATTGCACGCAATCCAATGAAAGAAATCACGCAAATCCTGCCTGCTTTCGGAAAAATTTCATAAGTTATTGATTTTATTGAATTAAATATCTCAATCATGGTGGCACAAATACTGCTTTACAGCTACCAAGCAGCTTCTGTCGCTGTCACATTAACCTGGAGAAAAACCCTATGCAGTCTTTGAAAATCATTTGCCCTAACGGACATTTGGGCTTTGCCCCGATTCGGGTGGACAGTTTCAACATCGGCGTGGCCGACGGCCCCGACTACATCGCCGCCGACTCCGGCAGTGACGACATCGGCCCCGGGCCGCTGGGCAGCGACACCTCGACCAGTCCGCAAGACTGGCAGCGCCATGACCTGGAGCACATGCTGCTGGCCGCACGCAAGCTCGGCGTGCCCATGATCATCGGCTCGGCGGGCGACACCGGCGCCAACAGCCGCGTTGACATGTATGTGGACATCATCAGGGAACTGGCGCAAAAACACCAGCTCGCACCGTTCAAGCTCGGCTATTTTTACTCCGAGGTGGACAAATCCTGGCTGAAAAGCAAGATGCGCCAGGGCGAGACGATTGAAGGCCTGGACGGATTTGCCGACCTGACCGAGTCCGAACTCAATGCCACGGATCGTATCGTTGCCATGGCCGGTGTGCACCCCTTTGTCGAACTGCTGAAACAAGGTGCCGAGGTCATCATCGGCGGGCGCAGTTCGGATGCCGCGCTGTTTGCCGCTGCAGCCATCTTCCATGGTTTTTCTGACGACCGCGCCTACTACCTGGGCAAGGTACTCGAGTGCGCCTCGTTCTGCGCCGAGCCTTACGGCGGCAAGGAAACGGTCATGGGCGAAATCAGCCACGAGGACGTGAAAGTCACCGCCATGAGCCCGGAGCAGCGTTGCACGGTGGCTTCGGTTGCGGGCCATGCCATGTACGAGCGCTCCAACCCTTACGAAGAGTTTTTTGCCGGAGGCAAACTCGACATGACCCATTGCAACTACGAGCAATTTTCTGAAAAAACCACCCGCATCACCGGCTCCAAATTCATCCCCGCGACCCAGGTTCGCGTCAAGCTGGAGGGTGCCGGCAAGGTCGGCGAGCGTTTTGTCGGTTTTTGCGGCGTGCGCGACCCCTACACCATCGCCAACATGGACCGTGTGATCGACTGGGCGCGCACCCAGGTCAAGGCCCGCTTTGGCGACACCGGCTACCAACTGCACTACAACGTGTACGGCCGCGACGGTGTCATGGGCGCCCTCGAACCCCTGCGTGATCAACCCGGTCACGAACTCGGCGTGATGGTGCAGGGCGTGGCCCCGAGCGCCAAGATGGCCGAAGAAGTGACCATGATCGGGCTGCGCCAGATGTTTTACGCCCGCCTGCCCGACGTCAAAGGCACGGCCGGCTCGGTCTCGTTTCCGCTGGATGAAGTGCTGCACGCCAGCCCGGCTTTCCGCTGGACCCTGAACCACACCGTGGCCGTGGACGACCCGATGCAGCTGTTCCCCACCCATCTGGTGACCATTGGCAACTAAGACAAAAACACGCGGAGCAAAACCATGAGCGATACCCCTTTGAAAAACCTTGCCAAAACCATCCGCAGTAAAAACGCGGGGGTCAACAAGATCACGTTCGACATCATCTTTCGCGATCAGTCCAACTACGAGCGCGTCAAGAAATCGGGTGCATTGACCCGTGAAACCATGGCGAAACTCTACGCCATCCCCCTGGAGCGGATTTCCGATTTCGTCGAATATGACCCCGCCTATGCCATCAAATTCACCATCTACCGGCTACGCCCCAGCGGCAGCGCAGGCGACGGCGACATCTTTGGTGCCCAGCAATACGCACCACTGCTCGATCTCATGATTCCAATGGCGTGAAGGGTTGACCAACACAACAAAACGGCCCCGACGAAGGGCCGTTTTGCTTGGTCGATTGCAGCAGGTGTTAATTGCAGGGCTCGCCCTGCTCGTTGACGGTCACGGTGGGTCCGGGCGGCGCAGTCATCTGGGTGCGGTGTTCCTGACCCCGAAAGTTGTAGCTGACATCCCAGTACTGGGCCTGGGCCCGGTTGGGTGTGCTTTCGCAACGCTGGACATCCTGGGTAGCTGCCTGCTGTGTGCGGCCGATGTTGGCACCTATTGCGGCCCCTGCAATGGCGCCGTCGGCGGTGGCCACATCCTTTCCGGTTCCACCGCCGACCTGATGGCCGAGAATGCCGCCAATGAGCGCTCCTGCAATCGCCCCGGGAATGTTGGCGTTGCCTTGAGCCTGGGCCACTTGCCCTGGCTCGACCCAGCAGCGCTGCCCAGGCGTTCCGACCACAGCACGCACTGACGTCACATTGGCTTCATAGAGCCGCTCGTTGTTGCGCCGGCGGTAGTCAGGCGATACAACAGGCTGGGGGGCATACCGATCGTCATCATTGCGCGCATCCCGGCTCACGGCACGCACCGACGACACACGGTCGTTCAAGCCCATGGCCTTCATCGAAGGATACTGGCCAGGCTGCAAGACGACGCATCGACCGCTGAACTGGGCGTTTTCGCAAACCTCCCAGCGGTCTCTGGCCACCACGACCGACGAGGCGCGGTCATTGAAACCGTAACGCTCGAAGTTGCCGACCTGGCTCTCGGTCGTGATCACATAAGCCACCCTCTGCGAGGATGGATGGGTGCAGGTACCGCGCTACACCACCTGCCGGGATGAGCTACCCGGCGCCCGGGCCTGATCGGTCATTAAAAAACTGCATCCCATTGCGGCCTGCAGCTTTTGCCTGGTACATGGCAACATCGGCTTGCTTCAAAATATCTTCGGGCAAAGCCCTGGCATCAAGCAACAGCGCCACGCCAATGCTGGCCGACAGGCTCCAGGTGACTTCAGACAAGTCAAACGGCTGTGCCATGGCACGCAAAATCTTGTTGGCCACCGCCTGGGCACCGGCCTGCGCCATATCTGCATCGCTACCCAACTGTGCCAGGGCCACCACAAACTCATCGCCACCCAGGCGTGCCACGGTATCGACCTCGCGCACACAGACCCGCAGTCGCTGCGCCACCTGAATCAACAACGCATCACCCTGGTCATGGCCATGGCTGTCGTTGAGCAGCTTGAACCGGTCCAAATCCAGAAACAGCACCGCCGCCATCTGGTTGTTACGCGCCCGCGCCGCGCTCAATTGCTGCAAACGGTCCAGCAACAGGCGTCGATTGGGCAACTGCGTCAGCGGGTCAAAAAACGCCAATCGATGGATCTCTTCCTCCAGCCTCTTTTGCGCGCTGCGATCCACATCGGTGCCCGCCATGCGCAGTGCCCGGCCCGCCGTGTCGCGCTCGACCACCTGGCCACGGGCCATCAAATGCACCCAATGTCCCTCCTTGTGACGCAGGCGATGGTCCAGAAGCAGGCGTGGCACCTCGCCGTTGAGCACCGGCGGCAACAACTCGCGCAGTTTTTGCCTGTCTTCAGGGTGCAGCAGCTTGGCAAAAAGATGGTTGTCTGGCTGCACTTCACCCGGGGCAAAACCCAGCATCGCCAGCAAACGCTGATCCACCTCAAAATCGCCCGTGACCAGATTCCAGGACCACAAGCCCAAGCCACCACTGTCCAGCGCCAGCTTCATGTGCTCGTGGCTGAGCGCCAATTGTTGGTGTTGCTGCTGGGCACGGTACTGATTCCACGAAAAAAGGGCGGCAAAACCCAGCAGCAACAGACTGCCAAGGGTCGCCAACAGCCAGTCCCGTTGGGTCCTGTGCTGGACAAACTCACGGTACTCCGGCTTGCCGAAAGCCACCGACACAAACAGCGGAAAATCCGGCACCGGCCTGAAGTGGTACAAGCGCTGCGTGTTGTCAAGGGGTGCATCCAGATCAAAAAAACCTTCGGTCTGGGCTTGTGGCAAAACCAGATCCGCATCCGTTGGCAGCTTGTCACGCTGCGCCCACACCCTGCCGTCACGCCCGAGCAACATCGCATTGCCCTGGCGCCCCAAGTCCAGACTGGCGTAAAACCTGGCAAAGTAATCCGCATCCAGCGATACCACCGCCACCCCGGCAAAGCTGCCGTCAGGCAGGCTGATACGCCGTGTGAGCTGAATCGTCCATTTGTTGGAGACCCGCCCCAACACCGGCGGAGAGACAAACAACTCGTCGGTTGGGCGCGCCACGTGCACCTTGAAGTGCTCCCGGTCGGCCAGGTTGACAGGCGGCGTGCCGGGCAAGTTGCTCAAGCGGTAAATGCCTTGTGCGTCAATGATGCCCATCTGGTGAAACAGGTCGATGTCCAGCACGTCCTGACGCACCAGCACAGCCAAATCAAGCGCCATGCCATCGCGCTGGTAGAGTGTGCGAACAAATTGCAACGTCTGGTCTGCGGCGTGCAAGGTGCGGCTGGCGTGCTCCTGGTTCAGGCGTGACAGATTGGAGAGCTCACGCCGGGCGCTGCGTTCGTTCTCGTGCGACTCGGACTGGGTCACCTGACGCGTCAGCAACAGCAGCGCCAACACAGCGGCCAGCGCCAGACTCCAGGCGACCAGATGGGGTAAACGATTTCTCCAGCGTTGACTCAACAGTGCCTCCTTTTTATCAAGCATCGCCTTATTTTTTTATGCTGAGTTTACGCCCGCCCAGCCTGGCGTATCTGCTACGCTCTCAGCCATGCCAAACCAAGCCACTGCCACAGCCATGACCCCTGGCGTGATCGTGCTGCTGCTGTCGCTTTTACTCGGCCTGCAGCCCATCACCACCGACCTGTATTTACCCGCGCTGCCGGTGCTCACCGCTGGTTTTGCTGCGCCCATGCAGCAGGCGCAGTTGACGCTGACGGCGCTGCTGCTGGCGTTTGGCGTGTCGCAACTGGTGTGGGGGCCGCTGTCTGACCGGTTCGGGCGCAAACCCATCTTGCTGATTGGCCTGGGCGCTTACGTGCTGGCGGCCATTGGCAGCACGCTGGCGCCCAGCATGAGCGCACTCATTGTGTGGCGCACCGTGCAAGGCGCTGCCATGGGCGCGGCGGTGATGTGCGCGCGCGCCATCGTGCGCGACCTGTACGCGCCAATGCAGGGGGCCAGGGTCATGAGCAAAGGTTTGAGCGGTTTGGGTGTGATTGCATTTTTAAGTGCGCCGCTGGGCGGGCTGCTGACCGAGGCGTTCAACTGGCGTTTTGCCCTGCTCGCGCTGGCCATTTTTGGCGCTGTGTGTCTGGGCATGATCGCCTGGCGTTTTGAGGAAACCCTGCAACGCAAAAATCCCGCCGCCCTGCAAGCAGCCACGCTGCTGGCCACCTGGCATAGCATCCTGCGCCATCCCACCTTTTTGGCGTTCTCGGCCCTGTCGGCGGCGTCTTACGGTGGCCTGTTCACCTTTCTGGCGGCCTCGTCGTTTGTCTTCATGAACGTGCTGGGTCTGAGCAAAACCCAATACGGCGCGCTCATGGCGCTCAACTCGCTGGGCTACATTGCAGGCACTTTTTTGTGCCGCTACTGGCTGGCGCGACTGGGCGTGCGCCGCACCCTCAAATGGGCGGGCGTGCTGTCGCTGGCCGGCGGCACGGGCATGGCCGGGCTCAGCCTGGCTGGCGTGCAAAACGTGTGGGCCATCATGCTGCCGCAACTGCTGTTTGTCATCGGCCACGGCGTGCATCAGCCCTGTGGTCAAAGCGGCGCGGTGGGGCCGTTCCCGCAGGCGGCCGGCGCGGCATCGGCCTTGAACGGCTTTTTGATGATGCTGGCCGCCTTTGCCATGGGCAGCTGGCTCGGTGGCCACATGGACGGCACCGTGCTGCCGCTCACCCTGGGCGTGTGGTTCTGGAGTGCCCTGATCGCGCTGACCGCCTGGACGCTGGTGCAATGGCACGGGGAGCCCAAATAATGGGGGTCAGATTCCAATTAAATGCTGCCCTGCCGCGCCATCTGGCCCTGGCCGGCCCCACCGCGTCGGGCAAAACGGCTGCCGCGCTGGCGATTGCCCACGCCTGGCCGGTGGAGATCATCAGCGTCGATTCGGCGCTGGTTTACCGCGGCATGGACATTGGCACGGCCAAACCCACCGTCGCCGAGCTGGCGGCTGTGCCGCACCATCTGATCGACATCCGCGACCCGCAGCAGGCCTACAGCGCCGCCGAGTTCGTGGCCGATGCAAAACAATTGATGACCGACATCACGGCCCGTGGCAGGCTGCCGCTGCTGGTGGGCGGCACCATGCTGTATTTCAAGGCGCTGCGCGAGGGGCTCGACGACATGCCCCGCGCCGACCCGGCCATTCGGCAAGTCATTGCCCTGGAAGCGGCGCAAAAAGGCTGGCCCGCGCTGCACGCCGAGCTGGCACAGGTGGACCCTGTCACAGCCGCGCGGCTGGCCCCGGCCGACTCGCAACGCATCTCGCGGGCGCTGGAGGTTTACCGCATTTCGGGGCAGCCTCTGTCGTCTTTTCAAACCAGAAAATCAAGCGTTGCTCAGGCCCTTGAGACAGGCGATACGGGTCAAGATGATGGGCCAGGACATGGCCCGCACAGCCTGCTGATCTCGCTGGAGCCGCAAGACCGCGCCTGGCTGCACCAGCGCATCGCCCAGCGCTTCGATGCCATGCTGGCGGCCGGCTTTCTGGACGAGGTCAGGGCTTTGCGGGCGCGCGGCGATTTGCACCCGGATCTGCCTTCCATGCGCTGCGTCGGCTACCGCCAGGCCTGGGAGTATCTGGACGCGCATGAACCGCGCGGGCTGGCCAGTGCACCGTCCATAACCGAACTGCGCGACAAGGGCGTTGCTGCCACGCGCCAGCTCGCCAAACGCCAGATCACCTGGCTGCGCTCCATGCCGCAGCGCCGCGTGGTGGCCTGCGACGCGCCGGATGCGCTGGATCAGGTGCTGGCGCTGGCGCTGGCGGCCCAGTTTTTACGTTGAACATCAAGGATTACCCAGCACCCAGTTACATCCGACAGCCATTTTTGATGTATAAACGTGTATCAACAAGTATCGGAGTACGTCATGACAGCCACGATCATTGCAGAGCAAACCGTTCAGGTATGGGGCAACGGCTTGGCGGTGCGCATCACCGCACCTGTCGCCAAAGCAGCCCGTTTTGCACTCGGTTCACCCATTCGAATCGAAGTGGTCGAGGGCGGTGTGTTGCTGCGCGCGGTGGGTGAGCCCAAACTGACCTTGGCGCAAAAACTCAAGGCCTTCGACCCTGCAACTCACGGTGGCGAAGCCATGGCTTGCGGCCGTGTCGGCGCCGAGGTGTTCTGATGCCCGGCACCAAATTTTGGGTGCCCGACCGGCGTGACATGATCTGGATCGACTTCAACCCGCAGACCGGCGCCGAGATGAAAGACGAACACCCGATGTTGGTGCTCTCCCCCAAGGCCTTCAACGAACGCACCGGCATTGTCATCGGCTTGCCCATGACACACGCGCCATTCAACGAAACCAACCCCTTCGCAGTGAAGTTCACCACGGCGCAAGGCGAAGTCGGCTACGTCCTGACGCACCAGCCCAAGTCCTTTGATTGGCGCAAGCGCGGTGCCCGACCACACCCGTTCAAACAAGTAAGCGCATCGCTTTTCGAGTCCGCCTGCGAGTCGCTCAATGGCATTATTTCAATCGGATAACGATGAGCCTTTACACCCAACTGCAACAAGCCAAGAGCGAAGAAGACGTTAAAGACGCCTACATCAAAGCCCTGGGCCTCAAGGGCTACACCAAGGGCTTGATCGACATCCAGACCAAGGAAATCTGGTTTGAAGCCAAGGACACCGGCAAATGCTCCAGCTACGCCATGTTCACGCAACTGCTGCATTACGTGCAGGTGGCGCTCGACCGGGGCGAAACCGTGCCGCCGTTTCTGGCCGTGATCGACACCGAAAAAGCCGCGCTGATGAAAAGCACCGATGTGCTGCCGTTTTTAGCCAGGAAAACCATCAAGTGGGGCAAATCCGCAAGCCAGTACACCCAAGAGGCGCTGGACGAAATCTCGGCCCACATCGGCACCCACTTTGTCTCGTTCAGGATTGCCACGCACGAAGACGAATTCAGCAGCACCGTCAAAGCCGCCATCCAGTCCGGCGACATCATCCGCACGCAGATCACGCCGGACAACCTGAAGCAGGTGTTCGACAAGTGGGTGGCGATGGTCGGGCGCGAAATTGTGGGCGTGCCAGAAGACGATTACGCGCTATTGTTTTTTGCCGACATCATGCACGACGGCACGCTGTCCACCCATGCCAACCTGCCCGCCGAGTTGCTGCACAAAAACGGCGCGCCGGTCTTCAGCCTGGGCGGCAAAATGTATGAACTGGGCAACAAGGAAGGTTACCGTCAGTTTTGGGCGATCTACCACAAGCCGCCCAAATCCGAATACCGCGACTACCTGCTGGAGCGCCGCGACAGCCTGATCCCGCTCGACGAGCGCAGCTTCAAGGGCGCGTTCTACACGCCGCTGCATGTGGTTGACAAGGCCTATGACAAGCTGACCGAAACGCTGGGCAAGGACTGGCAAAAAGACTACATCGTGTGGGACATGTGCTGTGGCGTGGGCAACCTGGAAGTCAAGCACAGCAACCCGCGCAACATCTACATGTCCACGCTCGATCAGGCCGATGTGGACGTGATGAAGGCCACCAAGACCTGCGTGGCCGCGCAACGCTTTCAGTACGACTACCTGAATGACGACATCACCGATGATGGAAAGATTGATTACAGCCTGAGCAACAAGGTGCCAGCCGGATTGCGGCAGGCGATTGCCGAGGGCAAGAAGATAGTGGTGTTTATCAATCCGCCGTATGCGGAATCAGGCGATACGTTAGGCAGCGAGGCAAAGTCTGATGTTGCGACAACCCGGTTTGCCAAGAACATGACAGATTACGGCTACGCGACACGTGAACTATTCACCCAGTTCGTGGCGCGTATCGCTTTGGAGATTCCTTTTGCGAAATTGGCAATGTTCAGTAAATTGAAGTATGTCAACGCGCCCAATTTTGAGAGATTTAGAGCCGCTTGGAAAGCCAAATACTTGAATGGCTTTGTTGTGCACAGCAAAGCATTTGATGGGCTCAAGGGGGACTTTCCAATTGGATTTTTGGTGTGGGACACATCAGAAAAAATCGAAATAGCCGAGATATCTGCAGATGTTTTGAACAAAAAAGCGAATCCTGTGGGCGTAAAGAGCTTTTACAACCTTCCTAAAAATGCATCTCTGAATGACTGGATTAGTCGGCCAAAGGCCAATAAAGTATCTGTCATGCCGTTGAAAAACGCCATTCATCCGGCGGTAAAAACAATGGATGTGCGCGGAACATTTTGGTCGGATGAAGCCATAGGACAAATGCTGTGTGATAGTAATGACCTACAGCATGCCGGGCAAAGAACGGCATTATTTTCTTCTGGTTATAGCAGTGCAGGTGCATTTTTTGTCAATGTAAAGAATCTTTGGCAAGCCGCGGTTGTCTTTGCGGTACGTCGCCTAATCAAACAAACCTGGCTGAACGATCGCGACCAATTTTTACAGCCAAGCGAGCCACTTACCGACGAATTCAAAAGCGACTGCCTGATCTGGATGCTGTTCAGTGGCAGCAATCTGACCGCCAGCGCAAACGACCTCGAATGGAACGGCAAAAAGTGGTCACTGGTGAACCACTTCATCCCGTTCACCGAATCCGAAGTCGGTGCCCACGACCGGTTCGAGTCCGACTTCATGGTGCAGTACCTCGACACCCTTCGACCCCTTCGACTAAGCTCAGGACAGGCAGCTCAGGGCGAACGGGGTGGCGGCTTGTCCACCGAGGCGCTGGCCGTGCTGGACGCCGGGCGCGTGTTGTGGCGAGCCTACTTTGCCGACACCGATGTGCGCACGGTGCGTGACGACTACAAACTCAACCGCCCGGATGTCGGCTGGTACCAGATCCGCAATGCTTTGAGAGCCCGCAACGCCAGCGGCGACTCTGCACCGGTGAACTTCGGCTCGTTCGAGGCCGCCTACCAGGCGCTGAGCGACAAGCTGCGCCCGCAAGTGTTCACGCTCGGATTTTTGCGTTAGTTTTACCAACGCGCCCCATGACCCTGATCATCCAGAATTTGAGCAAAAGCTACGGCGCAACGCCGGTCTTCAGCGCTGTGTCACTTCACGTCGCAGCGGGTGAATTCGTCGCCATCATCGGGGAGTCGGGCGTCGGCAAGTCCACGCTGCTCAATTGCATGGCGGGCCTCGACAGCTGGAACAGCGGCACGGTGCTGCTCGACGGGCAGGACCTGGGCACGCTCGGCGACGAGCAACTGGCACGGCTGCGCCGCGAGAAAACCGGTTTTGTGTTCCAGGCCTTTCACGTGCTGCCGCACCTGAGCGTGGCGCAAAACGTGGCGCTGCCGCTGATGCTGTTGGGCCAGCACGACGACGCCCGGGTGCAGGCCATGCTCGATGCGGTGGGGCTGGCCGGTTTGGGCGAACGCCTGCCGCAGCAGCTCAGCGGCGGCCAGTTGCAGCGCGTGGCCATTGCCCGCGCGCTGGTGCACCGGCCCATGCTGCTGCTGGCCGACGAGCCCACCGGCAACCTCGACCCCGGCACCGCCGAGCGCGTGATGGATGCGCTGGTGGCGCAAACCCGCCAACACGGCGCCGCCATGGTGCTGGTGACGCACTCGGTTGCCGCGGCCAAACGCGCCGACCGGGTATTGACCCTGACGGCCACCGGCTTGATCGCTTACAACGACGCCATTGAGCCTCACCTGTCTGCCGCCCGCCATGCAAGTTCTGCTTGATTTTTGTGATCCGAATGGCCAGCAGGCCGCGCTGCGCGGCGCCTTCGACCAGCCGACGCAGACGCTGGTGGCGCACACACCCGGGCAGGTCAAGCCACTGCTGGACGCCGTCGATGCCTTGGCAAAACAAGGCTTCTGGTGCGTGGGTTATCTGCGCTATGAAGCCGCGCCCGCGTTTGATGCCGCGCTGGCCGTGCATGACGCCGATGGTCCACTGGCCTGGTTCGGCGTCTATGCCCTGGCTTTGCCGTGGCCCGCCGAAACATCGGATGACGATGACGCCACCCGCGTGCAGTGGCACAGCGGACTGAGCCGGGCGGACTTCGATGCGGCCATGGCGCGCATGCACCAGGCCATTGCGGCGGGCGACTTGTACCAGGTCAACTACACCGCGCCGCTGCACGGCAAGTTTGCTGGCGACCCGCAAACGCTTTTCACGCGCCTGCACCGCGCCCAGCCCACAGGCTACGCGGCCTTCATCGACAGCGGGTTGGAGCAGCTGCTGTCGGTCTCGCCCGAACTGTTTTTTGACTGGCAAAACGGACAGCTGCTGACACGCCCCATGAAAGGCACGGCACCGCGCGGCAACAGCGCAGCGGAAGATGCATCACTGGCCACCGCGCTGGTGGCCTCGCCCAAGGAGCGCGCCGAGAACGTGATGATTGTCGATTTGCTGCGCAACGACGTGTCGCGCGTGGCGCAGCCGCACAGCGTCAAGGTGCCGCATCTTTTTACCGTGCAAACGCTGCCTACCGTGCTGCAAATGGTGTCTGACGTGACTGCCGTCACCCGGCCCGGCACGACGCTATGCGACGTGTTCAGCGCGCTGTTTCCGTGCGGTTCGGTCACCGGCGCGCCCAAGGTGCAGGCCATGCGCATGATCGGGGCGCTGGAGCCCGCGCCGCGCGGCATCTACTGCGGCGCCATCGGCGTGGTGCGCCCCGGCGGCCACGCCACCTTCAACGTGGCGATTCGCACCGTCACGCTGCGCGATGCGCATGCCACCTGCGGCATTGGCAGCGGCATCACGTCGGACGCCACAGCCGAGGCGGAGTGGCAGGAATGGCGTATCAAACGCGGCTTTCTGGAGCGCGCCAGCCAGTCGTTCAAGCTGCTGGAAACATTGCGGCTGGAGGGCGGCGTCATTCACAATTTGGCAGCCCACCTGGCACGGCTGCAACGGGCGGCGGAGCACTTTGCTTATCCATTTGATGAGGCGCATGTCAGACTGACTTTGCACCAGATGCGCATGGAGCTTGACCCCTGTGGGGCAGACTTGAGTCTGCCATGGTCGACTGAAGTCGACCCCACAACAAGCCCGACTGCAATGTTCATGGGAAGTAAAAAGCACGATGGCGGAGTTATCTGGCGGGTGCGCCTGCTGCTGGATGCCTCTGGCCACGCGCAGGCACAGGCCTTTGCGCTGCCGCCGTCGCCGTCTTGCGTGACGCTGCAACTGGCAGATAAGCCTTTCGATGAAGCACACAGCGAGTTCACCCGTTTCAAGACCACGCACCGTGCCCATTACGAAGCCTTTGCCCCGACCGACCCTGCCGTGTTCGACACCCTGCTCTACAACGAAGCCGGTGAGCTGACCGAATGCACACGCGGCAACATCGCCCTGATGCTTGACGGCCGCTGGGTCACGCCGCCGCTGCACTGCGGCCTGCTCGACGGTGTCGGCCGAGAGATGGCTCTCAAAGAAGGCCGCCTGCTTGAATCCGTGGTGCGGGTGGACGACTTGCCGCGGGTGCAGGCGCTGGCTTTCGTGAACAGCTTGCGCGGCTGGCTGGACGCCCGGCTGCCCGGATAATTTCAGCGCAGTCCCCCTGAAAAACCAAAGGAAACACACATGTTCGTCGTCATTTTTCGTGCCAAAGTTCGCAACGCTGACAGCGAATACACCCAGGTTGCGGCGCGCATGCGCGAGCTGGCGCTGGGCCAGTTCGGCTGCCTCGAATTCACCGCCGTGACCGAGGGCCAGGACGAGATCGCCCTGTCTTATTGGCCTTCCGAGGAACACATCCGCGCCTGGAAGTCACACGCTGAGCACGTGCTGGCGCAGCAGCTTGGCCGCGAACGCTGGTACGAGTCCTACGTGGTGCAAGTGGCGGAGATCACGCGGGAATACAGGATGATGCTTTGACCTTGGACACCAGACATCCTAAGATTGCTACGGCCCGATGAAGTATGAACCGTTCGACCTGAGTCCGTTCGTCCTGAGCTTGTAACCGTTCGCCCTGAGCTTGTAACCGTTCGCCCTGAGCTTGTCGAAGGGCTTCGACAGGCTCAGCCCGAACGGAACTTAAAACATCATCGGGCCGAATCTTTACTTAGTTACTGAGCCATCGGCAATCCGAAAACGATAT
>PHCO01000068.1 GCA_002842265.1 Betaproteobacteria bacterium HGW-Betaproteobacteria-18 | reverse complement strand
CCCGCCAGCGAGCGGCTGTCCATTGCGAAATCATTCATGTTGGCGCTGTTCATGATGGTCAGCCACGCAGGTCGTGAACAATTTCAAAGCTGACACTGCCCAGCCAGGTTTTGCTCAGAGCGCCGCGCTCGCTGGTTTGCACACTGGGCGAAGCGACAAACTCGACACCGCGCCCGGTCAGATCGGCCACGGTGGCCAGCACGTCGGCGCTGCCCAGACCAATGCGATGCAGACCTTCGTCGTCTTCCACATCCAGCACGCCCGCTTCCGGCTCAATCAGTTGAATGTAAAAGCGCGACGCAGGCGGGCAGGGGCTGCGCAGAATGCGGCCTTTGGGCAGGATGCCAAAGCGTGTCTCGGCAGGCAGAGCCTGAAAGCCCAGCAACTCGCGGTAAAACTCGGTCCAGTCTTCTGTGCGTTCGTTGCCGATGTACTGCACGATGCCAAAAAAGTGCAGCCCTGCCGTGGCCGGTGGGTGTTGATCCACCCCCGGGATGGGCGTGAAATCAACATCGTAAATCGAGAACTGTTTGTGACGATCGACAAAATAAATGCGGCTGGTGCCAACCCCGTGAATGGCTGGAATGTTGAGTTCCATCACTTCCACATGGGTGGGTACGCCCCAGGCCCCGCGGTCCAGCGCACGGCGGTAGGCGGTGGCCGCATCGCGCACGCGCAGGGCGATGGCAGAAATCAGCGGCTTGTCAGCAAGCGGTGAGCCTTTGGCGTGGGCGTTGACGATGGTGTTGATGTCTCCCTGACGGTACAACAGCACCTCACGCGAGCGGTGCCGTGCCACCAGTTTGAAACCCATGGTTTCCAGCACCTGGCCCAGCGCTTGTGGCTTGGCGGTGGCGTACTCAATGAACTCGATGCCTTCCAGACCCAGCGGGTTGTCGCCTTCGACAATGGCTTCGCGGTCTGGGCTGGGTGTGGATGCTTGGGTTGCCGTCATGGTTTGTCCCTCAGGGTTGAATCAAAGCCATTATGCCGATGCGCGGCCCCGCAAACGTTGCCACCAGGCGGTTTGACTGACGATGGTGAAGGTTAGTGCCGCCAGGATGATGGCCGACAAAGGCGAGGTAAAAAATTCACCGGCAAACTGCCCCACGTTGCCCTCGGCCGAGATCATGGCCTGACGGTAAGACGAGTCCATCAGCGGCCCCAGAATCATACCCAGAATGATGGGTCCGACCTGAAAGCCATAGCGCTTGAAGATGTAGCCCACCACGCCAAAGCCCAGCATCCAATAGACATCGGCCGGGTTGTTGTTGATGGCATAAGCGCCCACGGCCGACAGCATCAGGATCAGCGGCAACAGCAGCGGCTTGGGCGTTTCCACAATCTTGGCAAAAATCTTGATGCCCGTCAGGCCAAACACCAGCAGGAAGCAGTTGGCCAGCGTCAAGGCCCCCACCTGAAACCAGAACAGGTGCGGGGTTTCGATCATCAGCATCGGGCCGGGCTTGAGGCCGTGGATGTACATGGCGCCAATGATCACTGCGGTGACCGCATCGCCAGGAATGCCCAGCGTCATCATCGGAATGTAGGCGCCGGGCACGGCGGCGTTGTTGGCCGACTCTGGCGCGACCAGGCCTTCATACGCGCCTTCGCCAAACGGGCTGGACGGATTTTTGACCGTGCGCTTGGCGTGGTCGTAGGCCATCAGCGCGGCAATGTCACCCCCTGCGCCGGGCAGGGCACCCACCACCACACCGATGCTGGAGGTGCGCGCTGCCAGTGGCAGGTATTTTTTGACCAGATGCCAGGGCGGAATGATTTTGGAGACGTTTTGTTTGACTGCCTTGAGGTGCAGCTCATGGAGTTGCATCAGCACTTCGGCCACACCAAAAAAGCCGATCATGGCTGCCACATAAGAGATACCGGCAGTCAGTTGCAGGCTGCCAAAGGTAAAGCGTGGCTCAGCCGTCATCGGGTCCAGTCCCACCGAGCCAATCAGCACGCCAAACGCACCGGCAAAAATGCCTTTGGCGAGCGAGCCACCCGACAAACTTCCCACCAGCAAAATGCCCCAGATGGCCAGCATCAGATAGTCACGCGGGGCAAATTTAAGCGCCAATGAGGCCACCGCCGGGGCGGCAACGGCCAAGGCCAGAATGCCGATGAAGCCGCCAAACACCGACATCACGGTGGTCAGGCCAATGGCCGCACCGGCCTCGCCCCGTTTGGCCAGCGGGTAACCGTCCAGCGCCGTGGCAATGGCCGAAGGCGCGCCAGGAATGTTCAGCAAGATGGAACTGCGCGAGCCGCCATAGACACCACCGAGGTAGATGCCCGCAATCACGGCCAATGCAGAGTTGATGTCCCACTTGAAAGTGAACGAGATCAGGATCGACACCGCCATGGTGACCGACAAGCCCGGAATGGCACCAATGTAAATGCCGGCAAACGTGCCCGCTGCAATCAGGCCCAGCAGCCTGGGATCGACCCAGGACATGAAAAAATAGGTCAGTGCTTCATTCATTTGAAGACTCCAGCCAGCCAGCTGCCAGAGGGCAATACCACGGCAAAAACAGTTTGAAAAATCACATAAACCACGGCCAGGCTAAAAGCGCTGACCCACAGGTTAAGCACCCACTTGCGGCTGCCCAACAGCCACATCGAGATCACCAGAAAGACATACGATGAAAGCACAAAGCCGGCGCGTTCCAATATCAACATATACGCTGTAATGGCGATGACAAACTGCACCAGCACGCCGGGGGTGATCTGGCGCACAAACTGCCGCCACACCGATTCGCCCTCGGCACCAGGCACGGGAGTCATCCGAATGGTTTCACGCACTGCAATCAAGCCGGAGAGCAGCATCACCGCCGCCGCAAACATCGGGAAGGCCCCGGCCGAGGTGAACGATTCAAACTTCGAGATGCTGTAGGCCTGCCACAGCATGAACAGGCTGAACGCGATCAGCAGGATCGAAAAAACCAACTCACCCGGGAGTCGGCGACGGATTGTGTGCATGGTGTCTCCGGTTGTTGTTAACGCGTCAAACGATGGATGTCATTGCGAGGAGCGTTAGCGACGCGGCAATCCAGGACTTTATGGATTGCCGCACTTCGCGCGCAATGACGATGATTTTTAACGTTTGCAGTGTTGTTTAAGTGCTCAGACGATCAAGGCTTGGCAATGCCCAGGCTGGCTGGGTCAACTTTGGCCACACCGACTTCCTGATACGTCCAGGACGTGACAGACTGCCATTTTTTCAGGAACGCATCGGCTTCGGCGCCCGAGATGTTCATCATCACGTTGCCACGGTCTTTCATGAAAGCGGCGAACTTGGGGTCGTTGGCGGCGGTCTTGAAGGCAGCCGTCAACTTGGCTTTGGCCGCATCGGGCACGTCTTTTTTCACAAACACGCCGTAGAACGGGCCCCAGGGCAGGTATTTGGCGATGCCAGGCAGGTCGTTGGTGATGGGCGGCACACCTTCGAAGGGCTCGGCACTGATGGCCGCCAGGGCTTTGAGGCGACCGGCCTTGATGTGTTCGGCCGCGGCACCCACGCCGACAAACATGAAGTCCACATGGCCACCCAGCAAAGCGGTTACACCCGGACCGTCGCCGGCAAAGGGTACCGAGGTGGTCGGGAACTTGGCCACGGTGGAGATCATGGAACTGACCGTGAACGGCAGGCCGCCGGTGCCGGTGGAGCCCTGTTTGATCTTGCCGGGGTTGGCCTGCACGTCGTTGAGCAGGTCTTTGAACGTCTTCCAGGGTTTGTCAACCGTGGTGACCACATACACGTTGCCACGGCCAATGATGTTGACCGGGTAAAACTTGCTGTAGTCCAGGTCGCTGATGCCCAGCACTGGGTGCAGTTGCGGGTTTTCAGCGCCAATCAGCAGCGTGTAGCCATCCGAGGCCTGCTGGTTGACAAAGTTGGTGGCAATGGCGCCCACGCCACCGGCCTTGTTCTGCAGCACGATTTTTTTGCCCAGGGCTTCTTCGGCCAGCGGCACCAGCGAGCGTGCCACCACGTCAGTGGCGCCGCCGGCGCCCCACTGGATGATGCCGGACAGTTCACGGTCCGGGAAAGACTGGGCATTGCCCAGGGTGGAAATCAGGGCCAGTGCAGCAGCACCAAGCAATTGACGGCGAAAGTTCATGGGAGTCTCCTCTGGTTTAAAAAATGTGGGCGGGTGCTCACGGGGTTGCGAAAAATTCTTGACCAGTCTCTGCGCTCTCGTCCAGCAGCGTTTGCGGGTAAATTTGCTGACGAATCGTACGGGTGTCCTGTCGCAGTGCAACAGCGATGTCGTGGAAACCAAAAAAATTCATGTACAGATGCGCTTGCTGGATCAGCATCTCAAAGCCCGGCTCGGCGTGCACGCCACGGGCCCGCGCGGCTTGCACCACGGGCGTGGGGTAGTTTTTCATCACAATGTCCACCAGCGCGGCGTGCGGTTCGAGGCGCGCCACATCGCAGGGCAGCGGATCGGTGGTCTGCAGGCCCAGCGGTGAGGCATTGACCACCAGGTCAAAACGGTCGGGTGCGCTGCTGCTGACCGCCACAACCCGCGCGGTGTTGACCGCTTGCAGCCGGGCAGCCACTTCGGCAGCCTTGCCGGAGGTGGGATCAAACAAGGCCACTTCTGCGGCGTTGCCAGTGGCGCGGGGCAGCACCAATGAGGCGCCAATGGCGGCGGCGGCGCCACCGGCACCCACGATCAGCACTTTTTTGTCTGCGTAAGCGATGCCAAAGTAATCCAGCGAACTGACAAACCCCTCGCCATCGAACAAGCCACCTTCGAGTGTGTCGTCCGCATTGCGCCGGATGGCGTTGACGGCGCCTGCCAGACGGGCCAGATCACTGCTGTGGTCAAGCACGTCCATGACCGGCACCTTGTGCGGAATCGTCACCCACATGCCTTTGATGTTTTTGGCCAAAAATGCCGTTTTGACGAAAGCGTGCAAATTTTGCTGGGCCACCTGAACCGGCACCAGCACAGCGTCAATGCCAAAGCACGCAAACAGTGGGTTGAATATCTCAGGGGCCAGCACCTGCTCGATGGGGTCGCCCAAGATCAGATAGACATCGGTGTCGCCACTGATTGGCGGCATGGATGTCGCTTTGGTGAGAGAATTGATGCGTTGATCGTTCATAATCGTGTTTCTGGCTGAACTTTAGCCATTTAGCAGAACTATAAAAAGCAAAATATCTCATATTTGTACGATAAATGAACTTAAATAATCGAATAACGAACGTAATGCGGGTAACTACTTAGCCCATTTTTCGCCATCCAACGGAGTAAGCAGCATGACAGGCCTTGTTTCATCCCCTAAAGTTGCGCCTGGTGCCGCACTGGACAAGCGCGACTGGATTGCCGGTCTGGAAAAGGGCCTGGCCGTCATCGAAGCCTTTGACGATGCGAATCCGCGCATGACGGCCAGCCAGGCCGGCGTGCGCTGCGACATGACGCGCACCGCCGCACGCCGCTACCTGCTGACACTGGCCTACCTGGGCTACGTGGCCACCGACGGCAAGATGTTCTGGCTCACGCCCCGGGTGTTGCGGCTGGGCCAGTCGTATCTGGAATCGGCGCGGCTGCCACGCATCGTGCAACCCTTTTTGCAGCGGGTCACCTCCGGCACGCAGGAAATTGCCTATGTCAGCGTGATGGATGGCGACGACGTGGTCTATATCGCCCGCAATGGCTCCACCCGCAGCATGAACACCGGCGTGGTGCTGGGCTCGCGCGTGCAGGCACAGGTCACGGCCGCCGGCATGCTGATGCTGGCCATGCGCGACCCCGAGTGGCTGGAAAACTGGTTGGCCCACCACGAGCTCAAGGCCTACACCAGCTACACCATCAACAGCAAAGACCGACTGCGCATCGAACTGGCGCGCATCCGCCAGCGCGGCTGGGCCATTTCAGAACAACAGCTTGAATTGACCTACCGCGGCGTGGCTGTGCCACTGATTGACCGCAAGGGCGACCTGGTGGGGGCATTGAATGTCACCATGCCGATGGGGCACGAGAGCAGCGAAGACGCGGTGTCGCGCGTGCTGCCGGTGCTGATGGAAACGGCGCGGGCGATGCGCAATTTGATTTGACAGACGGTCGCAAGCCCGATGCCTTCCTTTCCTTGTAACCATGCAGTCACAAAGCCACTTTGAACGCTATATGCGCGATGCCTTGCGCATCGCGCTAAGCCATTACGTGACCAACGGCTTGTCGGCGGCGCTGGGTTTGTTGCTGATCTCGGGCAGCGTCCATCTGTTGCTGGGCGCCTTCGCCGCTGCCGCTGCATCGGTCGGCGTGGTGGTGTGTATTCCGCCGGATCAGCCGGCACCCAAACGCGGCAAGTTCTGGCAACTGTTGCCGGCTTTTGTGATCGGCTTGCCGCTCTTTTATGCGGTGCAAGTGCTGCACGCCGCCCCCATCCTGCTGGGCCTGTTGCTGGTGCCCGCCAGCTTTCTGGCTTTTCTGGCCGGAGCCTGGGGCAAGCGGGGGCTGCCGATCTCGATCTCGGTGATGTTTGCCATGGTGTTTTCGCTGGCGGTGCCAGACCACGCCAACAGCGCCACCAACCTGGCCACCTGCCTCTATTTCACGCTGGGGGCCGTGTCGTATCTGGTCTGGGCGACGCTGGCCAATGCGGCGCTCAACGCACGTTACCGCGTGCAAATGCTGGCCGACACCTTGCTGGCGCTGGCGCGGCTGATGCGCACCCAGGCGCAGCAATTCACACCCGCCACGGTGACCGACGAGGTCAGTAAAACGCCATTGATCGGCACGCTGCTGCAACAGCAAGCCGCCTTGGCCGACCAATTGCAAACGGCGCGCGATATATTGCTGGAGTCGCCGCACACCACGCGCCGCCAGCAGTTGGCCAACATGCTCATGCTGGTGTTGGAAATGCGTGACCACCTGCTGGTGTGCGAACTCGACCTCGACACGCTGAAGTCCCATCCCGGCCATGAACCGGTGCTGCACACGCTGCGCGACATATTGAAGGCACTGGCCGACGAGATCGAGGCTTTGGCCGATGCCCTGTTGCTGGGGCGCGCTCCGCTGCTGTTTGAAAGCCGGCGCAGCCAACTGACCAGCCTTGCATGGGGCAATGCCAACACTGATGCAGCGGCTGACACGGCCCCCTCGCCGGCGATCCTGGCCCTGGGGATTTCAAGCCGTATCGGTTACATGAATGACGACAGCTTGCGCCTGATCAGGCTGGCGCGCGGCGACCTGGAACCCGATGTGAGCCTGGTGCGCACCAACTGGCAACTGTTTGTCAGCCCCACCGTCTGGTCCTGGCAACCGTTGCAGTCCATGTGGCACTGGAATGCGCCACCTTTGCGTCACGCCATTCGGGCGGCACTGGCCATCGGCACGGCTTACGCGATCTCGCTGGCGCTGCCCTGGGGAACGCACGATTACTGGATACTGCTGACCATCGTGGTGGTGCTGCGCGGCAGCCTGGCGCAAACCCTGGAGCGGCGCAACAGCCGGGCCATCGGTACGCTGATCGGCTGTGTGCTGGCGGGTCTGCTGCTGTATGCGCATACCCCGCCTTGGCTTGTACTACTGGTGGTGACGCTGGCACAGGCCTTTGCCCATGCTTTTGCGGTCAAAAAATACCTGGTGACGGCCGTCGCCGCCACGGTGCTGGGCCTGTTGCAAGTGCAGATGCTTAACGCCGGGCCGAGCCCGGTCTTTGATGTGGCGGAACGCCTGCTGGACACCCTGATCGGTGTCACCCTTGCCTGGGCTTTCAGCTACGTGCTGCCGTCATGGGAGCGCAGTCAGATTGCGGCGTTGGTGGCGCGCACCCTGGCGGCGCAAGCGCGGCATGCGCGTGTGGCGCTGGGCCTGTGGCAATTGCAGGCGGTGGACAACGCGCCAGAAATCCAGTGGCGGCTGGCACGGCGCGAGGCCTACGACAGCCTCTCGGCGCTGGTGCAGGCGACCCAGCGTTCCTTGTCCGAGCCGCGCGCCATGCGCCCGCCACTGGCGCCGCTGGGGCGACTGCTGGCCTACAGCTACCAGTTGCTGGCCCAGTTGACCACGGTCAAGACCATGCTGCTGCAGCGTCGCGGTCGACTGACGCATGAGCAGATCGACCAGCCCCTGAAGCTGACGGCACAAACCATCGATGCATCACTGGGCGGGCGCGACATGCCATCACTGGCGGCCACGCACGCCGTGGTGCCGGTTGAATGGTCGGGCTTGAGCGACCCCTTCGATGGCGACCTCAGTCCCTGGCTATTGCGCCGGTTGCAACTGGCAGACAGCATTGCGCTGCAATTGCGCGCCAACGCCGATCAGGTGGTGCGAAGCAGTTAGGCGCTTCGGCCAGGTAAACTTTATTTGCCGCCAATCGACTTCTGCAAAATCCCCAGCACCGTGTTCAGGTCTTCGATCGGCACCTGGCCGGGCGCCGAGCTGCTGGCGCCCACGGCAAAGGTCAGGGCCGAACCAAAAGTCCAGCCAAACAAGCGCGTCATGGCGCCATAAGGCCCCATCGACATGGAAATCAGCGGGATGCGCAGTTTTTTGCTGGCTTCGCGGGTGGCGGTCAACAGCGTTAGAACGTCGTCGAGGTCGCGCGGCATCACGGCCACCTTGGCCACATCGGCACCGAGCTGGTCGGCGGTCAGGAATTTGCTGGCCAGTGTTTCCAGCCCCGGCGTGTACGAGAAGTTGTGGAACGACAGCACCAGCTTGATGTCGTTGGTTTTGGCCGCCGCGCGCACCAAGGCGATGTTGGCCGCGTCGTTGGCCATTTCATAGTCGATCAGGTCGATGCTTTTGCTTGCGCAGATCGCCGTGTACATGGCAATCACCTGCGCTTCGTTGATGGCGATTTTTTCACCGCCCTCGATGGTGGAGCGGCGCGTGAACAGCACCGGGATGTTGCCTGCTGCCTTCTTGATGGCTTGCGCCGCAGCGATCACGGCAGCGGTGTCGCCAATGGCTTCAAAAAAGTCAACGCGCCATTCCAGCACGTCAGGCTGCTTGGGCAACACCACGGCCAGTTCTGCCATGAGTTTGTCCAGCGTGCGGCCCACCAGCGGGGTGCAGATCAGCGGGAACTTGCCGCCGGCAATGGCTTGGCCGTGTAATTCGATGGGTTTGGATGTTTGCATGTCTTGCTCCGTTCAATAAAAAAACCTGCCAACGCCACGAGGGCACAGGCAGGCACTTTACGCGATATTGCCTGTAGGAACGGCGTCTCGCCGCGATGGGCCCCAGACATCCATCGGCCCGAGGCGGGCCTCCTACAACATGGCCCTTGCCGTGATCAATATCAGCAGGCACTGGCCATGTCGTCGGCGGTAAATTCGCCTTCTTCCAGGGCCGGGTCGTAAAACTCGCCGAACAGTTCCTGGTCTGAGGGGCGGTCTTCTGGAATAGGCACCGACACCCAGGTGGTGTTCATGTAGTGCTTGAGGTTGACGTTTTCGCTGATCACGTTGCCGCCCCAGGTGCCGCAGCCCAGGCTGCTGGTCATGGGCATGCCGTTGTTAAATGCACCGGCGTTGGCCTTGCTTTGCGGCTGGCGCACCATCATGCGGCTCACCGGTGCGGCCATGGCGAGCTGGTGAATGTGGTCCTGGTTGAACGAGTAGATGCCGCAGGAATGGCCCTTGCCGCCCACGTCGTAGATGGCGCGCATCATCTTCAGGGCTTCGTCAAACGTGCCGTATTTGTAAACCGCCAGCAGCGTGGTGAGTTTTTCGCGCGAGAACGGGTATTCCTTGCCGATGCCATCACCGCGCACGATGATGAACTTGCGGTCTGCCGGAATGCTGAAACCTGCGGCCTCGGCCAGCTTTTGTGGCGCAATCGCCACGGTGTCGGCCAGGCGGTGGCCTTCGTCGTCCCACATGGCCTGGCGCAATTTGGCTTTTTCAGCGTCGTTGGCCAGGTAACCACCTTCTTTTTGCAATTGCAACACCATGGCATCAAAAATGCCTTCCTGAATGATCAGGTTGCCGTCAGCCGAGCAGCCGGAGCCAAAGTCAGAGGTCTTGCTCAAACGGGTGTTCATGGCAGCTTCTTCGA
The DNA here is from genome assembly GCA_002842265.1 of Betaproteobacteria bacterium HGW-Betaproteobacteria-18. Lineage (GTDB taxonomy): Bacteria > Pseudomonadota > Gammaproteobacteria > Burkholderiales > Burkholderiaceae_C > Rhodoferax. The sequence goes on along the minus strand of PHCO01000068.1, from coordinate 4,111 downwards.
TGTTGGCGGTCTCGTCGATCACCATGGTCGAGTTGCCCGCGCCCACGCCGTAGGCGGGTGTGCCCGAGCTGTAGGCGGCGCGCACCATGGGCTGGCCGCCGGTGGCGATCACCAGGTCGGCCTGCGCCATCAGCGCTTGCGACATGGGAATGTTCACGCGGGTCAGGCACTGCAGCAAGTCGGGCGGTGCGCCTTCTTTTTCCAGCGCTTCACGCATCAGGCGAACCGTCTCAAAGCTGGTTTTTTTGGCGCGCGGGTGCGGCGAGAAGATGACCGCGTCACGCGCCTTGATGGCGTAAATGGCGTTGCCAGCGGGGGTCAGGTCGGGGTTGGTGGTGGGCACGATGCAGGCCACCACACCAGCGGGTTTGCCGTATTTGACGATGCCTTTTTCGGGGATTTCTTCAATGATGCCCACGCTCTTTTGACGCAGCGCATCACGCAGGATGCCGCGAATCTTCATGCGTTTGCCCATGCGGCTGTCCGGGTCACCCAGGCGGCTCTCGGCAATGCCTTCAGCCACCAGGCGGGTGAAGGTTTTTTTGTTCGACACGGCCCAGGCCACGGCCTGGCACAGGCGGTCCACACGGGCCTGGTCATAGGTTTCGATGATGGCAAGCGCCGCGCGGGCCTTGGCAAAGGCGGTGTCAAGCTCTTCGCGCTGTTCGGCGTTGATGGCGGTTTTTTGCAGTTCGGGGGGGATGTTGCTCATGGTTTGTCTCCAGTGAAGGTGGGTGGTGGGTTAAAGGTTCGTCATTGCGAGCCCTTCGCCGAGCTCAGGACAGGCTGAAGCGCGGCAATCCAGGGGGTCATGGATCGCCACGGCCTGCAGCCTCGCGATGACAACAAGTAAATGTGTTTTTTCTCGGTTCAGTCCAGGTTTTTCCTGGCAGTTTGCAGGGCACGGCGGGCGTATTCTTCAAAGCCGATTTCAGCCGCCAGTGCATCGCCCGGAATTTCAAGCGTGTAGGTGATGGGGTCGGGCAGGCAAGCCAGAATTTCTTTCACACCAAAGTCACCGTCGCCGGGGAACAGACGGTGGCTGCGCGCCTCATGCAGGATGCTGTCCATGCCAGGCGCAATGGTGGCGGGCCCGTCGCACACGTGGGCAAAGTGGAACCATTCGCGTGGCAGCGCTTTGAGGGCTGCATGGCTGGAGTTGGAGCGAAAGAAGTGCAACATGTCGATCAACATGCCGGCGTTGCTGCGCTTGACCGTGTTGAGCACGGTGGTGGCGGTTTCCAGGTTGCCGGTTTCGGTCCACCAGGGAAATTCCAGGCTGACGCTGATGTCCAGCGTTTGGGCGTAGTCGCACAGGGTGGCAAAGCGCGCGTGGGCCCGCTCGCGGTCCGGGTCGGGCAGTTGGCAAATGACGTGTTTGGCACCCAGTCCGGCCGTGGCATCGAGCATGGGGTAGTAGCTTTGCGCATCGTGGCTCGGGTCCATGCGGGCCAGCTCGATGTCCCACACCTTGATGCCGGTGTCCGCCAGCTTGGCCTTGGTGGCTGCCATGGCGACCTTGCTGGTGATCAGCGGGTACAGCGGCTCGGCATCGGTCACGCGCGAGAGGCGCAGGCCCACGTAGTCGTAGCCGGTCCTGGCGGCCACTTCAATCAAATCCACCGGTGGCAGCGCCATGGCGGTCAGGTGGGCGAGAGAGTATTGGTGTTTCATGATGATTTGGTTTCGTCAGTGAGCAAGATCACCGTCATTGCGAGCGCAGCGTGGCAATCCAGGGGTTCATGGATTGCCGCGTCGCTTGTGCTCCTCGCAATGACGATCACTTGGAGCCTCCAGCCGCAGCCACCGCGCTGGTGTCGGCGTGGTGTACCTTCTTGCCGGGCGAGTAGATGTCCATGATGTTCCAGTGGCCGGCGGTTTCCACGGGCGCGTTTTGCATCGCCACATCGATCACAAACGGGCGGTTGGAAGCCATGGCTTTTTCTAGCGCAGGCTTGAATTCGTCGGCAGATGTCACACGCACGCCTTCTGCACCGTAGGCCCGGGCAATCGCCGCAAAGTCGGCCTGGAAGGGCTGGCCATCCTTGAAGAACAGCGTACCCACCGTGGTGCCGTAGTGCGCCAGTTGCAGCCCGGCGATGGTGCCAAAGGCGCAGTTGTTCATGATCACCCAGATGACGGGCACATTGCTTTCCACGGCGGTGGCGAGCATGGCCGGGTTCTGGCCGAAGCCGCCGTCACCCACCAGGGAGACCACCACGCGGTTGGGGCAGGCAATCTTGGCCCCAATGGCTGCCGGGGCACCAAAACCCATGGTGGCAAAACCGCCGGGGGTCAGGATGCTGCCCGGGGTGAAGATGTCAAACTGCTGGCCCACGCCGTTCTTGTTCCAGCCCACGTCGGTGGTGATGATCACGTCACGCGGCAGCACGGCACGTGCGTCGGCCAGGATGCGCTCGGGGCGCATCGGGAACGCATTGCTTTGTTGTGCAGCCACCAGGCCCGCTTTGAAAGTGCTGCGGTTGGCGGCCATTTCGGCTTTTAATGCCTCGTTCTTGAAACCTTGCGGGTACAGCTTTTTGGCCACACGGTTCAGCACCTTGAGCGCTTGCTTCAGGTCAGCCACGGCACCGATTTGCACCGGGTAGTTGCGGCCGATTTCGCTCGGGTCGATGTCGATGTGCATCAGCCTGGTTTTGCTGAAGTCAAAGGTGTATTCCTTCTCCCACGAGCTGCAATCGGCTTCGGCAAAACGGGTGCCCAGGCCCAGAATCAGGTCAGCGTTCAGGCACTTGTCGTTGATGAATTGGGTGCCCCAGAAACCCGTCATGCCCAGAATGAAAGGGTGGTCGTCGGGCAGCACACCCTTGCCCATCAGGCTGTGCGACACGGGCAGGCTCATGTGGTTGACAAATTCTTCCAGTTCTGCCGTGGCGTTGGCCAGCACCACGCCGCCGCCCACATGGAGCTGTGACCGTTTGGCGGCAACCAGCGCCTCGATGATCTGGGTGGCCACCTCGTCGTCGATGCTGGGTGTGTGCAGCTTCTTGGTGTGCAGCTTCAGCTTGGCAAACAGTTCAACGTCCACTTCCTTCGAAAAGATGTCCATCGGCACCGACACCAGCACCGGGCCGGGGCGACCGCTCTCGGCCAGCTGGAAGGCTTTTTCGATGATTTCAGGGAACAGGTCAGGGCGCTCGACGCGCCAGACGCGCTTGCAGAACGGGCGGTAGATTTCCGACTGGGCCGCGTCCGAGTGCAGGTTGATTTCCTGGTGCGGGTGCTTGCCGTAGTAATGGCTGGGTACGTCACCGGCAATCACCACCATCGGGACAGAATCGAGCGCGGCATTGGCGACACCGGTGGAGGCATTGGTCAGGCCAGGGCCGAGGTGGCTGAGCACCACGGCGGTGGTTTTCCTGGCGCGGGCGTAACCGTCAGCGGCGTGGGCAGCCACCTGCTCGTGGCGCGTGTTGATGAACTTGATGCTGCTTTTTTCGAGTGCGGTCAGCACCGCAATGTTGGTATGGCCGCACAGGCCAAAAATGTACTCAACGCCGCGGTCTTCGAGGTACTTGACCAACTGGTGGGAAATCAGTGCTTGCATTTTTGTCTCCTGGTTTGAATGGGTTTTGCTGTCAATGGAAGTGGGCTGAACGTGCGATAAACAGATAAATCTCAGAAAGTTTCGTGACTTTATCTATTCCAGGAGATTATTTTGAACTAAATCGTTCATTACTGTGCGTTAATCGAACATTTATGAGTGATTAACGTGTCAAATAAGGGTTAATACTTATTTTTTTGGAATCATGCCCAAATGCGGAATCCAGCACACTGTGATTGAGCTGATTGCTTCGGTCCGATGGAGTCTTAAACCGCATGGCGAACATGGGTTCTGGAAGCAGGTCAAAACCTGCTCCTCTGGGTCAATTCTGGGTCGGCATATCCTCTATGAGTGAGTCAGTCTTTAGTCGGCATCAACACGTGTTATTCAAGAAAAGTACACTTGATCGTTTATAAGATACAGGCTCAACGTTGTCTGAAACCCGAGCAGATCGGAGGCATGAACAGCGTATGGTCAGCGCTCCCTATTTCTTTTGCATGAAAGATCAAAACAATGCGCCGATGGTTTACCTTGAGCTTGAACATG